>NZ_JAAFZC010000001.1:2407216-2766521 GCF_010614805.1 Pseudooceanicola aestuarii
GAACCCGTTGGTGGAGGCGCCCGGCGGACCGTAATTCGTCATCAGGTCCATGTAGAAGGACAGCGTTGTATTCCATTCCTCGGTGTCGAACTGGGCCTGCCAATCCTCGTCGAACCAACGCGCGCCAAAGCTGTTGGCCATGGCGGAGAGAAAGGCCATGTTCTCGCCCCAGCCGGCCTTGCCCCGCAGGCAGATGCCGTATTGTTCGGCGTCGCGGTCCGTCATGGCAGCGGCGGCGTCGCGGATGAACTCCCAGCTGGGCGCTTCGGGCATCTCCATGCCGGCGGCTTCCATCAGGTCGGTACGGTACATGACCATGGAGCTTTCACCGTAGAACGGCGCGGCATACAGGGTGCCGTCCACAGACAGGCCGCCGCGCATCGCCGGCAGGATGTCATCGACGTCGTAATCCGCGCCCATGTTGTCCAGCGGGGTCAGCCAGTCCTGTGCGCCCCAGATCGGAACCTCG
Organism: Pseudooceanicola aestuarii; assembly: GCF_010614805.1. NCBI lineage: Bacteria > Pseudomonadati > Pseudomonadota > Alphaproteobacteria > Rhodobacterales > Paracoccaceae > Pseudooceanicola > Pseudooceanicola aestuarii. The sequence continues at coordinate 2,407,686 of NZ_JAAFZC010000001.1, forward strand.
TAGGTGCCGATGGTCATCACGTCGAACTGTCCGCCCTTGGTGGCGATGTCCTGGGTCACGCGCTGACGCAGCACGTTTTCCTCCAGCGTGACCCATTCCAGTTCGATGTCCGGGTGCTTGGCGGTGAAATCCTCTGCCAGCCGTTGCATCTGGATCATCTGGCCGTTGTTCACGGTAGCGATGGTGATCGTCTCTGCCTGCGCGGCGGTGGACAGCGCGGTCAGGGCGGTGGCGCCCATGAGGGCGCGGAAAGTCTGGTTCATGATATCCTCCCGATAGAGACCTGAGCATATGCTCACCTCTCGGGCATATGCTCACCACGTCACATGAAGTGAGTCAAGCGATTTCACCACGCAAAAGACGCCGCGGCGCAGCATGGGCCGGCCCGGAAACGGACCTGCCATCAGCCAGCGGTAAAGGGAGAGGGTCAGCCGTCGAGCAGGGCGCGGGCGCTCAGCTCGTCGGTGATCAGGTGGTGGATCAGCTGGCCGCGCAATGCGGCGCGCATCGGCCCGATCTTGGAGCTGCCGCCGGCGATGCACAGCACCGGCGCGCTGCCGAAGGGCACGCGGATGCCGACCATGCGCCGGTTGATCACATGGTCCAGATAGCGGCCCTGATCATCGAAGATATGGCCGCAGATCTCTCCGGCCGCGCCGCGCGATTGAAGATCCCGCAGATCGGCGGCGGACAGGAACCCGTCCTGATGCAGCGGCGCGTCATCGGTCATCTGCCCGATCCCCACCACCGCCATGTCGGCGGTCAGCGCGAGATCGCGTGAAGCGCGGACATGGGGCAGGGCAAGGTATTGCGCGTACTCGGCTTCATTGCGGGCAAAGACCGGGATGGACATGGGGTAATGCGCCGCGCCCGTCTTGTCCGCCAGCCGCATGATCACCTCGTAGAAGGAGGCGGAACCATCGGGCGACACGTTGCCGATCAACGACACGACCTTCAGCCCCGGCGCCTCCTGCGGCTGCATTTCCTCCACCACGGCGCGCAGGGTCCGCCCGGTGCCCAGGGCCAGCACGCGGGCGCCGTCGTGAAACAGCCGCTCCAGCTCCGGCGCGGCAAAGGGGGCCAGGGCGCGCAGGGCCTCGGCCTCCGCCCCGACAGAGGGGGCGACCCGGACCGAGAGCAGGTCGAACCGCGCCCGCAATCGCCGTTCCAGATCCAGGCAGGCGGCGATCGGATGGTCGACGCGCACCCGCACCAGCCCTTCGGCCGTGGCGCGGGCCACCAGCCGCTGCGCGCGTTGCCGCGAAATCCCGAGGTCGCGGGCGATCTGGTCCTGGGTCATCCCGCCGACAAAGGACATCCACGCCGCCCGCGCCGCCAGATCACGCGGAGAGACGTCCTTGTCCTCGGGGCCATGGCGGGTCATGTCGCGACGTTCCGTTGTTGCAGAGAATGCCGATCCGATCGGCGCAGTTCCGGGGCAATCTGGAAGATTTCGGCAAAGCGTGCGAACCGCCGGTGTGGCCGGACCTGCGGATCGGGCGGCAGGTCCAACCCGCGCAGGTGGCTGCCACCGATGAAATGCCAGACCTCCATCCCCGCGGCGCGCGCGGCCCGGATGCCGGCCTGCGAATCCTCGATCACTAGGCACCGGGCGGGATCGGCCCCGGCCTTTCGCGCGGCGGCCAGAAACAGGTCCGGCGCCGGCTTGCCCTGCGCGACTTCCGCCGCCGTGGTGCTGCGGCCGTGGAAATCAGCCGTCAGCCCGACGATCTCAAGCGAATGCGCCAGCCGTCCGGGGCTGGAGGACGTCGCCAGGCAGAACGGCAACGCCAGCGCGTCCAGCGTGGCGCGCACACCGGGGATGATTCGCAACTCCGAGCGGAAGGCCTCCAGCAGACGGGCCCGGTACTCGGCCTCGAAACCGGGCGGCAGGTCGATGCCGAATTCATCGCGGATTCGGGTCAGCACCACCGGGTAGGACCGGCCCAGGAAATGCCGCGCGACATAGGCGCCGTCGATCGTTACCCCGTAACCGGCCAGCGCCGCGATCAGCATCCGCGAGGAAATCACCTCGCTGTCGATCAGCACGCCGTCGCAATCAAAGATCACGAGGTCGAACCGCGCGGCGGAAACGGGATCAAGGCTGTCGGTCATGGGCTGCATCCTGCGGCTGTTTGCAGGGCTTAGCGCAAACCGCGCGGGCGGAGAAGCCCCGGTCCCGTGTCAGGTCGGGCCGCCGGCCCCGTCGCGAAGATCGGGGCGAGGGTCGCACGCCCGGTGAAAGGGCCCGGCCCGTGCGACCGTACCGCCGTCCGCCAAGGGGCAGGCAGACGGCGGATCCAGAGGCCTGATCTACGCGGCGGCAAAGACCGCGCGGGCCGGATCGGCGCGGTAGCGGGCGCCGTGCTCCGCCAGCGCTGCCGGCAGAGCGCGAATCGCCCTGAGGACGTGATCTGCCTCCGCGTCGGTCAGCAGGTAGGACAGGTTCAGCCGTACGAAGCCGGGTTTGGCCATCTCCTCGCCCGCGTGCAGACGCTGGCGCAGGGCCTCTGATTCGGTGGCGTCGATGCCGAACAGCCGGTGCACGTATGGCCCGGCACAGGCACAGCCGCCTCGGGCTTGCACCCCGAAAAGATCCGACAGCAACCGCGTCGCCAACTGGTGGTGATGGTAGCCGCCCGCCCCGTCGGCCACGCGGAACGACAGGATCGGCAGGCGCGCGCCGGGGGGCGTGGGCAGCGCGGCGATCCCCGGCGCAGCGGCCAGCGCCGTCTCCGCCCGCGCCAGAAGGTCGGCGTTGCGATCGGCAATCCAGGCGGCGCCAAGGGCGGCCTTCATCGCCAGCGCCAGCGCGGCGCGCAGGTCGCCCAGCACGTTGGGCGTGCCCGCTTCCTCCCGCTGTTCGACATTGGCGGCGTAATCATGCCCCCAGGGCGAGACAAAGCTGACGGTGCCGCCGCCCGGCGTCGCGGGCCGCGCGCCCTGAACCGCATCGCGCCGGATCGCCAACAGCCCCGAGGCGCCAGGCCCGCCGGGGAACTTGTGCGGTGACAGGGCCAGGGCGTCGATCTCCACCCCCGGGGCGGGGGTCATGGCGATGGGCAGGTACGGTCCGCCCCCGGCGTAATCCCAGAACGACAGGGCGCCCGCCTGTTTCAGGATGGCGGTGATCGCGGCCACGTCGGTCAGGGCGCCGGTGACGTTGGAGGCGGCCGAAAACGCCCCCAGCACCAGCGCATCGGGCCCGGCCACGTCCAGTGCGGCGCGCAGCGCATCGGGGCAGGGGCCGCCGGTAGGGCATTCGGGGATTTCCTGTACCTCCGCCCCGCTTTCGCGCCAGGGCAGCAGGTTGGAATGATGCTCGTAGGGGCCGACCAGAACGATCACCCGCCGCCCCGCCGCCCGCGCAGCGGCAAAGCCCAGCAGATGCGGCAGACGGTTGATCCCCGCCGTCGCGCCGGAGCCGGCAAAGATCACCGCGTGATCCGCCCCGGCCCCCAACTGCCGGGCGATATAGCTGCGCGCGGCCCGGCGCAGGCTGGTCATCGTGGCGCCGCAGACCGAGGCTTCGGTATGGCTGTTGGCATACCACGGCAGGATGGTGCGCATCCGGTCCTCCAGCTGTTCGAAGGCGCGGCCCGAAGCGACGAAATCGGCATAGAGCATGGGAACCGGCCCGAACGGCCCGTCGATCGTCATGCCGCGCCCGATTTCGCCCGCGTGCAGGGCCTCGGGGCCGGCGGCGGCCAGCTCGGCCTCGAACGTGTCAAAGAACGCGGGGGTGGGGGGCGTGACCATGGAATCCTCTCTGCCGGTGTGTTGGTGCAGATTGACACGCCGAGCGCGGGAATGTTCACCTTCTTACACCTTTGATAAAGGAGATATTCTATCATATGACCCTGGAAGATCTGAAACTGGACCGGATTGATCTGCGGCTGTTGGATGCGCTGCAACAGGATGGCAGCCGCTCGCAACGTGACCTGGCGGAGGTCGTCGGCCTGTCGCAGAACGCCTGTTGGCGGCGGTTGAAACGCTTGCAGGAGGCCGGGGTGCTGCGCGGTAACCGGGCCGAAATCGATCTGCCGGCCATCGGGCTGGAGCTGACCGTCTTCGTGATGATCCGCACCCGTCACCACGCCGCCGACTGGGCCCGCGATTTCCGCGCCCATGTGGAGGCGCTGCCCGAGGTGGTGGATTTTCACCGCATCGGCGGCAGCTGGGACTACATGATCAAGGCCGTCTGCGACGGCATGGCCGGCTATGACCGGTTCTACCAGGCCCTGATCCACGGCTTCGACATCGAAACCGTCACCGGCCATTTCGCGATGGAGCCGATCCTGACCAATCGTCCGCTGCCCTTGGCCCGCCTGGTCCGCTGAGCCACGCGCCCCTTGCGATGCGCCGTGATCCGGGCAGACTGGGCGGACGCATTGAAAGGCAGCAGATGACCCGGACCACCGATTTCATCGCCCGCCGCGCCGAGATCTGGCGCGATTGGCGGCGCGACCTTCACGCCCATCCCGAACTGGGGTTCCAGGAACACCGTACCGCAGGGCTGGTCGCCGACCGCCTGCGCGCCGCCGGTTGGGAGGTGACCGAGGGGATCGGCGGCACCGGCGTGGTGGGCCGCCTGCGCCGGGGGGACGGCCCCAGCATCGGCCTGCGGGCCGACATGGACGCCCTGCCGATGGACGAACAGACGAACCTGCCCCATGCCTCCACCGTGCCCGGCGTGTTTCATGGCTGCGGCCATGACGGGCACACCGTCACCTTGCTGGCCGTGGCGGAAACGCTGGCCGAAGCGGCTGATTTCAGCGGCACCGTCCACCTGATCTTTCAACCGGCGGAGGAGGGGCTGGGCGGCGGTCTGCGCATGGTGCAGGACGGGCTGTTCGACCGCTTTCCCTGCCAGCGGGTCTATGGCTTTCACAATTCGCCGCTGCTGCCGCTGGGCGCGACCACGGTGCGGCCGGGTGCGGCCATGGCCTCGGCCGATGAATTCACCGTCACCTTCACCGGGCGCGGCGGCCATGCGGCCCTGCCGCACCACGCCCGCGATTGCGCGCTGGCCCTGGCAGAGCTGACGGTCTCCCTGCAATCGCTGGTCGCGCGGGAGGTCAGCGCCCTCGCCTCGGCCGTGCTGTCGGTGACGCAGATCCATGTCGGGACCACGCACAACGTGCTGGCCGGCAGCGGCTGGCTGGGCGGCACCGTGCGCTGCCTTGCTGCGGCGGAGCGGGACCAGCTGGAGGCCGGGATCGCCCGCATGGCCCGCGCGACCGCCCTGAGCCGCGACCTGGAGGCCGAGGTGAGCTACACCCGCGGCTACCCGCCGCTGATCAACGACGCCGACGCCGCCGCACGGGTGGCGCGGGCACTGTCCTCCGGGCCGGAGGCCGATTTCCGCCCCGAGGAGCCGCCGATCATGGCGGCAGAGGATTTCGCCTACATGCTGGAGGTGGTGCCGGGCGCCTACATGAACTTCGGCCTGGTACCCGAGGGCCAGGATTGGCCGATGGTCCACAACCCGGCTTATGATTACAACGACGACCTGACCCCGATCGCCACCTGCCACCTGGTCGCGCTGGTGGAACAGGAATTGCGCGGCTGACGTCAAAAAGGGCCGCGCCCGGAGGTGCGGCCCTGATGGTGGGGAAGGGAAGGGGGGGCGCTGACCGCGATCAGCTGGCCAGCATCCGCTCTATCTTGGCCATCACCCGGTCGGTGTCCTCCTGGTAGCCGATCGGCTCGAAGAACCGGCCGTCTTCGTCGAACAACAGCACGTTGGCGGAATGGTCCATCGTATAGTCGCCGCCTTCCAGGGGCACTTCGCGGGCATAGATGCGAAACGCCTTCAGCGCCTTGTCAACCTCGGCCGGGTCGCCCGAGACGCCCTCGACCCCATCCACCCAGGAGACGTAATCGCGCAGCGTGTCGATATCGTCCCGGCGCGGATCGACGGTGACGAAATAGACGTTCAGCGGGCTGTCGGGGCCCAGTTCCTCCTGCCAGGTGGCAATGTCACCCAGGGTGGTCGGGCAGACCTCGGGGCAATGGGTGAAGCCGAAGAACACGGCCGAGGGGCCTTCGCGGAGAGAGGCCTGTGTGAAGGTGCCGCCGCTTGTCGTCTCCAGCCGGTAATCGCCCGGCCCGATCGTGTCCGCCAGGCTGCGTTCGAAGCCGGGTGCGATGAACCGGCTCCAGCCGACCCAGAGAAGCGCGGCGATGGCCAAGGTCCAGAGCGTACCGATGGCCAGAAGTTTCGGGGTGATTTTCATCGGGTGCCTTCCTTTCGCGGAGGTCGCGGTGATGCGGGGAGGGCAGGCGGTTCGGAACCGCCCGCCGGAATGTGCCTAGTGGTCGTGGCCGGCATGGCCCTTGGCGTTCGGGGCGCCGATGGGCAGCAGGATATCTACCGCGCCCGCCTGTTCAAAGGTCAGGGTGACGGTGAGGGTCTCCCCCTCGATCAGCCGGTCTTTGAGGTCCATCAGCATCAGGTGAAACCCGCCGGGTTTCAGCGTGACGGTCCCTTCGGCCGGGATTTCCAGCCCGTCGGGAAGGGCGCGCATCCGCATCACGTCGCCTTCCATCGCCATTTCGTGGATCTCCGCCCGGCCTGCGACGGGGCTGGACACGGAGACCAGCCGATCCGCCTGCGCGCCGGTATTGGCGACGGTGAAGAACCCGCCCCCCACCGGGGCGTTGGGCAGGGTCGCGCGGCTGTAGGCGCCGGTGATCGTCAGATCGCCCAGCGTGATGGCATCGCCATGATCGTGGCCCGCATGATCGTTGCCCGCGTGATCGTCATGACCATGACCTTTATGCTTGGAATGGTCGTCCCCAGCCTCGGATTCCGCCGCCCCATGACCGTGGCCATGGCCGTGCCCATGCGCGCGATCGGCGGCGGTGATGGTCAGGTTCGGCGCCGGGTTCGGCACGTCATGCGACCCGCTGGTGTCTGTCCAGTCGGCCACGCCATTGGCGCATTCCTGCATGGCGGGGAAATACAGCACGCTGCCCGGCGCCAGACCAGGGCCGAAGGTGCCGCGCAGGACGAATTCGTCGTACCAGCCGTCTTCCAGGTGACCGCCGGACCATGTGACTTCGCGCAGGCCCTCGGTCATCATGGTGCCGTGATTGTCGAACGGCGTGGCGTAGGCCCCTGTTTCCAGGGTCATCTCCCAGCCCGCCTTGGGCATCGGCTTGGCCGCATAGACGCCCTCCGGCAGGGTGACGCGCACGGTATGGGTGGCCTCCCCGTCGCAGCCATGGGGCACGCGCAAGGTGATCTTGGAGGTGGCGCCTGCGGCGACGGTCTTCTGCTCCAGCGTGGCATGCGCCAGGGCCGCGACCGGCAGGGCTGTGACCAGAACGGAGCTGGCAAGAAGGGCGGGGGTGAATGTCCTGAACATCTGTCTCTCCTGTGGGCGCGCAGGCGGGGCATATCGTGCCCGCTGCGGTCCCTGCGGCATGGCCGCGAATTCCGAATTGTGATTGCATGGCCCGCAGGCCGGGATCAGGCCGGAACCGGAGGCGCGCGCGGCGCATGGGACAGATCGCGCGCCTGTGCCGCCCGGTGCAGATCCGCCAGCCGGCGCCAGCCATCGGCGGGGCGCAGCAGGGCCATCACGTCGGGCGCCTGCGCCGCGGGCGGTTCGGGCAGGGAATGGCAGAAGGGGCATCGGTGATCGTGCCCGGACGGGTCGCCGCAGAAATCCGCGGGGCTCAGAGCAAAGGTCACCGCGGTGACGAATTTCGCCTGCTCTGCCCGGTCGGGCGCCATGAACCAGGCCGACACACTGCTGGTCACAAGGATCAGCAGCACGGCGCAAAGCGCGGGAATCACGGAGAAGGCCGAACGCGTCATATGCCGCGTGTTAAACCGTATTCCGCGCCCCGGCGCAGCAGGATTATTTGCCGCAGGCCGGACGGCTTGGCACAACACCGGGGCGCGCGGGCCGGCCTGCGCCGGTCAAGTGCCGCAGAACGTGCGGGTCACCGCCTCCTCCGCCGTGGGGGGGCGGGTCAGGTCGGCGGCGTCACCGGGATCGGCAAAGGGTGTGGCCAGCGCATCCGACAACTCCTGAAACGGCGCCATGTTGCCGGCGACGGCCGCCTGGATCATCGCCTCCACCCGGTGATTGCGTGGGATCAGCGCGGGGTTCACGCGGGCCATCAGGGCGGCGGGGTCGTCTTCCTGCCGCAGGCGGGCCTGCCAGTCGCCGGCCCAATCGTCAAAGGCCGCGCGGTCAAGGAACTGATCGCGCGCCGCCGCCGGGTCTGCCCCGGACAAGGCGCGGAACGTATTGGTGAAATCGGCTCCGTCGCGCATCATCAGCCCCAGCAGCGCGTCGATCAGGGGGCGATCGCTCTGGGCGGCGCGGGCCAGTCCGATCTTCTGGCCAAAGCGGTGCAACCAGGCGGTTTCAATGGCAGTGGGCATGGCATGCACCGCCTGGGTATAGGCCTCCAGCACCGCCGCGCCCTGCGGTTCCGCCGCGATCAGGGCCGAGGCGAGCTGCGCCATGTTCCACGGCAGGATCGCGGCCTGGTTGGCAAAGCCGTAGCGTCCGCCAGTGTCGATGGAGGAAAACACCCGCTCCAGGTGGTAGCTGTCAAGAAAGGCACAGGGCCCGTAATCGATCGTTTCTCCGGAGATGGAGGTATTGTCGGTGTTCATCACCCCGTGGATGAACCCGACCGACATCCATTGCGCCACCAGGTCGGCCTGCCGGGCGATCACGGTTTGCAGGAAATCCAGCGGGGTCGCCGCGTCGGGCGCATGGCGGGCGATGGCGTAATCCAGCAGCATGTGCAGGCGTGGCGTATCGCGGCGGGCGGCGAAATACTCGAAATGCCCGACGCGCAGATGCGAGGCCGCGACCCGCGTCAGTACGGCGCCGGGCAGGCCGGTTTCGCGCTGCACCGTCTCCCCGGTGGCCACGGCGGCCAGGGCGCGGGTGGTGGGGATGCCCAGGGCCTGCATCGCCTCGCTCACCAGGTATTCGCGCAGCACCGGCCCCATCCAGGCGCGGCCATCGCCCATGCGGGAAAACGGCGTGCGGCCCGAACCCTTGAGCTGGATATCGCGGCGGGGGCCGTTCTGCGGTGCGACCTCGCCGATCAGCAGGGCACGACCGTCGCCCAGCTGAGGAGAGAAGCCGCCGAATTGGTGGCCCGCATAAACCTGCGCCAATGGCTCTGCCCCCTCGGGCAGGGCGTTGCCGGAAAAGACGCGCGCCAAAGCGTCGTCGTCATCGGGAAGGGTGATGCCCAAATCCGCCGCAAGCGGGCGGTTGACAGCCAGAAGCCGGGGCGCGGGGACCGGATCGGGCGCGTGGCGGGCGGCGAAGCCTTCGGGCAGGCGGGCGAAGGAATTGTCGAAAGGGATGTGCAGGGTCATGCCCGGAATATAGGGGCGTCCCTTCGCCGCTGCCAGCCGGGAGGGGCGATGGATTTTCCCTGCCAGCCGGCAGTTGATCCTGAGCGTTGCCGCCGTAGAATGCCACAGCGCGGGGGGGTGCCGGGGCGGTCACGGTCCCCATGGTGCCGCACCGGCTGCGCCCCGAACGTTCAACGCAGTCGCCCTTCTGCCCGTCGCCCGGCCTTGCCTGCAACAACCTCAATGCCTGCGCCAATCCCGATCCGTTTCAGGACGCGTCCCGTTTCAACAAACATTCCTCGGTCTGGGCCACGCCCGCGCTGTCCCGCCCCCAGGGCCTGAGGCAGCAGCCAGCGGGTGGTCGCAACGCCTGAACCAACGCGCAAGCCGCCGCCTATGCTGCGTCAGGCATTCAATCACCAGGCCCGGGCAGGACCCTGTGCCGGGCCGATCCCCCGTGCCAGACAACGCACCGGAAAGTGGCCCGATGCCCTGGCCGGTCAGCTTAACCGGCGGGTCATCAGCATGTAATCGTCACGGGCGGCGAACTTCTGTTTGGCATAGAGCCGTTTCGCCCGCGTGTCGTCGCGCCGCACTTCCAGATGCAAGGCCCGCAGCCCGGCCCCCGCCAGCGCACGGGGCAGGGCGGACAGAACCTCCCCCGCGATGCCCCGGTTTCTTACCCCCGGACGTATGAACAATTCGTCAACGAATCCGTCCATCCCGCCGAATTCGATCGACCAGCCAAAGGTGATGACGATGTAGCCGATGGGCGCGCGGGCCGGGCCGATCAGATAGGCCACCCCCAAGGGAGAGCCGGACAGGATCGGGTCCAGCGCCGCCTGCCGCCCGGCATCGTCCAGATCGATGCCGAATTCCTCGTGAAAGGCGCGGACAAGGGGCAGCAGCGTGTCGAAATCGGCCTCCGAGGCCAGGTGAAGCGCGGTCATGAATGCTCCGGTTGGGCGGGCGTCACAGGCGCGCCAGCCGTTCGGTGAGAAGAGTGAAAAACGCGTCGGCGTCAAGATCGCCCAGAAACAGCGCATTGGCGGGCCGGTCTGTCACGCCCCACCAATCCGCCACGGTCATGCCCATGGTCAGTTCGGATCCGGTTTCGATCATGACATTGACATGGCGACCGGAGAAGATTTCCGGCCGGATCAGATAGGCGGTGACGCAGGGATCGTGCAGGGGCGCGCCGTCGGCGCCGTATTTCTCAAGGTCGAACCGCTCGAAGAAATCCGTCATCTCCGCCACGGCGATGCCGACAGGGGTGCCTAGGGCGCGAAAGGCCTCGTTCCGGGCGGGGGTGACCAGCGCCTTGTGGGTCAGATCCAGCGGCGCCACGACAATCGGCACGCCGGAGCGAAAGACGATATCGGCAGCCTGCGGATCGACGTAGATATTGAATTCGGCGGTTGGGGTGATGTTTCCCACCTCGAAATAGGCGCCGCCCATCAGGACGATTTCCTGAACTTTTTCAACAATATCTGGCGCCCGCTCAAAGGCGGTGGCGATGTTGGTCAGCGGCCCCAGAGGGCACAGCGTGACGGTGCCCGCCGGTTCGGCGCGCAGGGTGTCGATGATGAAATCAACGCCATGTCCGGGCTGCAACGCCATCACCGGGTCGGGCAGTTCCGGGCCATTCAGACCGGTATCGCCATGCACATGTTCGGCGGTGACCAGCGCGCGGCCCATGGGGCGGTCGCAACCGGCAAAGACCCTGATCTCCGGGTGTCCGGCCAGTTCGCAGACGATCCGCGCGTTCTTGGCCGTCAGGGCCAGCGGCACGTTGCCGGCGACGGCGGTGATGCCCAGAACCTCCACCTCTTCCGGGCTGGCAAGGGCCAGCAGGATGGCGACGGCGTCGTCCTGACCGGGATCTGTGTCGATGATGATCCTGCGCGGCATGCTGTCCCTTTCCTTTGGCGGGACGAGAGTGGCGGCGCCCCGGCGCGATGTCCACCGCAAAGGCGCGCATCGGCGGAAAAGCGGCGTGCCGTGCCGCTTGATTTCAGGTCGCGCGCGGGGTCATCTGGACCCAACCCGAGGGAGGAACGACCATGCGCGCCGCCGTGTTGAAGGCCTATAACGAAGATCTGGAGATCCGGGAGGTGCCGCATCCCGATTGCCCGGCCGATGGCGTGGTGCTGAAGGTGCTGGCCTGCGGCGTCTGCCGCAGCGACTGGCATGGCTGGGTCGGCGAACACCCGAAGGTGATGCCGGGCCAGATCGGCGGACACGAATATTGCGGCGAGGTGGTGGAGGCCGGGCCGGCCAGCCGCTGGCAGGTGGGCGACCGGCTGGTCGCGCCGTTCATCCTGTCCTGCGGATCCTGTCCGCAATGCCAGATGGGCGCGCAGAACACCTGTCTGGATCAGCGCGTGCCGGGGTTCACCGAACCGGGCGCCTTTGCCGAATATGTCGCCGTGCCGCGCGATCACAATCTGGCGCGCCTGCCGGAGACCATGTCGCCGGACCTGGCCGCCGGGCTGGGCTGCCGGGTGACGACGGCCTGGCACGCGCTGACGGGACGCGCGGCGCTGCGCGGGGGGGAATGGCTGGCGGTACATGGCACCGGCGGGATCGGCCTGTCCGCCGCCCTTCTGGGCAAGGCGCTGGGTGCGCATGTCGTGGTGGTCGACGTGGTGCAGGAGAAACTGGACCATGCGCTGTCGCTGGGCATCGACGCGGGCGTGAACCCCGATCACGGGCCGGTGGCCGAACAGATCCGCGACCTGACCGGCGGTGGGGCCCATGTCAGTGTCGAGGCGCTGGGGATCGAGGCGACGGTGAATGGCTCCATCGAATGTCTGCGGCCGCTGGGACGGCATGTGCAGGTCGGCATGCCGGTGGGCCATACCGCGCAGATGCAGGTGAACATGTCGGCGGTCTATCTGGGCAATATCGCGCTTTTCGGCACGCGCGGGATGCCTGCGTGGCGCTACCCGTCGCTTCTGGGCTTGATAGAGGCGGGAGCGGTCGATATCTCCCCGCTTATCGCGCGCAGGATCGGGCTGAGTGACACCGGCACCGAACTTGCCGCCTTCAACGGGCCGACGCCACCGGGCGTGGCCGTCATCACCGATTTCACCCGGTAGCAACCGGGAAGGAGCCTGCCCGATGAAAGCCGCCGTCCTTGTCTTTCCCGGATCGAATTGCGACCGGGATCTGAAAGTCGCATTCGAGAAAACGGGCGCCGATGTCACGATGGTCTGGCACAAGGACGCCGCGCTGCCGGATGAGGTGGACATCGTCGGCGTGCCGGGCGGATTCTCCTATGGCGATTACCTGCGCTGCGGAGCGATCGCGGCGAACTCGCCGATCTGTGCCGCGCTGAAGGCGCATGTGGACCGGGGCGGCTATGCGCTGGGGATCTGCAACGGGTTCCAGATCCTGACGGAAACACGGATTCTGCCCGGCGCGCTGCTGCGCAATGCCGGCATCAAATACGTCTGCCGGGACGAGCCGCTGATCGTCGGCACAGCCGACAGCGATTTCACGCGGGGCTACACTGCCGGTCAGGAAGTGCGCATTCCCATCGCCCACCATGACGGCAATTACCGTGTCGATGACGCGACGCGGCAGATGCTGGTGGATGCGGACCGCATCGCCTTTACCTATGCCGACAATCCCAACGGGTCGGCGGGGGACATCGCCGGGGTGCTGAGCGAGAACCGCCGGGTGCTGGGCATGATGCCACATCCCGAACGGGCCTTCGACGATTGCCACACCGGCACCGACGGACGCGCGATGTTCGAGGCGCTGACCCAGGCGCTGGTTGCGGCCTGAGCGCTGCGGGGACGCCCGCGCGGGTTGAGCGCGGCGCGGCCGGGCAGTAGACTTCGCACATGCTGGAAAGCACCGACCCTCGCCCGGCCTCGGGCCGGACCATTTCGTGGCGCGCGCGGCTGGCGCTGGCGCTGTTCGTTCTCATGGCCGTTGCCGTGGTGGCGATCACCAACAATCTGCTGACCTCCCGCTTTACCCAATCGACGCGCAACCGCGCGGAACTGCGGCTGACCCTGTTCGGTGCCAACCTGGTCAGCGAATTGCAGCGCAATTCCATCGTGCCCCAGTTGCTGGCCCGCGACCCGGCGCTGATCGGGGCGCTGAACAGCCAGGATTATTCCCAATCCACCCAGCGGCTGCTGTCCTTTGTCGACGAGATCGGCGCCGCTTCCCTGATGTTGCTGGACACCGACGGGCGCGCCGTGGCCGCTACGGATCGCAACCGGCTGGGCGAACAACACCGCCAAGCACCTTATTTCATTGAGGCGCAGCGCTCTGGCGGGACGGTGTTCACCATGTTGCAACGCGAGGCGGGCGGCTATCGTTTCGCCTATTCGCGCCGCATCGAAAGCCAGTCCAACCTGGTCGGCGTCATCGTGGTGGAGGTCAATCTACAGAAATTCGAACGCGCCTGGGCGGGGATTTCGGACGCGCTGCATGTCACCGACAGCACCGGCAAGATCATCCTGGCCACCGAACCGCGCTGGCGGGGGCTGAACGAACAGATCGCCCTGCAACGCGAACCGCCGACCTCGGCCATCCAGCGGGCCATTCAGGCGACCGCCGACTGGACCGCATTGCCCGCCGATGCCTACCTGGAAGGGGAGGCGGTGATGCGCGTCTCTGCCCGCATTCCGTTTCACGGCTGGTCGATCACAAGCTTCACCACCTATGCCTCGGTCCGCGAAAAGGTGAACGGCGTTCTGGCGCTTGAAATCATGGGGTTTGCCATCCTGCTGGCACTGGCCTTCTACGCGCTCAGCCGCAAGACCGCGTTGCGAATGGCGCTGTTCCAGCGTGAGTCGGCGGAACTTCGCGCGCTGAACACCAGGCTACAGCGGGAAATCGCCGAGCGGGAAAGGATGCAGAAATCCCTTGCCGTGGCCGAGCAGACGCTGGCCCAGTCTTCCAAGCTGGCCGCCCTGGGGGAGATGTCCGCCGCCGTCAGTCACGAGCTGAACCAGCCGCTGGCTGCGATGAAGACCTACCTCGCCGGGGCCTCCCTGCTGCTCCGGCGCAACCGCCCGGACGAGGCGCTGGCCAGCTTTGGCCGGATCGACGACCTGATCGGCCGGATGGGTGCCATCACCCGCCAATTGAAGAGCTACGCGCGCAAGGGCGGGGATCAACTTGCGCCCGTAAACATCAAGGATGCCTTGGTTTCTGCCATTGCGATGATGGAACCGCAGCTGCGTCAGCGCCATGTGCGCATCACCCGCGCGCTGCCCGACAACCCGGTCATGGTACTGGCCGATCAGATGCGTCTGGAGCAGGTGATCATCAACCTGATCCGCAACGCGCTGGACGCCACCCGCAACGTGTCCGACGCCCAGATCGACATCCTTTTGTCGGCTGGCGAAACCGCCACCCTGACGGTGCGCGACAACGGCGATGGCATTCAGGATCTGGAAAGCCTGTTCGAGCCGTTCTACACCACGAAACAGCCCGGAGACGGCGTCGGACTGGGGCTTGCCATCTCTTCTGGTATCGTCGGAGACCTCGGCGGACGGCTCACGGCACGGAACGCAGAGGCGGGTGGGGCTGTTTTCGAGGTACAACTCCCTATCTTGTCCGAAGAGATAGAAGCCGCCGAATAGAAAGCCGGAGCAGAATATATGCAAAAAGCCATGAAAATCGCGATCGTCGACGACGAGCAGGACATGCGTCAATCGATCAGCCAATGGCTGGCCCTGTCCGGGTTCGACACGGAAACCTTCGCCTCCGCCGAAGAGGCGCTGAAGGTTCTGGGCCCCGATTACCCGGGCATCGTGATTTCCGACATCAAGATGCCGGGCATGGATGGCATGGCCTTCCTGCGCAAGATCATGGGGCAGGACAGCACGCTGCCCGTGATCATGATCACCGGCCACGGCGATGTTCCCATGGCGGTCGAGGCGATGCGGCTGGGCGCCTTCGATTTTCTGGAGAAACCGTTCAACCCCGACAAGATGAGCGCCCTGGCGAAAAAGGCGGCCAATGCCCGCCGCCTGACCATGGACAACCGCCAGCTGCGCCGCGAACTCAGCGATGGCGGGCAGATCATGAAGAAACTGATCGGCACCTCCCCGGTGATGGAACGTCTGCGGGAGGATATTCTGGATCTGGGTCAGGCCGACGGGCATGTGCTGATCGACGGGGAAACCGGCACCGGCAAGACGCTGGTGGCCCATGCGCTGCACGCCGTGGGCGCGCGGGCCGGGAAGAAATTCGTCCTCGTTTCCTGCACCGCCCTGGGCGAGGATGCGCTGGCCAAGCGGCTGTTCGGTCCGATGCTGCCCGAAGACAGCCAGCTTCCGGCGGTGGAGGAAGCCCGCAATGGCACACTGGTGCTGGAGGATATCGAGGCGCTGCCAGATGTGCTTCAGGCGCGGCTGCTGAGCGTGATCAACGAGCAGGGCACCCCTGCGGAAACGCGGATCGTGGCGATTTCCAACCTTCAGGAACAGGGCCGCACCTGCGAGGACGTGCTGCGCCCCGACTTGTTCTATCGCCTGGCCGCGCTGCGCATCACCGTGCCGCCCCTGCGCCAGCGGGGGGAGGACATTCTGACCCTTTTCACCCGTCTGTCCGAGCAGTTCTCGGAGGAATACGGCTGTGACACGCCGCAGGTCTCGGCCCAGGAGGCCGCGCAGCTGTTGCAGGCGCCATGGCCCGGCAACGTGCGCCAGCTGATCAACGTGGCCGAACGCGCGGTGCTGCAATCGCGCCGTGGCTCGGGCACCATCGCCTCGCTTCTGATGAGCGATCACGAGGAAATGCAGCCCGTCATGACCACCGAGGGCAAGCCGCTGAAGGAATATGTCGAAGCGTTCGAGCGGATGCTGATCGACAACACGATGCGGCGGCACAAGGGCTCCATCTCCAACGTGATGGAAGAACTCTGCCTGCCGCGCCGCACACTGAACGAGAAGATGGCCAAATACGGGCTGCAACGCGCCGATTACCTGTAGGCGCGCCGCCCGGTCACGAAACGGATCGGACCGCCGGGGTGGGGGCCCCGGCGGTCCGTTTCATACCGGCCCGGGATCGGGCAAGCCGGCATGATGTCAGCGCGCTCAGGCGCCGAATTTCTGCCCCAGATAGGCCAGATAGGCCGACGGATCGCTGGCGCGGGCGCCGATCCCCTCCAGCACCTCGGCGCGGCTGCGGCTGCGGCCATGTTGCCAGACCAGATCGCCCAAAGCCCCGCGCAGGGGGGCGGTGTCCCCGCCTTCCAGCGCGCGGCGGATGCCGGGCTGGCCGGCGTCCAGATGGGCCATGATCTGCGCGGCGGTGATATTGCCGATCGTGTAGGTCGGGAAGGATCCGATATAGCCCGAGGACCAATGCACATCCTGCAGGCAGCCCAGCCCGTCGTCCGGCACCTCCAGCCCCAGATCGTCGCGCATGGCGGCGTTCCAGGCCTCGGGCACATCGGCGACCGACAGGCTGCCATCCATCAGCGCCATTTCGATCCGCACCCGCAGCATGATGTGGAAATCATAGGTCAGCTCGTCCGCCTCCACACGGATCAGCCCCGGCTCCACCCGGTTGACGGCGGCGACGAATTCCGCCTCGCTCACGTCGCGCAGCTGTTCGGGGAAGGTATCCCGCAGCCGCCCGAAGTGATGCGCCCAGAAGGCCGGGGTGCGGCCGACGTGGTTTTCCAGCAGGCGCGACTGGCTTTCGTGCATTCCGAAACTGCTGCCCGCCACGGCATAGAGCCCCACCATGTCCGTTGCATGTGCCCCGCGGGTCAGGGTCGGGTCGGCACCCATCTCGTAGAGCGCATGACCCACCTCGTGGATCGTGCCGAAGATCGACATCGGCAGGTAATTGGGCGCCCAGCGGGAGGTGATGCGCACGTCCTGCCGGGTAAAGCTGATCTCGAACGGATGGACCGCCGTGTCCAGCCGCCCGCGCGTCATGTCATAGCCAAGCGCCTGCGCGGTGTCGCGGCAGAAGACCTGTTGCAGCGCCGGATCGTAATCGCGGTACAGGAAATCCTTGCGCGAGGCAGGGCGGCCCAGGGCGGCATCCAGGATCGGTTTCATCCCGGCGCGCAGCTGATCGAACAGCGTGCCCAGGCTGGCGGCGGTCTCGCCGGGTTCGAAGATCTCGACCATCGGATCATAGGGGTGGCCGTCATGGCCCAAGGCATCCGCGACCTGGCGGGCCAGATCGATCGTTTCCTCCAGATGCGGGCGGAACAGGGCGAAATCGGCGCTGGCGCGCGCCGCGGCCCAGGCCGCACCGGCGATGGCCGATTTCTCCGCCTGGCGGCGCAGCAGGTCGGCGGGAATGCGGGCATGGTGGTTGCGCGCCTCCAGCACCGATTGCGCCGCGCGGCGGGCGCGGTCGTCGGGGGCCTCCGCCAGGGCCACCTGCGCCGCCTCGGCCATGGCGGGATCCAGGATCATCTCCCGCGCCAGCCCTTTCAACGTGGCAATCTGGTGGCCGCGCGTCTCGGCCCCGCCGGCGGGCATCATCACCCGTGCATCCCATTGCAGCGCATTCACCGCGCAAAGCACGTCGTTCAGCCGCGCGACGCGGGTGTCCAGATCGCTCATGCCGCCACCTCCGTCGTGGCAGCATCGCTGCCTGTGCCGCCGTCATGCAGATGGCAGGCCACCGTGCGCGCCGTCGCGCCGGGGGCCTTCAGCACCGGCACCTCCACCTTGCAGCGCGGCCCGGCAAAGGGACAGCGCGGGTGAAAGGCGCAGCCGCCGGGCGGATTGATGGGCGAGGGGATTTCCCCCTTGATCGGGTGGAAACTGGCCCGGCCCGTGCCCAGCGTCGGGACGGAGGCAAAAAGCGCGCGGGTATAGGGGTGCAACGGTTCCTGATAGAGCGCTGCGGCATCGGCCAGTTCCACGACCCGGCCCAGATACATGATCGCCACCCGGTCGCAGACATGGCGCACCACCGACAGATCATGCGAGATGAACAATGCCGTCAGATCAAGATCGCGCCGCAAGTCCATGAAAAGGTTCAGAACCTGCGCCTGAATGGACACGTCGAGAGAGGCGACAGCCTCATCCAGGACCAGCAGTTCCGGTTCCATGGCAAGCGCACGGGCGATGGCGATCCGCTGGCGTTGCCCGCCGGAGAACTGGTGCGGCAGCCGGTTGGCATAGGCGCCTTCCAGACCGACCTGTTCCAGCAAGGCGGATACACGGGCCTGCGCCTCGCCTGCGGGGGTGATATGGTGCAGGCGCGGGCCTTCGGCGATCGTCTCGCCCACCTTCATGCGGGGGTTCAGACTGGCAAAGGGATCCTGATGGATCATCTGCACGCGGGTCGTCAGCTTTTCGACATTGCCGTCCGGGCCACGCGCCACCGGCTTGCCGTCCAGGGTGACGCTGCCCGCCGTGGGGGCATAGATCCCCGAGACGATGCGCCCCAGGGTGGACTTGCCGCAGCCGGATTCACCGACCACGCCCAGCACCTCCCGCCGGGGGACGGTCAGGCTGACATCGGTCAGCGCATGCACCGTGACCTGGCTGTCCCGCCCGGTGATCCGGTCCAGCGCACGGGTCAGCAGGCCAGGCGCCCGGCTGAACCGTTTGGAGACATTGTCGATCCGCAGCAGCGGGGACTGCGCATCGGCGGGGGCTGCGGTCTTGGAAGGGGTGGCGGTCATGAGGCCTCCAGCGGGTGATGGCACAGAAGGTCGCTGTCTCCCCGGCTGACGCGCGGCGGCGGGGTGGCGCAGACCTCGGTCGCGCGGGGGCAGCGGGGACGGAAGGGGCAGCCCGAGGGCAGGTTCGACAGCTGCGGCGTCGATCCGGGGATCTGCGGCAGTTTCCCGCCCGGTTCATGCAGGCTGGGCACGCTGTCGATCAGCCCCTTGGTATAGGGATGGCGGGGCGCGGCGATGATCGCCTCCGCCGGGCCGCTTTCGACGATGCGCCCGGCATACATGACGCTGATGTCATCGGCGAGGGAGGACACGACGGCCAGATCGTGACTGACCCAGACGATGGCGGTGCCGGTCTCGTCGGCCAGGCGCCGCACCTCGGCCAGGATCTGGCCCTGGATGGACACGTCCAGCGCCGTCGTCGGCTCATCCGCGATGATCACCGCCGGGCGGTGCAACAGGGCGGTGGCGATGGCCACGCGCTGGCGCATGCCGCCGGACAGCTGATGCGGATAGGCGCGCAGCCGTTCCGCCGGGGCGGGGATGCCCACCGTTTCCAGCGCCTGACGGGCGCGGTCCCAGGCGGCGGCCTTGCTCATCTTCTCGTGCACACGCACGGCCATGGCCATCTGGTCGCCGACGCGCAGCACCGGGTTCAGGGTCATCATCGGATCCTGGAACACCATGGCCACCCGCGATCCGCGCATCCGGCGCATCGCCTCGGCGGGCAGGGTGCGGAGGTCGGTGCCATCCACCAGCACCTGCCCTCCGGTGACGCGGCCCGGTTCCTCGATCAGGCCCAGGATGGAAAAGCCGGTGACGCTTTTGCCCGATCCGCTTTCGCCCACAAGGCCCATGATGCGCCCCGCCTCAACGGAGAAGGACACATCGTTCACCGCCGTTACCATGCCGCCACGGGTTTCGAACCGGGTGGTCAGGCCCCGGACGTCCAGCGCGACGCTCATCGGGCGTGCCTCGGGTCCAGAACGTGGCGGACCTGATCGCCTACCAGATTGATGGCAACGACAGTGATCATCAGGAAAATCCCCGGATAGATGGACAGCCAGTAGCGATCCGAATGGATGTATTTGAACCCGTTTGAGATCAGCGATCCCAGCGACGGTTCGGTCAGTGGCAGGCCCACGCCCAGAAAAGACAGCGTCGCCTCCAGCGCGATGGCACTGGCGACCTGCACGGTGGCCACGACGATCAGCGGCGGCATCACGTTGGGCAGCAGGTGGCGGAACAGCACCCGGCGCGTCGGCAGGGGGGTAGAGCGCGCCGCCTCGATATAATCCTTGCCGCGTTCGACGGTGGCGGCGCCATGGGTGGTACGGGCGAAATAGGCATATTGCGCCACCACCAGCGCCAGGATGATCTGGCTGACCCCCTGACCCAGCATCGCCACCAGCACCAGCGCCAGCAGGATGGCGGGCATCGACAGTTGCAGATCCACGATCCGCATCAGCAGCGCTTCTACCCGGCCGCCGAAATAGGCAGCCGTCAGGCCGACGCAGATGCCCACCATCAGCGCGCAGGCCCCGGCCGACAGGCCGATGATGAAACTGGTGCGCAGCCCGTAGAAAATCGCCGACAGCATGTCGCGCCCGGCATTGTCGGTGCCCAGCCAGTGGACATAGCCGCCTGACCCTTCGGTGCCGGGCCGCAGGAAGGCGTCCAGCCAGTCCAGCGCCGCCATGTCATAGGGATCCTGCGGCGACACCAGCGCGGCGCCGAAGGAGACGAACAGCAGCAGCCCGATCACGATCAGCGAGGCGACGGCCACCGGGGAGCGGCGGTAATCGGACCAGAAGTTGCGCAGCCGCTGCGCGCGGGTGTCAACGGGCGGGGCGGAGGGCAGGGCCAGCGTGATGCCGTCCTGCGGTTCGGTGGTCGGTGCCGTCCCGGTCATCAGGCGCCCCCTTTCAGACGAACCCGGGGGTCAAGCCGGGCATAGATCAGATCGACCGTCAGGTTGATCAGCACGAAGAGCACAACCACCAGAATCAGGTAGGTAACCATGACGGGCCGGTCGAGTTGCAGGATGGAATCGATGATCAGCTTGCCCACGCCGGGCCAGGTGAACACGCTTTCGGTCACCACCGCGAAGGCCAGGGTGGAGCCGAGCTCCAGCCCGAAGACGGTGACGATGGGAATGGAGATGTTGCGCAGCACGTGCTGGCGGATGATCTGCCCGTCGGGCAGGCCCTGGGCTCGGGCGAATTTCACGTAATCGGTCTGCATCGCCTCCACCATTCCGGCGCGGGTCAGCCGGATCAGAAGCCCCATCTTGAACAGCGACAGGTTCAGGGCGGGCATGATCACATGGCTCCAGCCATCGGCGGAGAACAGCGAACTTTCGATCCCGAGGAAGGAGGCCACATCGCCGCGCCCGCCGGAGGGCAACCAGCCCAGGTTCACGGCGAACAGCATGATCAGCAGCATCCCGATCCAGAAGGTCGGCACCGAAAAGCCCAGCACCGACAGCGCCATGATCGCCCGCGCCGCCGCGCTGTCGGGGCGGTAGCCTGCGTAGAGACCGGCGGGAATGCCGACGAAGGTGGCGATGCAGACGGAGACAAAGACCAGTTCCAGCGTCGCGGGCAGGCGGGAGAAAACCAGATCCACCACGGGAATGTTATACACCATGGAGGTGCCAAGATCGCCCTGTGCCACATTGGTCAGGAAGGTGAAATATTGGCGCCAAAGCGGTTGATCCAGCCCGTATTGGGCGATCAGCTTGGCGCGGATTTCCTGGGTCGCACCGGGGTCGATCAGCACGTCGATCGGGTTGCCGATGGCATAGACGCCGACGAAGACGATGATCGACATGGCGAAAACGACGGCGACGGCCTGGATCAGCCGTCTGACAAGATATCCGAACATGGAATCCTCGTTCTTGTGCTGCGGCGGGACGCATGGCGGCGACACCTGCCGGGGCGGGGGGTGGTGCGCGCCCCGAAGGGCACGCACCGGGACGGGTCACTCCGCCGGAGTGATCGCGTAGGCGCGGGTTTCCTGGTCGACACGCGGGGTGAACTCCAGCGTGCCGGCCTCCGCCGCCCAAACGGTTTGCAGGATCACCGTGGGGATCAGCGCGCGGTCTTCCATCGCGATGAAGGACGCTTCTTCGTACAGTTTCTTGCGCGCATCGGGGCCGAGGGTCTGGGCGCCCTTGTTGAAGACCTCGTCGAATTCCGGGTTGGAATACATCGTGCGGTTGAAGTTGCCAAAGCCCTTTTCCTCGTCCGGGGTGTGCACCAGCGCACCGTAGGTATAGGCGGCCTCCCCCGTCAGGGTGCCCCAGGCGGACATGGCCATGGTGTATTCCTTGCGCGCGGCGGCGGGGAAGAAGACCGTGCCGTTCAGCGCCTGGGCGTTCACCGTCAGCCCCAGCCGGGACCACATCTGCGCCAGCGCCTCGCAGACCACGGCATCGCCGGGCACGCGGTTGTTGGTGCAGGTGAAGTCGATTTCGAACCCGTCGGGATAGCCTGCGTCGGCCAGCAATTCCTTGGCCTGCGCGATGTCGTATTCGCGGGTCGGCAGCTCTGTGGAATAGCCGAAGAACCCTTCGGGCATCAGCTGGTTGGCCGGGGTGCCCAGCCCTTCGAGGACGATATTGACCAGCACGTCGCGGTTGATCGCCAGGTCCAGCGCCTTGCGGACGCGCAGATCCTGAAGCGGGTTGCCGTCCACCGGCTCGCCATCAATGGTGATCGGCTGCGGTTCTTCGTCGACGACAGAGGGCTGGACGTTCAGGATATAGACGGAATCGGAGACAAAGGTCTCCATGTCGCTGTCGCCCTTGATCGCCAGGTAGTCGGAGGCGGGGACATAGTTGATCAGGTCCACCTCTCCCGAGCGCAGGGCCGCCACGCGGGCCGCGTCATCGGGGATCTCGCGGCGGGTGACGTTTTCCCAGACCGGCGCGTCGCCCCAATAGCCGTCAAAGCGGGTCAGCTCCATGTCGCCCTTGGGTTGCCAGGACACCAGCTTGTAGGGCCCGGTGCCGATGGCCTTGTCGCCCGAGTTGAATTCCTCGTTCCCGGCTTCCATGCCGGTTTCGGAGGGCACCACGAACAGGCGGGTGAAGTCGTTGGGCAGGGCGGGGGCGATACCCTTGGTGTGCACGCGTAGGGTGTAATCGTCCACCACTTCGACGCTGTCCACGTATTTGGTGTACAGGGTCATCGACATCGGGCCGGTCACTTCGGGGATCCGCTCGATGGAGAACTTGGCGTCTTCGGCGGTGAAGTCGGTGCCGTCGTGGAATTTCACCCCTTCGCGCAGTTTGAAATCCCAGGTGGTGTCGTCGATGGCTTCCCAGGAGACGGCCAGTCCGGGTTGCAGCTGCAACTTGTCATCCACGTCGATCAGCGTGTCGTAGACATGGCGCAGGGCGTCGGCCTGACTGCCCAGGGTGGACCAATGCGGATCCATGGAATCGGGACCGGCGCGCAGGCCGATGACCAGATCCTCAGCAAAGACCTGCGGCGCGGCGGCCAGCAGGGCGATGGCGGCAACGGCCGTCTTCAACGTGGTGCGAGACATGAACAAGAACTCCCCTGTGTGTTACATTGTCCTGAAACAGTACGAGGTGTTTTTTGAAGCGGTCAAGAAATTTGTGACAGTTTGGCGATACAAAATATGCGGCATTCCAATTATTCGACAAAAAAAATTACACTTGGCAGCTCAAGTGTTTTCCTACATTGTAACGATATGAGTAGAGAACAGGCAGAGTTAGAGCGGGCCATGGACCGAATCGCCCAGGCGATTGATCGGGGATCTTCGGTATCCTTGTCGGTGCAGCTGCGCGGCGCACTTGAATTCGGCATCGCCTCAGGGGAGCTTCCCGCCGGGGCGCGGCTGCCTTCGGTGCGGGCGATGGCGGGGCGGCTGGCGATCTCGCCGGTGACGGTCAGCAATGTCTACGCGATCCTTCAGGAGGCCGGGCATATCGTGGGTCGCGTCGGGTCGGGGACCTTTGTGAACTCCGCTGCGCCGATCCCGCCCGCCGCCAAGATGCGGGAGCTGGAACAGCGCATCGCCGAACTGGTTGATCTGGGTCGCGAATGCGGGCTGGCGCCGGCGGAGCTGGCCATGCGTCTGACCGCCGCCCCGGCCCGGCGCCGGCGCCGGGTGCGCATTCTGATGCTGGGCAATTTCGATGACGCGACAGAGGCTTATGCCGACGCGATCCGCCCGCACCTGCCCGACGGGGACACCGTGACCGCCGCCACCATGGGCGAGATCGACGCCATCGGGCCGCAGGATCACGATCTGATCGTGGCGCCCCGGACCCTGTTGCAGGCCGCGCGCGAATATTTCCCGGATACGCCGCAGGTCGGCCTGACCCTGATCCCGAACGAGGCGACGCGTGTCGCCCTTGCCTCCATCCCGCCGGAGGCCAAGGTCGCGGGCTATTCCTATTTCCCCGGTTTCGTCACCATCATGAAGGCCGGTATCCGACGGTTTGCGCCCCATGTGCCCGATCTGACCATGGTCGTGCGGGGAGAGGCGGACAGCGATCTGAACGTCTCGGGCGCGGATGTGCTGATCTATGCCACCGGCGCGGAATACCTGCGCGACGGGCTGCGCGCCGACCAGTCCGCCTTTGAATACCGTCATACGCCCGACACCGATTCGGTGCGGCGCGAATTGCTGCCCGCGGTTGAGGCCGCGCGGCTGTTGATCGACAAGCAAAAGGAACCCGCAACGTGAGGATCACCGACAGCAACTGGTTCGAGGTCGAAGACTACCTGAAAACGGATGACCGCTGTGTTCTGCCGCTGGGCAGTACCGAACAGCATGCCTACCTCAGCCTTTCAGTGGATTCGATCCTGTCGGAGAAGGTCGCATCGGATGCAGCCGAACCGCTGGGCGTGCCGGTGTTTCCGGCGGTGGCCTATGGGTTGACCCCATATTTCATGGGCTTTCCCGGTTCCGTCTCACTGAAGTTGGCGACCTATGCGGCGCTGCTGCGCGATATTCTGGACAGCCTCTATGCAACCGGGTTCCGCCGCGTGCTGATCGTCAACGGCCATGGCGGGAACAGTCCGGTGCAGCCCGTCACGATGGAATGGATGGAGTCCAATGCCGGTGCCCGCTGCCGGTTCCACGATTGGTGGCGCGCGCCGAAGACATGGGCCTGCGTGCAGGAGATCGACCCGGTCGCCTCTCATGCCAGCTGGATGGAGAACTTTCCCTGGACGCGTCTGCCGGGCCGGGAGCTGCCGCAGGAAAAGAAGCCCTTTGTCCCCTTCGACAAGCTGCGCGACCGCAACGCCGCCGGGGTGCGCGCCCTGATCGGGGACGGCAATTACGGCGGCCATTACCAGCGGCCCGACGCCGATACCGATCGGCTGTGGTCCGTCGCGGTCGAGGAGACCCGCGCCCAGCTGGAAGGCGATTGGGCATGACGGCGGCCAACGCAGCCGCAGCGCCGGGCACGGCGGACAGCCCCATCCTGATCTGGGGCGCCGGGGCCATCGGCGGCATTCTGGGCGCGGCGTTCCAGCGTGCGGGCCACGTGGTGCATATGGTGGATATCGTGGCCGATCACGTCGCCGCGATGCGCACCACCGGCCTGCGGATCGAGGGTCCGGTGGACGAGATGACAGAGGTTCTGCCGTCATTCACCCCCGAGGAAGTGACCGGCACCTACGATTGCATCATTCTGGCGGTGAAGGCGCATCACACGCCCGAGGCGCTGGAGATGCTGATGCCGCATCTGGCGCCGGACGGGTTCGTCGTCTCTGCGCAGAACGGGTTGAACGAACGGGTGATCGCGGATCGTATCGGCGCCGACCGCACGTTGGGCTGCTTTGTCAATTTCGGCGCCGACTGGCTGGAGCCGGGGCGGATTCTCTACGGCAACCGCGCCGCCGTCGCCATCGGAGAGCTGGACGGCCAGATCACCGACCGCGCCCGTCACATCCATGCGCTGTTTTCCATCGTGGAACCGGATGCGGCGCTGACGGACAATATCTGGGGCTACCTCTGGGGCAAGATGGGCTATGGCGCGCTGCTGTTCTGCACCGCCCTGACCCCTGACAGCATGTCCGACGCGATGGAGCGGCCAGACCATCGTCCGGCCTATGTCAAGCTGGGGCAGGAGGTCATGCGGCTGGCCGATGCCGAAGGGGTCGCGCCGCTGGGGTTCAACGGCTTCGATCCGGTGGCCTTTCGTACCGGCGACATGGCCGGGATCACCCGCGCCATGGACAGGATGATTGCCCATAACCGCAAGACCGCGAAAACCCATTCCGGCATCTGGCGTGACCTTGCGGTGCGCAAGCGCCGGACCGAGGTGGACGCCCAGATCGGCGTGATGGTCACGCTGGGACAGGCGCGCGGGCTGGATGTGCGGGCGCTGGCGCGGATGGTCGATCTGATCCACGACATCGAAGAAGGCCGACGCCCGCAGTCGGTTGATGTGGTGCATGAGCTTTTGCCGATATGCAGCTGAATTTCGACGGAAAAACCGCAATTGTCACTGGTGCGGCCCAAGGCATCGGCGCGGCCATCGCACGGCGGCTTGCCGCCTCGGGCGCGCAGGTGGCAGCGGTGGATATCGACGCGGCCGGGATGGAGCCGCTGGGTGCGGAGGGCATGACCCTGCACCCCGCCGACCTGGGCAGCCGCGACGGCGCGCAGGCCGCCATCGCCGATGTCATCGCGACCCATGGCCGGGCCGACATCCTGGTCACATCGGCCGGCGGGGTCCGCGGCCAGACGGGCCGCCCGTTGGAGGAAATCGACGAAGCCGGTTGGCAGGCGATCTTCCAGGCCAATGTCGATGCCGCCATGTGGTGCGCACAGGCGGTGGCGCCGGGGATGCGCGACCGGGGGGCGGGGCGGATTGTCACCATCTCCTCCGGCGCGGGGCTGCGGCCTTCGCTGACCGGGATACAAGCCTACGCGGCGGCCAAGCACGCGCTGGTCGGACTGACCCGGCAACTGGCGCTGGAACTGGGACCGGCGGGGATCACGGTGAATTCCGTGGCGCCGGGCTTCGTGCTGTCGAACCCCTCCACCGAACGGCAATGGCAGGCGTTCGGGGCCGCGAAACAGCAATCTGTCCTGAACGGCATTCATATGCGCCGGCTCGGGCGGGCCGACGATATCGCCGATGCGGTGGCCTTTCTGGCCTCCGACCAGGCGGAATGGATCAGCGGGCAGATCCTGTCCGTGGACGGGGGGCATGCGTGATGGATGTGACGGGCAAGCCGCATGAATGGGATGAAAAGACGTGGCGCGGGCTGGTGGGCCAGGTGCGCGCCGGGCGCAATCTGCTGCCTGACCGCTGGCCGGGAGGTGCGCGCTGTGCCGTGGCGCTGAGCTTTGACAGCGATCACGAGACGAATGAACTGCGCGACGGCGGCGCCTCCATCGGGCGGCTCAGCTGGGGGGAATACGGCGCCCGGCGTGGCATCCCGCGTATCCGTCGCGTGCTGGACCGCCATGGGGTCAAGGCCAGTTTCTTTGTCCCCGCCGTTGCCGCCCTGTTGCATCCCGAGGAACAGCGCAGCCTGGCGGAGCAGGGCCACGAGATCGCCCTGCACGGCTGGATCCACGAGCGCAACACCGACGTCCCGCCCCAGGCGGAGCGGGAGCTGATGCTGCGCGCCGCCGATGTGCTGGAAAACATCACCGGCCAGCGCCCTGTGGGGATGCGTACCCCGTCCTGGGATTATTCGCCCGCCACGCTGAAGATCGCGCGAGAGCTGGGGCTGGAATACGACAGCTCGCTGTTCGCCGACGACGATCCCTACGAGATTCTGGATGCGGGCGAGGAAACGGGCATCGTGGAATTGCCGGTGGAATGGATCCGCGACGATGCGGTCTATTTCATGATGAACCGCTTTGGCGCGCAGCGGCCCTATACGGCGCCGACCGATGTGCTGGACATTTTCCGCCGTGAATTCGATGGTGCCCGGAACGAGGGCGGGCTTTTCCTGCTGACGATGCATCCGCATATCACGGGCTACCGGTCCCGCATCTTCATCCTGGACGAATTGCTGGATCACATCCGCTCCACCGGCGATTGCTGGATCGCCACCCATGCAGAGATCGCCCGCTACTGCGCCGAACAGGCCGGGCTGAAAGGACGCACATGACCACCTATTCCCTTGCCATCCACGGCGGCGCCGGCACCATTCTGAAGTCGAAGATGACCGACGCACAGGAGGCCGAATACCATGCCGGTCTGGCCCGCGCGCTGGAGGCGGGCGAGGCGGTGCTGCGTCAGGGCGGCACGGCCATGGATGCGGTGACAGCGGCGGTCTGCCAGCTGGAGGACGAACCGCTGTTCAACGCCGGGCG
The DNA here is from genome assembly GCF_010614805.1 of Pseudooceanicola aestuarii. Taxonomy (NCBI): domain Bacteria; kingdom Pseudomonadati; phylum Pseudomonadota; class Alphaproteobacteria; order Rhodobacterales; family Paracoccaceae; genus Pseudooceanicola; species Pseudooceanicola aestuarii. The sequence goes on from NZ_JAAFZC010000001.1 coordinate 2,435,987, forward strand.
CGGCGCGGTCTTCACCACCGAAGGACAGCAGGAGATGGACGCCTGCATCATGGACGGCCGGGACCGCGCCACCGGCGCCGTGGCGGGGATCTTCGGGCCGAAAAACCCGATCCGCGCCGCGCGTGCCGTGATGGAGACGACCTCGCATGTCTGTCTGATCGGTCCCAACGCATTGGAAATCGCGCGGGCGGCCGGGCTGGATTTCTGCGATCCCGACTACTTCTTCACCCAATCCCGCTGGGACGCCTTGCAGCAGACGCTGGAGATGCGCGCCCGTGGCGAGGAAAGCGACGATCCCGCCCGCCGGCACGGCACTGTCGGCGCGGTGGCGCGCGACCGCGACGGCAACCTGGCCGCCGCGACATCCACCGGGGGGATGACGGCGAAACTGCCGGGCCGGGTGGGCGATACGCCGATGCCCGGCGCGGGCACCTTTGCCGACAATGCGACCTGCGCGGTCTCCGGTACGGGCCATGGCGAGGTGTTCATCAAGTACACCGCCGGGGCGGAAATCGCCGCGCGGATGCGCCATGCGGGGCAAAGCCTGGCAGAGGCGGCCGATCACGTCGTGATGCGCGACCTGGGTGCGCATGACGGCTCGGGCGGGGTGATTGCGGTGGATGGCGACGGCACGCTGGTGCTGCCGTTCAATTGCGAGGGCATGTACCGTGCCCATGTCCGCGAAGGTTCGGACCCGGTGACGGCGATCTACCGCGACTGAGGGCGGGGCCGGGGGGCCTGCGATGCGGCGACGTCGGCGCGCTGCCCCCCTTTTATCAGCCTGGGCGCGGCAAACACCCCGGCGCAGTTTCGGAACAGACCGGCGGGCGCGCTGGTTGCCGTGCAGCTGCCGGGGGCCATTATGGCAAGGGCCGCTGTCGCGGGGCATCTGGTGACGGTTTGGCCGTGACGTTTGGCCTGCGACGACTGGCTTGCGACGATTGGCCTGCGATGCATTCCCTGTGACAGGGCCGTCAGGCCGATCAGGACAGACGGGCGAAGGCCGGGCCGCTGATCAGTGCCGCCAAGGCCGCCTGCTGCGCGACCACCATCATGGTGCCTTCTGCGGGTGCGGAGGTATCGACGAAGACTTCGCCGTCCGCGGTGATGTAGCCGTCCAGGATCAGGTCGTTGCGCGGGGTGGCGGTGAATTCGCGGGTGCGGAAGCTGCGGGTCATGTCGAAATCCTCTTGCTCTGGTCGGGCGTTCAGGGTGCCGTCCGGCGCTGTCTGCGCCGTCGGGATCTTTATCGCAGACCGGTCATCGCATTGCGCACGGACAAGGGGAGAGCGGGACATCCCGAAGGGATAGGTCGGATCATATCGGGAGGGGGCGCCCTATGTGAACGGAGCGGACAGGCCGGATTCTTGCCGAAAATTCGCCATGTTTTCGACATGTTATGCGGCAGCGGGCGCGGTGCCGGGCGCGATTTCAGGCGCAGCGGCGGGGCAGGTGCCCGCCGTCCGGCCATGGTGAATCGCCTCCCGGTTTGTCCCGACCCCGTTCGCGACCCCGCCGCCGATCCCGACCGGCCGGGAGCGGGCGGGCGCGCTGGCTCAGGCGCGGCCGATGTGGTCCAGCAGGGCAGCCCCGCTGCGGATGCCCTGAAGGAAGAGCGCCACCTCCATGTTCTCGTTCGGGGCGTGGTTCGCCTCGTCCGCGTTGGCATAGGGGGTCACATAGGCGGGCACGCCGAGGATCTTGGTAAAGACGTAATCGGGCAGGGAGCCCCCGACGCAGGGATAGACCAGCGGTTTCTGCCCCCGTGCCGCCTGGATGGAGGCCTGAATGACCGGCCCCCATTTCGCATCGAACGGCGTCTTTGAGGGGAGCATCCCTTCGGAGGCCACCACCTCCACGTCGCCTTCGGGCGCATGACGGGCCACGTGATCGCGCACGCAGGCGATCACCTGATCGGGAGTCATCGCCTCCACCAGGCGGATGTCGCATTTGGCGATCGCCTCGGCGGGCAGGACAGTCTTGCCCCCCGCGCCGCCATAACCGCCATGCAGCCCGTTGATCGTCAGGGTGGGGCGGAACATCAGCCGTTCCCAGAACGGGCGGTCGGCGGGGGCGTCCAGCCGGTGCATGCCCATGTCCTGCATCAGATCCTCCACGTCCAGCGGCAGATCGGCCATGGCGGCGATCTCGGCATTCGTGGGGGGGATGATCGGATCGTGCAGCCCGTCGATCGTGATCTCGCCCTCCGGGGTCTTCATGGTGGACAGCAGGTGCACCAGTGTCCAGATCGCATTGGGCATCACCCCGCCGTAATTGCCCGAATGCGCATCGCGCCCGGCGGTTCGGGCGTGCAGTTCAAAGGCCACGACGCCGCGCACCCCGTAGGTCAGCACCGGCGCGCCGGAGGAATGCAGCGGGCCATCGGCCGTCACCACCAGATCGCAGGCCAGCCGGTCCTTGTGGGCCCGGATGAAATCGGCGATCTGGGGCGATCCGATCTCTTCCTCGCCTTCCAACAGGAAGATCACGTTGCAGGGCAGGGTGCCATGCACGGCCAGATGCGCTTCCAATGCCAGGATCTGGGCGAAATGCTGGCCCTTGTTGTCGCCGATGCCGCGCGCCCAGATCCGGCCATCGCGGATCTCGGGGGTGAAGGGATCGGATGTCCACAGCTCCAGCGGTTCGGGTGGCTGCACGTCGTAATGGCCATAAAGCAGGATCGTCGGCTTGTCCGGCGACACGTCGTAGCGCGCCAGCACGAAGGGATGGCCCGGCGTCTCGATCGCCTCGGGCTGCATCCCCAGCTTGCCCAGCATGTCCAGCAGCAGGTTGCAGACATCGCGGATGCCGATGTTCTGCGCCGAGATGGAGGGATGGCTGACGTAGTCCATCACCCGCCGCACATATTCGTCAGAGCGGGCATCGATATGGTCGAGAACGGGTTGCAGATCGGTCATGCGGCAGTGTCCCTGGTCAGGATCATCGCACCCGAGGGATGGGCCGTGGCGGTCCATCCGGGCGCAAGGAAGGTGGTGGTGTCCAGCTGGGTCAGGATGGCGGGACCGGTGACGCTGGCCCCGGCGCCAAAGGCGGCGCGGTCCAGCACGGGCACCTCGGCGGGGCCATCGGCCAGCTGCACGCTGACATGTTCGCTGGGCGACGGGGCGGGGCCAGGGTCCAGCTGGGCGGGCGCCGGGGTCCGGGCCAGGCCCGTCGCCTCGATCCGAAGGGTGACCAGTTCAACCTGGGCCTCCAGAACAAAGCCGTAAAGCGCCTGATGCGCGCTGCGGAAATTCCGTTCGAGCGCTTCGCGGGTGTCGGCGAAGGGCACGGCCAGCTCGCCGCCCTGACCGGCAAAGCGCATCAGCGCCACGGGCAGGACCATCCGTGCCTCGGGGGCGACATCCTCGGCGGTGAACCAGCGGTCGGCGGCTTCGGTCAGCTCGGCCACCAGGGGCAGGGCCTCTTCGGGGCGCATCGGGCCGGGGCGGGCCATGGCGCGGGAGAACTCGGCCCGCAGATCCGCAGCCAGCAGACCGTCGGCGCAGAGCACACCGGGCGCGGGGGCCAGCAGCACCCGGGTCAGACCCAGAAGATCAGCCAGCGCGCAGCCATGCAGCGGCCCCGCCCCGCCAAAGGGGACCAGTGCGAAATCGCGCGGATCATGCCCCCGTTCGACCGACACGACGCGCATCGCGCCAACCATGTGGTTGTCGGCAATGGCCAGGATCCCGCGTGCTGCGGTTTCCAGATCCAGCCCCAGCACCTGCGCCAGATCGCCAACCGCGCGGCGGGCGGCGGCCACGTCCAGTTTCATCCGCCCGCCCAGCAGGCTGGCGGGCAGCTGGCCCAGGGCGACATGGGCATCGGTCACCGTGGGTTCGGTCCCGCCATGGCCATAGGAGGCCGGGCCGGGCCGGGCGCCCGCGCTTTCCGGACCGACGGCCAGGGCGCCGTCCTTGACCCGCGCCAGCGATCCGCCCCCGGCGCCGATGGTGATCATGTCCACCATCGGCAGGGCCAGGGGCCAATCGCCGACGCTTCCGGCCTGGGTCAGGCCGATCTCGCCGCCCTTGATCAGGCAGATGTCGGCCGAGGTGCCGCCGATATCCACGGTAATCAGATCATCGATCCCGCAGGCGCGGGCCACGGCGCGGGCGCCCACCACCCCGGCGGCGGGGCCGGACAGGGCGGTCAGGGCGGGCGCGACGCGGATCTTGGGCGCGCCGGCGACGCCGCCGTTGGACTGCATCAGCATCAGGGGCGTTTGCGTCCCTTCCTCGGCCAGCCGCTGTTCCAGCCGCGCGACATAGCGGGTGACACCGGGCATCACCGTGGCGTTCAGCACCGTGGTGAGAGAGCGTTCGTATTCCCGCGACACGGGCAGCACATCGGTGGAAATGGTGATCGCCAGATCCGGCAGTTCCTCTGCCAGGATCTGCGCCACACGGCGTTCGTGATCGGCATTGGCAAAGGCGTGCAGCAGCGAGACGGCCACCGCCTCGACCCCCATGCGGGCGATGCGGGCGGCGGCGGCACGCACGCTGTCCTCGTCCAGCGGGGTGATCACCACACCCCCGGCGCCGATCCGTTCGGTGATCTCCACCACATGTTCGGCGGGCACCGGCGGCTCGGGCTTTATCCAGGTATAGAGGTTGGCCTTGCGCGGGATGTCCTGCCGCCCGATCCCCAGCACGTGGCGAAAGCCCGCGGTGGTCACCAGCGCGGTTTTCGCCCCCTTGCCCTCAAGGATCATGTTGGTGGCCACGGTGGTGCCATGCAGCACCTGTGCCAGATCCGAGGCGGGGCGGCCGGCCTCTTCCAGGGCCAGGCGGATGCCGTTCAGGAACCCTTCGGAGGGATCCGCCGGGGTCGAGGGCGTCTTGGCCCGCCAGGTCTGGCCGGTGGCGTGATCCACCAGCGCGATGTCGGTAAAGGTGCCGCCGATGTCCACGGCGATGGCCAGGGCGGAGACGGAGGTGTCGAGCGCCATCACAGAAGCTCCTCTCGGTAGGTGTTGCGGTGGAAGGGCAGGACAGCGGGCCGGTCGGCGCGCAGCGCCTCGGTGGCGGCGATGTCCAGCGTTTCGTCGGTGATGACGACGCCGTAATGCACCCGCGCGGCTTCGGCGGTGACAAAGCCGCCCAGCACATCCTTCAGCACGGTTTCGGCAGGCCGGTCATGCGGATGGCCGTTGCCGCCGCCGCCGCCGGTTTCGATGCGCAGGATATCGCCCTTTTTCATCCGGGTGCCGTCCGACAGGGGGTCCAGCGTGAATTCCTGCGGCGTGCCGGGGTTCAGCATGGCGCGGCCCGTCCCGCCGCACATGCCGCCGGCATAGCCCCAGGGCGGGTTCTTCACCCCGTCGATGCGCACGGCCATCGTGACCTCGTCGGCCAGGATCTCGTATTCGCGGATGATGCCCGTGCCACCGCGCCAGCGCCCCGGTCCGCCGGAATCGGGCACGACGCCGTACTGACGCAGACGATAGGGGTAGCCGGCTTCCAGGAATTCGACCGGATAGTTCTCCTGCGCGACGAAATAGACCGCGTCGATCCCGTCGGCGAAGTCGCGCGCGCCGTAGCCCACGCCGATTCCGTCGGCCAGCAGGAACGGGACCACGGTATTCTCCGCATCGCGGTAGGTGCCGCGCATCATGGTGATCACATAGGCCGAATGCGCCGCCGGTGCGCCGCCCCCGGCCACGTTCACCAGCCCGTTCAGCACCGCCAGCATCCGCATCATCGTCAGTCCGCGCATCCCCAGCGGGGCGGGGAATTTCGGCTGCACGATCGATCCTTCGCGCAGCCGCACCTCGTCGAAACTCAGCGGGCCGCCGGCATTGCAGACCTGCGCGGGATCGCCGCCCAGATAGTACAGGCCCAGGGCCATGCCGGGCACGGCCGGGTTCATGATCAGGTTGACCGGGCCGGGGGCCTGATCGTCACTTTCGGTGGCGTCGAAGATGAACCGGTCCCCGCCATCGGCATCGCGCTCGCGCGTGATGGCAAAGCGCAGGGCAAAGGGGCCGTTGCCATGGCCGTCGGTGTCGATCGTGTCGGCAAAGCGGTGGGTGCCGTAGTCGAAGGTTTCCGCCATGCGGCGGCGCACCAGACTGCGGGTCCGGTCCAGCAGCTGTGACAGCGCGTCTGCAAAGACATCGGTTCCGTGCCGCTCCACCACCTCGGCCATGCGGGCCACACCCAGATTGACCGAGGCCATCAGCGCCGACATGTCACCGATGCTTTGTTCCGGATAGCGGGAATTGCGGTGAAAGATCGCCAGCGCGCTTTCGTTGGTGACGCCGGCATCGATCAGCTTGGTCGGGGGGACGATGATCCCCTCCTGGTAGATCGAGGTCGCATCGGGGCTGATGGATCCGGGCATCAGCCCGCCGATATCCGCGAAATGCGCCCAGGACATGACAAAGGCCGACAGGGTGCCGTTGGCAAAGACGGGGGCCAGCAGGACCTGATCGTTGGAATGGGTCACCGCCCCCCTGGAGCCGTAGCAATCGTTGTACCAGTACAGATCGCCCGGCTTCATCTCCTCGCGCGGGAAATGCTCGAAGACGGGAGAGGTCAGATCGCCGAAGATCGGCACCATGGAGCCCACCGCCATCGTGCCGTTGCCATCGAACAGGGCGGTATAGAAATCCTTCTTCTCGCGGATGAAGGCCGAAATGGCCGTGCGCTCGATCAGCGCCTCCATCTCCCGTTGGGCGGCCATGATGGCGCCCCGGATGATTTCCAGCGTGACGGGATCGCAAAGCGTTTGTGTATGTTTGTCTCGGGGCATTCTGTCCTCGGCGGTCAGTCGATTGTGACGACGATGTTGGCGGGGGCGCCCCGTTCCACGGCTTCGTGGGCGCGGGCGGCCCGATCAAGCGGATGGGTCGCGGCGATGTCCGGGCGCAGCTGCCCGGCGGCGAAATGGCGGGTCAGGCAGGCGGTGGCGCCGGCCAGTTCGGCGGGGGTCAGATCGTTGCCCTGCACAAAGCTCAGCCGCGCGGCCTTGCGCGCGAAGGCATAGTAATCCAGCGGCGGCGTGCGGTCGGACGAGCAGGAATAGGCCGCCAGCGTGCCATGCGGGGCCAGCAGGGCGGCATCCAGCGCCCGGTTGGCGGCGAAATCGACCTCGACGATGCGGGCGGCGCCGCGCCCGTCGCCCAGCCGGGCCACCATGTCCCGCAGGGCGGTTGCGTCCCCGGCAGGCAGGACGTGATGGGCCCCGCGCGCGGCAGCCACGGCGCGGGATTGTTCGCTGCGTCCGGTGGCCAGCACCGTGGCGCCCGACAGGCGCGCCAGCTCGACCGCGATGCGCCCCACAGCGCCGCCGCCGCCCTGCACCACGACCAGCTGGCCCGCCACCGGCCCGTCGGCCAGCACGGCCAGCCAGGCGGTATAGGCGGGCACGCCGATGCAGGCGCCCTCGGCCATCGAAAAGGTGGGGGGCAGCGGGGGCGCCTGCAGGGAGGGCACGACCACATGATCCGCCGCCGTGCCCGCGCCATGGGGTGCCCCCAGGACAAAGACCCGTTCACCGATCCGCGCGGATTCCACTCCGGTGCCCACCGCATCGATCACCCCGGCGCCGTCGCTATGCGGGATCACCCCGCCCGGCGGCACCTCCCGCCCGGACCAGCCGGATCGGGATTTCGTGTCATGCGGATTCACGCCCGAGGCCGCCACCCGCACCCGCACCGCGCCCGGTCCGGGCCGGGGCAGGGGGCGGTCGGCCAGATGCAGAACCTCTGTCGCCGGGCCGGTGCGGGTATACAGCAGGGCGCGCATCCTCTCAGCCTGCCGTGGCGATCAGATCGGTCGCCGCGCGCAGGGCGCTGATCACCCGGTTGCGCCCGCGCAGCACCTGCGCCAGGGCAAAGCCGCGCAGCCCCGCGTCCATGCCGGGCAGCGATTGCGCTGCGGCGATGGCGGGCAGGGGCGGCACGTTCAGTGCCGGATCATGGGTAAAGCGGGGGCCGCGCACGTAGTTCACCGGCACCAGGATGCGCGCCAGTCCGCGGATCACCGCGTTGGCCGCATCGGGAGCAATGGCGCCGCTCTCCACCCCGGCATAGAAGGCGTCAAGCTCGGTCGCCAGGGCGGCGATCTCCGCCTCGACCGGCGCGAGATCGATCCAGGGCGCGGCCGCCTGACGGTAGCTGGCTGCCGTCTCTGCATATTCCATCGCCGCAGCGCGCCAGTCCAGCGGCAGCACAGGATCGCAGGCCAGACGCAGCACGGCGGTCAGGTAGAGCCGGATATCGGTGTCCAGCACGTCCTTGTCCGCGATTTCGATCGTGTCGTCCTCGGTATGCCAGGCGATGTTGCCGCCACAGCCGCCGACCACGTAATACCCTTTTTCCTTGCGCACCTCTTCGGGCAACATGGAGGATCCGTTGAAGGCGCCGGTGATGCCGATGTTGTTGAACGTGTAGTCGGAATTGCGCTGCGGGCGCTTGCGCACGGGGGTCTGTCCGGTGACTTCCTGCACCACCTCGCGCACGAATTGCTCCGCCTCCGAGGTGCAGGCAATCGCTTCGTAGGAGGTCGCCCAGCGACAGCCGGGACTGTCGCAATTCAGATGGGCCACGCAATTCGCATCCAGCTCCAGCCCGAATTCGTCGGCAAACCAGGCCGATCCGCCGTACCGGGCGGCGGAATGGCCCGGCCACCAGGCCAGCCGCACCCCGCGCTTCAGCGCCGCGCGGTTGCGCCACAGGACATTGGCCAGTTCGATCATGCAGGCATTGCCGGTGCCGTTGTCGCCCACGCCCTCCTGCCAGCTGTCGTAATGGCCATGGACCAGCACGAAATCATCCGTCTCGCCGCTGCCCGGGATCTCGGCCACGGGCAGTTTCTGGGCGTGCCAGCCGGTTTCCAGCGTGGTGCGCACCGTGGCGGTGCCGCCTTCGCGCGCCAGAGCGATCAGCGCCGCGCCATCGGGCCGGTTCACGGCGGCGGACGGGATCTTGGGCAGGTTGCGCAGGTCTTCGGGTTCAGGCGTGCCCCAGACGGTATTGACCGTGCCCCAGTGGATGCGCTGGCCGGGATTGACCGCGATCACCGCGATGGCCCCTGCCGCCTCAAGCCCGGCAATGAAGTTCGGCAGGGCAAAACCCTCGATCACCGCGATCTTGCCCGCCGCCGCCTTCAGCGCGTCCAGCGCGGCGGGGTTGCGGTCCAGCGGGGTGCCGCCCGAGGCGTCCTCCATGAAGATCAGCTCGCCGGTCACGCCCTCGGGAACCGAGGCGCAGAAGGCCGGCGGCTTGGCCGCGAAGGTACGGTCCCCGGCAGTCACAGAGGCCGAGATCGGAAGTGACATGTAGATCTCGGGCTCATATACGCGCACCGGAACACCCAGATTTTCCAGGGCCTGCACGATCATGTCCGCACCGGCATTGGCATCCTGGGGCTTCTCGCGCGGCTGGTTCGCGAAGGCCTCGATCAGCGCCCAGGGGGCGGACAGGGTCACGTCGTTTCGGGCGGCCTCGCGATCAAGCATGAATGTCTCCGTTTTTTCACTGATTGAAACGTTGTTTCGTTGATGGTAGGCAGAAGACCCGCATCGGGTAAAGAGCAGATTTGAGGAGAGCTTGTATTGGACTACACGATTTCATCCGTGGACCGCGCGCTGCGCATGTTGGAGGCACTCGCCGACAATCCCGGCAGTGGGGTCACGGAACTGGCCGCCGCCACAGGCTGCACCAAGAGCCAGACCTTCCGCCTGCTGTTCACGCTGGAGGCGCGGGGCTTCGTGACCAAGGACGCCGACCGGCGCTACACTCTGGGCTTTCGCGCGATGCTGTTGGGGGATCAGGCGCGGCGGCAATCGCGGCTGATCGCGGCGGCAGAACCGTTCCTGCATGAACTCTATGACCGGCTGCGCGAAAACGTGCTGCTGCTGGTGCGCGACGGGCTGAATTCGGTCTGTATCCTTTTGCGGTCTTCGCCCGACCCGGACCAGATCTTTGCCCAGGTCGGGCGGCACGGGCCGCTTTATGCAGGGGGCGGGCCCAAGGTCCTGCTGGCCCATGCCCGGCAGGACATTCAGGACGCGGTGCTGGAAGGCGAGATGCAGGCCTTTACCGATGGCACGATCCGCGACCCCGACGTGCTGCGCTCGTTGCTGGATCAGATTCGCCGCGACGGCTGGACCATCTCCGAAGGAGAGCTGGACTTGCACAAATGCTCTGTCGCGGCGCCGGTGCGCGATGCCAGCGGCATGGTCATCGCCGCGCTCAGCGTGACCGGCGCGGCAGATCGGTTGCGCGACACGCTGCGCACCGAGACCCGCGACGCGCTGGTCAGCGCCTCCGGGCGGCTGTCGGTCGCGCTGGGCTATCGTGGCACGCCGGTGGTGGTCAGCTGATCGCGCCCCGGCGGCGCCGGGGGTTGGGGCGGCGGAGGCCGGGATCCTTTGGGTGAAATCCGGGCAGAACGGACCTTTGCGGGTCCGTTTTCGCGTTTGATGGGGTTGGGGTCTTGCCCGGCGCGGCGCATTCTGATTTTATTGCAGACGAAACGTTGTTTCACACAATGAAAAATGCAAGCCGTCCCGTTCGCCGAACACCCGAAACCGATTGACCGAAAGGCGCCCGATTTGACCCAGTTTCCCCCCCGCCGCCCCCAAGCCGGACCCATCCAAGGATGAGCAGCCGGGAGCAGGCCGTCGCCGCCGCGCAGGGGCTGGTGGACAGCGGTGCCTTTGTCGAGATCCTGCGTGGCCGCATCGCCATCCCCACCGAAAGCCAGGAGCCGGACCGCCATGCCGATCTGCACCGCTATCTGACGGATCAGATCACGCCAGCCCTTGCCGACATGGGGTTCGACAGTCGCATCCTGCCCAATCCCGAACCGGGCGGCGGCCCCTTCCTGATCGGCACCCGGATCGAGGATCCGGCCCTGCCGACGGTGCTGACCTATGGCCATGGCGACGTGGTGCGCGGCATTCCCGAACAATGGCGCGAAGGGCTGGACCCCTGGACCGTCGCGGTCGAGGGCGATCGCTGGTACGGACGCGGAACCGCCGACAACAAGGGCCAGCACGCGCTGGTTCTGGCCGCCCTGAACGAGGTGCTGAAAGTGCGCGGGCGCCTGGGCTTCAACGTGAAGGTGCTGATCGAGACCAGCGAGGAAATCGGCTCCACCGGGCTGGACCAGCTGCTGGAGACCGAGGCACAGGCCCTGGCGGCGGATGTGCTGATCGCCTCGGACGGGCCGCGTCTGGTGGTGGAACGCCCGGACGTGAAACTGGGCAACCGCGGCTCTGTCACCTTCGACATGCACCTGACCCTGCGCGAGGGCAGCCGCCATTCGGGTCATTGGGGCGGGGTGCTGGAGGATCCGGCGATCATCCTGGCGCAGGCGCTGTCCTGCATCACCAGCCCGCGTGGCGAAATCCTGATCGAGGATTGGCTGCCCCGCGACATCCCGCCAAGGATCCGCGCCGCGATCCGCGACATCCGCGTCGATCCGTCCGATCCGTCGCTGATCATGCCCGAGGATTGGGGCCAGCCGGGGCTGACGACGCCTGAAAAGATGTACGGCTGGACCAGCTTCATCGTGCTGGCGATGCTGTCGGGACGGCCCGAAAACCCGGTGAACGGGGTTCAGCCCGCGGCCCGGGCGCGATGTCAGATCCGGCATACCGTCGATGCAGATGCACAGAAGTTCATGCCCGCCCTGCGGCGCCATCTGGACGCCCATGGCTTCGACATGGTGGAGGTCGAGGAACTGCCCGGCAATCGCTTCCCGCCCTGGCGCACCGATCCCGACGATCCCTGGGTGGAGGAGGTGCTGGCCTCTCTCACCCGGACGCGGGGGGAGCGGCCGATCCTGATGCCCAATTCCTCCGGCGGGCTGCCCAGCGAGATCTTCGCCCGCCATCTGGGCTGTCCGGTGATCTGGATCCCGCATTCCTATGGCGGATGCCGGCAGCACGGGCCGGACGAACACATGCTGGCGCCGATCGTGCGCGAGGGGCTGGGCCTGATGGCGGGTCTGTTCTGGGACATCGGAGAAAGAGGGACAAAATGACAAGCGCAACCGCAGAAGAGATGCTGGCGGGGATCCGCCGCTGGGTCGAGATCGAAAGCCACACCCCCGACGTGGCAGGCATCGCGCGGCTGTGCGACACGATCGCGGCGGATTACGCCAGCTGTGGCGCCCGGTCGGAACGGATCGCGGGCCGCGACGGTCAGGGTGATCAGCTGATCGTGCGGGCGCCCTGGGGCGAGGGATCGAACGCGCCTGGCATCCTGGTTCTCAGCCACAACGACACGGTGCATCCAGCTGGAACTATTGGTGAATTCCCCTTCCGGGTAGAGGGCGACCTGGCCTATGGCCCGGGCATCTGCGACATGAAGGGCGGCAGCTACATCGCCATGCAGGCGGTTCGGGAAATCGCCGCCGCCGGCACCGGGCGCCTGCCGGTGACGCATCTGATGGTCTCGGACGAGGAAATCGGCTCTCCGACCTCGCGGGCGGTGATCGAGGAGCTGGCCCGCGCGGCGAAATACGTGCTGGTCACCGAACCGGCGCGGGAGGGCGGCAAGATCGTCACCGCACGCAAGGGGGTCATGCGCTTCGAGGCCGAGACATTCGGCACCGCCGCCCATGCGGGCACCCGTCACCAGGCAGGACGCTCCGCCGTGGTGGAGATCGCCCGGCTGACCCTGAAATTCGCCGCGCTGACCGATTATGACCGCGGCATCACCTGCAACGTCGGCGAGATCACCGGCGGCACCGGCGTGAATGTCGTGGCCGCCCATGCCCGCATCCGCGTCGATGTGCGCGTCCCCGATGCCGAGGCGGCAGAGGAGGTGCAGGCCTTCGTCGACGGGCTGTGGGCCGAGGATCCCGATATCCGCCTGTCGATCACCGGCGGGCTGAACCGCCCGGCCTACGAGACGGACGCCCGTGTCGCGGCGCTGTTCGACCATGCGCGCGCGCTGGCGGCGGAGATCGGATTTGACCTGGTCGGGCTGAAGACCGGGGGTGGCAGCGATGGCAATTTCACCGCTCCGCTGACCCCGACGCTGGACGGGTTGGGCGTGGATGGCAACGACGCCCACACCCTGAACGAACATCTGCTGATCTCCTCGCTTGAACCGCGCCGCGACCTGCTGAAGCGCCTGTTGGAGACGCTGGAATGAGCGCCGGGCTGAGGATCGGCTGCGACGTCGGCGGCAGCTTTACCGATTTCCTGTTGTTCGATCCGGCCACCGGCGCGGTGGAGACGCTGAAGGTGCCGACCACACCCGAAGCCCCGGAACAGGGCGTGATGGCCGGGCTGGCCGAACTGGCCGCCGCGCGTCCCGGCCTGCTGGAGGGGATGGAAACGCTGATCCATGGCACCACGCTGGTGATCAACGCCATCATCGAACGCAAGGGGGCCGAGACCGCGCTGATCACCAATGCGGGCTTTCGCGATGTGTTGGAGACGCGGCGGGAGATCCGCTATGACATCTACGACATCCGCCAGGCCTTCCCGGCGCCGATCGTTCCCCGCAGGCTTCGCCGCGAGGTCGCGGGGCGTATCGGCCATGACGGGCAGGAGTTCGAGCCGCTGGACGCCGACGGGCTGCGCGATGTGCTGCGCGATCTGGCGGGGCAGGGCGTCGCCTCGGTCGCGCTGTGTCTGTTGCATTCCTATGCCAACCCGGCACAGGAACGGCAGGCGGCGGCCATCGCGGCGGAGATGGACCTGCCGTTGGACCTGTCGCTATCCAGTGATGTCCTGCCGGAAGTGCAGGAATTCGAACGGTTTTCCACCACTGCGCTAAATGCCTACGTTCGGCCGAAAGTCGATCGCTACCTGGGTGCGCTGGAAGGCGCGCTGGCCGATGCGGGCTATGCCCATCCGCTGTTCCTGATGCAATCGGGCGGCGGGGTGATCGGAGCGCAGACCGCCCGTCAGGCCCCCGTTCGCCTGGCCGAAAGCGGCCCCGTGGGCGGCGTTCTGGCCGCCGGGCGTCTGGGTCAGGCGGCCGGGGCGGATGATATCCTGGCCTTCGACATGGGCGGCACCACCGCCAAGGCCTGCCTGATCCGCGACGGGGAACTGCCCATCACCCGCGCCTACGAGGTCGATCGCGTGCACCGGTTCAAGCGCGGCTCGGGCACGCCGCTGGCGGTGCCCACTGTTGACCTGATCGAGATCGGCGCCGGCGGCGGCTCCATCGCGCAGGTGGATGCCCTGGGCCTGCTGCGGATCGGGCCGGAAAGCGCGGCCTCGGATCCCGGCCCGGCCTGTTTCGGACGCGGCGGCACGCGGGCGACGATCACCGATGCGAACCTGGTTCTGGGCTATCTGGACCCGGCGGAGTTCCGCGCCGGGGGCATCATCCTGGACGTAGAGGCCGCCCGCGCCGCGATCGCCCGCGATGTGGCCGCCCTGCTGGGGCTGGACGTGGATCTGGCCGCTGCCGCCATCGTCGCGATGGTGGACGAGAACATGGCCCAGGCCGCGCGGATGTATGCCGCCGAACATGGTGGCGATCCGGCCCGGGCGGCGATGGTGGCCTGTGGCGGCGGCGGCCCGCTGCATGGCGCCGCCGTGGCGCGCAAGCTGGGGATCACCCGTCTGATGGTGCCCGAGGCGGCGGGCGTCTTTTCGGCCCTGGGGTTCCTCATGGCCACGCCCAGCTTTGAAGTGGCGCGCAGCCGCCCCGCGCGGCTGGACGCCCTGACCCCCGGTGCGCTGGAGGACGAATTCGCGGCCCTGGCGGCCGAGGCGGATGCCGTCGTCGGCGCCGTGGCGCCCCGTGCGCCGCTGACGCGCCGCCGCTATGCGGAGATGCGCTATGCCGGGCAGGGGCATCAGCTGCGCGTCCGACTGCAGGACGACCTGTCCGCCCCGGCCATCGCCGCCGCCTTTGCCGCCGCCTATGACGCGGCCTATGGTTATACCTATGATGATCTGGTGCCCGAGATCGTCACCCTGCGGCTGGTGTCGGAGGCGGCGCAGGAGGGGCCGGGATTTGCCGCCGCGACCGCCGGCCCGGCGCCCGCGCCACGCTGGCGTCGGGCCTGGGATCCGCTGGCCGGGCAGATGGTGGACCACCAGGTGCTGCCCTTCGACGCCGTGACGGGCGAGGTCACGGGCCCGGCCCTGATCGGCCAGTCCGGCACCACGATCCTGCTGCCCGCCGGGGCGCGGGCGCGCAAGGGGCCGGGCGGCTGGCTGGACATCACCCTGCCGGACCCGGCGGAGGCCGAAGCGACCGCCCCTGCCGCCGCTACGCAGACCCGATCAGCATCCCGTCCCGATCCGCGGAAGGAGCCCGCCACATGAGCGCCCAGAACACACCCGCCCCGCCGCGCCCCGCCGCAGCCCTGCCCGAAGGGCGCACGGCCTCTGCCACCGGAGCTGCGCGCGACGGTCTGGCGGCGATCCAGCAGCAGGTTCTGTGGTCCCGCCTGGTGGCCATCGCGGACGAGATTGCCACCACGCTGGTCCGCACCGCCTTCAGCCTGGTGGTGCGGGATAATCACGATTACGCCTGTTCCATCTACGATGCGCGCGGGCAGATGCTGGCGCAATCCATGCAATGCACCCCCGGCCAGGCCGGATCCACCCCCATGGTTCTGCGCGATCTGCTGGCCGTCTACCCGCCGGAGACTCTGGCGGAGGGCGATGTGCTGATCTCCAACGATCCGTGGATCGGTGCGGGCCACGCGCCGGACGTCTTCATCGCCACGCCGGTCTTTCGCAACGGCGTGCTCGTCGGGTTCACTTGCACTTGCGCGCATCACGCCGACATGGGCGGGCGTCTGGGCGCCACCGACGCACGCGACGTCTACGAAGAGGGGCTGATCATCCCGGTGACCAAGCTGGTCTCTGCCGGGGTGGAGGACGAGGCGCTGGTGCGTCTGATCCGGCGCAATGTCCGCATGTCCGAGAAGATCCTGGGCGACATTCGCGCCCAGATGGCTGCCAACCGCGTCGGCGCCGCCGGAATCCTGCGGATGATGGACGAGTTCGACCTGACCAGCCTGGAGCCACTGGCCGATCGCGTCACCGCCCATTCCGAGGCCGCGTTCCGCGCCGCCATCGGTCGTCTGCCGCAGGGCGAGACGGTGAACGAGGTCTTTCACGAGCTGACGGATGACGCGGGCGATCCGATCCGCATCCGCGTGGCGCTGAAGATCCTGGAGGACCGGGTGCAGCTGGATTTTACCGGCACCTCGCCGCAGGTGGCCAAGCCGATCAATGCGGTGCTGAACATCACCCGGGCCTATTGCGTCTTTCCCTTCATTGCCACGCTGTGCCCCGATCTGCCGATGAATGCCGGCGCCTTCCGCCCTGTGGAGATTTCGGTGCCCGAGGGCAGCGTGCTGAACCCGACCTATCCGGCGCCGGGGATGTATCGCAGCCTGCTGTCCTATTTCACCGTCGAGGCGATCATGGGCGCGCTGCGCAAGATCGCCCCGGACAAGGTCATGGCGCCCTCGGGCACCTATCCGCTGTGGATCCAGAAATTCGCCGGCACCGGGCTGGATGGGCGGCCCTTTGTCACCCATTACAACGCCCAGGGCGGGCAGGGGGCCTTTCGGGATCGCGACGGGAACACGGCGGTGGTCTTTCCCGGCAACATCGCCTCCACCTCGGTGGAGCTGTTCGAACATGACGGCCCCTTCCTGGTGGAACGGCGGATGCTGGTGCCCGACACCGGCGGCGCCGGTCGGTTTCGCGGCGGGCTGGGGCAGGAGACGGTGCTGCGCGTGCTGGCCGATGCGCCGGTGCGGTCGGCCCTGTCCGGCGGGCGCCTGGTCGAGCCGGCCAAGGGGATGGAGGAGGGCGCCCCCGGCGGGCTGGGCCATATCTCCGTCAACGATGGCGCGCCTTTCCGCACCGCGGGCCGTGCGGATCTGCGACAGGGCGACAGGGTACGGCTGGTCCAGCCCGGCGGCGGCGGGTTCGGCCCCCCCTCCGAACGTGCGCCCGAGGCGATACAGCGCGACCTGGACGAAGGCTACGTCACGCCAGAGGGCGTGGCACGCGATTACGGCGTCCCACTGGTCCCGGCGGCGGAATAGCGGCGCAACCGCCCAGACGGGATGACGACACGGCCCGGCACTGCGTCCGGGCCGTTTTCACGTCCGGCGGGCGAGTCGATGGCTTTCTCGGCACTGCACATGAAAAAAGGCGCTGCCAGGGACGAATGGCAGCGCCTTCAAGTTTGGCATCCGGGCATCAGGGCGGCGCATGCGCCGCGATGATGCGCAGCGCGCGGCTTTCCCGGCTGTGTCGTGAGGATTGGGCAGAGCAAGGCAAGCCCTGCACTGCCCATTTTCACGGGTTCATCCCAAAAGCGCGCGCGCCGCACGCAGGGCGGCGACCGTCTTGTTCCGCCCGCGCAGGGCCTGGGTCTGGGCAAAGCCCAGGGCGTCACCCTCGTGCAGGTTGAATTCCGTCACGACCTCGATCTCGGGCAGAGGGTGGCGGGTGATGGCCGGGTCATGGCCGAACCGGGGCGCGCGGGTGTAGTTCATCGGCACCAGGATCCGCGCCAGGCGCATGATGGTCTCGTTCGCGGCCTCCGCCGGGATCGCGCCGTCCTTGGCCCCGGCGTAGAAATCCTCCAGCGCCTTGGAAAGGGCGGTGATCTCCTGCGCCACGGGGGACAGGTCCATCAGCTCTCCTGCGGCGGTTTGGTAGCTTTGCACACTTTCCGACAGCTCCGGCATCAAGGCGCGCCAGTCAAACGGCAGCAGCGGATCGGTGGCCACGCGCCAGATCGACAGCAGGTAGATGTCGATATCGGTTTTCAGCACCTCCTTGTCGGCGATCTCCAGCGTGTCGTTCTCGGTATGCCAGGCGATGTTGCCGCCGCAGCCCGAAACGGCGTAATAACCTTTCTCCTCGCGCAGATCGTCGGGCATGGTGGAGGACAGCATGAAGAAGCTCGACATGCCGATATTGTTGAACGAGTAGTCGCCCGCCTGATGGGGGCGCTGGAACACCGGGGTCTGGTCGGCGCATTCCTGCACCACGTCCTGCACCAGCGCATGGGTTTCGGCAAAGGCCGAGGTTTGGTGATAGGAGGTCGCCCAACGGCAGCCGGGGCTGTCGCAATTGACCTGGGCGACGCAGTTTTCGTCCAGGTCGATGGCGAAGGTATCGGCAAACCAGGTGGAGCCGGCATAGCGGCCGGTGGAATGGCCCGGCCACCACGCGATCCGCACCGAACGCCGCAGCTTGTCCTTGTTGGCCCAGAGCACGCGGGCGATTTCCAGCATCGTGGCATCGCCCGTGGCGTTGTCGCCGACGCCCACGTCCCACGAATCGTAATGGCCATGCAGCAGGACGAATTTCTCCGCCTCTTCGGTGCCGGGGATCTCGACCACGGGAATCGCCTGTTCGAACCAGCCGATCTGCATCTCCGTGCGCACCGTGGCGGATCCGCCTTCACCGGCAGCGGCGATCAGGCGCGCGCCGGTTTCATTGTTCACCGACACCACGGGAATCTGCGGCTTGCGGCCGATGTCATCCAGGTCGGGGGAGCCCCAGATCGTCGTGCAGGTGCCCCAATGGATATCGACGCCCGGATTGACGGCAATCACCGCCACCGCACCCCATTCTTCGGCCAGTGCCGCAAGGGCAGGGTTTCCGAACCCTTCCGTCAGCAGGATCTTTCCGGTGAACTTGGCCCGCATTTCCTCGGGCGTTCCGACCTGGTCGCCAAAAAATGCGGCAGCTTTCTTGTTGTAGGACCGGAGGGAGGATTTTTGCGCCGGCAAGTAGACCAGTTCGCCCGCCTGGCCGTCGGGGCAGTTCAGGCTGGAAGACGGTGCCTTGGCGCGAATCTTCTCGCCGTTCAGCTCGACAGAGGCATCATGGGGCACCGACAGAAACAATTTCGGGCGGTGCACGGTGACCGGCAGACCCAGCGCTTTCAGCCGGTCGGCGATCAGGTCGCCGGCCTTGTTCACGTCCTCCGGACGCCAACGGGGCATGCCTGAAAAGGTGGTGATCAGGCTCCACGCGTCATCGATGCGGGCCTGCCCAAGAATGTCGCTTTCGGACGAATCGAGCATCTTCATTTCTCCTTGTTGGGACAAAAAACGTTTACCTGAGCGATCGTCCTGTGCATAGTAAATAAAACAAGGTTTCATCTAGCGAAAAAACGGTAGATGCAAAACAGGCCGCAAAGCCGGCCAGATCACCAACACGGAGGGTGAAATGAAAGTGAACGTGAACAAGAGAGACCTCTTGCGAAGTGCCGCCGGGGCAGCCGTCGCATTGGGCCTGGGCGGTCTGCCCGTGGTCGCCGAAGCCGCCGGCGATCCGGTGCGGCCGATCACATTGTACAGCCGGACGCAGGCGGCCAATCCCCAGCAGTTCCAGGCCGCCGAACTGATCGCCCAGATCTGGAGCGACCTGGGCCTGGACGTGTCGGTGCAGGCCCTGCCCAACACGCAGCTGTCCGATACCGTCTGGTACAACCGCGACAGCTGGGACACCACGATGTGGCAGATGGTGGGCCGGCCGGAACGCTCCGACCCGGACGAATTCGTCTACAACCTGTTCCATTCCAGCACCGCGCCCTCGGGCTACAATTTCGTCGGCTGGGAAAACGCGGAATACGACCGGATCGCCGAACAGCAACGCCTGGTCGTCGATCCCGAGGAACGGCTGGCGCTGATCTCGCAGGCGCAGACCCTGGTGAACGAGAATCAGCCCTATGCCTTCCTGGTCTACCCCACGAAGGTGTTTGCTTTCGACAAGACGGTGTTTGACGAAACCAGCGTGGTGGAGCAGCCCGGCCTGGGGATCAAGAACTTCCTCAGCTTCGTCAATATCGCGCCGCTGGGCGAGCAGACGGACCTGATCATGAACAGCTCCAACGAGCTGAACGCCATCAACCCGTTCTACATCTCCGGTGCGCAGGACAGCTGGATGACCGAACTGATCTGGGACCGCATGATGCGGATCGGCGAAGACGGTCGCCCCATGCCCTGGGCCGCCGAGACGGTGGAATGGAATGACACCGGGACCGAGGTCACGATGACCCTGCGCGACGGCATGATGTGGCACGACGGAGAGCCGGTGACCACGGATGATGTCATCTTTTCCTTCACCGCGCCGCAGGGCGACATGGTCGCCCCGATGTACAAGCCCTTCGTGGAGCCGATCACCAGCATCGAGGCCACGGATGACAAGACCGTCGTCCTGACCCTGGCCCAGCCCAACGCGGCGTTCGAGACTTCGACCCTGTCCAAGGTCAACCTGGTGCCCGAACATGTCTGGGGCCCGCTGGTCGAAGGCCTGGCGGAGGGCGAAACCGCCGAAGCCGTCGTCGAAGACACGCGCATCGGCTCCGGCCCGTTCAAGTTCGACCGCTGGGCCACCCAGCAGGAAGTCGTGCTGACCGCGAACGCAGACCATTGGTCGGCGCCCAAGATCGACCGGTTGATCATGCGCATCGTGCTGAACGTCGAGGCCGGGCTGGGCATGTTGCGCTCGGGCGAGCTGAACTTCATGTCCGACTATACCGGCGATCCGGCCCTTCTGCTGGAAGCGGCGGAGGCCGATGACGATCTGGCCGTGGTCGAATCCGTCGACATCGGGTTCCAGTACGCGGCGTTCAACGCCCGCCGCGCACCGTTTGACGATGCCGCCTTCCGCAAGGCGCTGTCGACGGCGATCAACCGGCAATTGCTGCGCAACGCCGCCTGGAACGGCTTTGCAGAGATTGCCAACAGCCATGTCTCCAGCGCGCTGCCCTATTGGCACGAGACCTCCACCGACAACATGGAAACCGGCATGGACCTGGCAAGGCAGATGTTGACCGATGCTGGATATTCCATCGTCGACGGCGTGCTGCACTACCCCGACGGCGTGACCGAGCAATTCGCCGAGTGATCCCGTGATCCCGCCCGTCCCCGGACCATTCCGGGGGCGGGCCCTCCTCAGAATCCTCTGACCCTCCGGAGCTATCGGCATGAAATACCTGCTCAGCCGCCTGTTGCACACGCTGCTTGTGCTATGGGCCGTCGGAACCATCCTGTTCTTCATGTTCCGGCTGATGCCGGGCACGCCCCTTGCGGCCTTCATCGACAACACCACGACGGCCGAACAACAGGAGGCGCTGATCCGTCAGTTCGGGCTCGATAAATCGTTGATGGAACAATACTGGCTGTTCGTCACCAACGCGGTGCAAGGCGACCTGGGGCAGAGTTTCTTCTTCAAGCGTCCGGTCACCGACATCGTGATGGAGGTGCTGCCCAACACGCTGATCCTGACCATGATGTCGCTGGTCATCGCCTATATCTTCGGCACCCTGGCCGGCGCCTACCTGGCCTGGCGCCGCGGTTCCTGGGTCGAGGGGCTGGGCATTCCGCTGGCCCTGACCACCCGCGCGGCGCCGGAATTCTGGCTGGGCATGGTGATGCTGGCCGTCTTCTCCTTCCAGCTGGGCTGGTTCCCGGCGGGCGGGGCGAATACCTCCGGCTCCGAATTCTCCGGCGAATGGTCGCGGATCTTCTCTGTCGACTACCTGCGTCACCTGACGCTGCCGGCGCTGACGCTGGCGATCTACCTGCAAGGGCTGCCACTGCTGCTGATGCGGTCCAACATGCTGGAGGTGTTGCAGGAGGAATTCATCACCATGGGCCGCATGAAGGGCCTGTCCAACACCACCATCCTTCTGCGCCATGCCGCGCGCAACGCGCTGCTGCCCGTGGCCACCGCCTTTGCCCTGGGCCTGGGCAGTGCCATCGGCGGCAACGTGGTGGTGGAAACCGTGTTCTCCTGGCCCGGCATCGGCCGGTTGCTGGTGAATGCCGTCGCTGCCTCCGACTATCCGCTCGCGCAGGGTGCGTTCCTGATCATCACCTTCTTCCTGATCATCATGAACTTCATCGCCGACGTGACCTATCAACTGCTGGATCCGAGGGTTCGAGTTGCCGCAAGCTCCTGATATCGCCATCGCCGCCCCGCAAGCGCACCGGGTCATCCTGTCCACGTTGGGCCGGGGGGTGCAGACTTTCCTCAAGGTTCCGCGCAAGGATCCCTATGCCGCCGTGGGCCTGTTCATCTATCTTCTGCTGATCCTGGTCGCGGTTTTTGCCGATCAGCTGGTGCATTTCGATCCGCTGAAGATCCTGTTCACCGCTGATTACGACCTGGCCCGCAACCTGCGTCCCGGCGCCGATCACTGGCTGGGGACCACCTATTCCGGCCGCGACATCTATTCCCAGCTGATCATGGGTACCCGTTCGGCGCTGATCGTCGGGCTGACGGCGGCGGTCTGCGTGGTGGCCATCGGCACCGTGGTTGGCCTGATCTCGGGCTATTTCCGGGGCTGGATCGACACCGTGCTGATGCGCCTGGCCGATATCGCCCTGGGGGTGCCGTTCCTGCCCTTCGTCATCGTGCTGGCGTCCTTCCTGACGCCCAGCCAGTGGAACGTGGTGATCGGCATCGCCCTGCTGCTGTGGCCGAATTCCGCGCGGGTGATCCGGGCGCAGGTCATGTCCTACCGTGAACGCGCCTTTGTCGAGGCGGCGCGGGTGACCGGCGCGGGGCCGTGGCGGATCCTCTTCGTGCATATCGCGCCCAACGTGCTGGCACTGTCCTTCCTCTATGCCTCCGTGGCGGTGGGCTGGGCGATCCTGACGGAGGCCTCGATCAGCTTCCTCGGCTTCGGGCCGTCGGATACCGTCTCCTGGGGTTACATGCTGCAGGACGCCTATGCCAGCCAGGCCCTGGGGCGTGGCCAGTACTACTGGTTCATCCCTCCGGGCCTGTGCATCATCGCCATCGTCGTCGCCGGCTTCTTCATCAGCCGCGGCTACGAAGAAGTCCTGTTCCCCAAACTGAAGGGCTGAGCCATGGAATTTCTGAGCCTCAGGGATCTGAAGATCGAATACAAAAGCCCACGCGGTCAGATCCGCGCGGTGGATGGCATCAGTTTCGAGGTGCCGCGCGGCAAGGTCGTGGGGGTGGTCGGCGAAAGCGGCTGTGGCAAGACCACGGCGGTGCGCGCGATCACCGGGGTCATGCCCTCTGTCGCCAGTTTTGCCGGGGGGGAAATCGTCTTCAAGGGCGAGAACCTGATCGGCCTGGACAAGCGCCGGATGCGCGAATTGCAATGGCGCCAGATCGCCTATGTGCCGCAAAGTGCGATGAACGCGCTGGACCCGGTCTGGCGGGTGGGCAAGCAGCTGGAGGAAGTGCTGGTCAAGCGCGGCGGATATACCTGGCGCGACGCCCGCACCCGCGCGGCGGAACTGTTCGACATGGTCGGGCTGGAGGTCAAGCGCCTCGCCGATTACCCGCACCAGTTCTCGGGCGGGATGCGGCAGCGCGCCTCCATCGCGCTGGCGCTGGCGCTGGACCCGGACCTGGTGATCGCGGACGAGCCGGTGACGGCGCTGGACGTGGTGATCCAGCGGCAGGTTCTGGACACGCTGAAACGCCTGCAAGAAGAGCTGACGCTGTCCGTCCTGCTGGTCACCCACGATATTTCCGTCGTCGCCTATGTCTGCGATTACGTCGTGGTGATGTATGCCGGCCAGATCGTGGAACAGGGCCCGGTTCACGAGGTGCTGACCGCGCCCAGCCATCCCTACACGATAGGGCTGTACAACGCCTTTCCCGAGCTGACGGGCGATGATGATCAGGAGCTGACCCCGATCGAGGGCAGCCCGCCGGACCTGCTGAACCCGCCGAGCGGCTGCCGGTTCCGCGCCCGCTGCCCCTTTGCGACCGATGGCTGCAAGGCCGAACAGCCGCAGATCTCCGTCGGCGCGGGCCATCAGGCCCTGTGCCATCGCGCGCCGGAGGCCGCCCAGCTGCGCGACCGCGCGCGCCATACCGAAACCTGGACCGGAGTGGCCGCAGAATGAGTGTGACCGAACAGATCCCCGCCGATGGCACCCCCAAGGCCGACCTCCCCCCGCAGGCGGCCCCGGCCTCCGAGGCGCCGCTGGTCGATGTGCGCGGCATTTCGCGCCGCTTCGTGCTGTCACGCTCCATCGTCGATGTGTTCACCGGGCATCACCCGGTGGTTGATGCCGTGTCGGACGTCAGCCTGACCCTGAAGCGGGGGGAGGCCGTGGGCATCGTCGGCGAATCCGGCTGCGGGAAATCCACCCTGGGCCGGATGCTGGTGAAACTGATTTCCACCACCGGGGGGGAAATCCTGTTCGACGGGCAGGACATCGCCAGCATGACCCGCAAGGAGGAACTGGCCTTTCGCCGTCGTGCGCAGCTGGTGTTCCAGAACCCGTTCGACGCGCTGAATGCGCATTTCACCATCCGCCGCAGCCTGTACGAGCCGCTTTACAATGCGCGTATCCCCGTCGAGGAACACGACGCGCGCGTGGCAGAGGCGATCCACATGGTTCATCTGCCTCGCGCCGAACATATCCTGGACAGCTACCCGCACCAGCTGTCGGGCGGGCAATTGCAACGGATCGTGCTGGCCCGTGCGCTGGTGCTGCGCCCGGAATTCATCGTCGCGGACGAGCCGGTGTCGATGCTGGACGTGTCGGTGCGGGCGGGGATTCTGAACGTTCTGCGCAAGGTCCAGCGGGAGATGGGCCTGGCCGCTGTTTTCATCAGCCACGACCTTGCGCTGGTGCGCTATGTCTGCGAACGCACGATCACCATGTATCTTGGCGCGGTGGTGGAGGACGGCCCGACCAGGGATGTGATCACCGAGCCGCTGCACCCCTACACCCGCGCGCTGGTCGCCGCCGTGCCGGTGCCCCATGTCGATCAAAGCCACGCACCGCTGCCGATCCTGGGTGGCGTGCCCGACGCGCGCAACCCGCCCTCCGGTTGCCGATTCCGGGACCGCTGTCCGCTGGCGCAACCCCGCTGCGCGCAGGACCGCCCGGCGTTGCGCGAATTGCGCCCCGGCCACCGCGTCGCCTGTCATTTCGTGGAATAGGAACAAGACCGGGGGCGGGCAGGGGGCTGACAGGTCCGGGACTGGTCCCTGCGCTGCCCCCCCACGCTGGACCCTGCGTCGCGCAAACATCGGGGGCGCGGCGGGGGGCGGGGCGATCAGGCTCCACATTGGCCGCCACATCGGGATCTGGGCCGTGTCGCGCAGCCCCTTCCGGCCGCGACCGGCGCGACCGGCGCGACCGGCGCGACTGGCGCTGCGGCAGGCCTGGCCCCCTTGCTTCAGGCTGTCCGTCGCCCCGTCCCGATCCCGTCGGACAAGAAGCACAGGTCACGCGGATCCGGCATGACCCCCGTGCCCTTTGCAAGGTCTGACCACGGCGGGGCGCCATCGCAGCCATGGCCACTTGACGCGGATGATGGCGCCGGCTAATCCCGCCTCTGGCCGTAGACGCCTGCCGTCCGCTGACATTCGTCATGGTGAAGTTCTACACATGCCCATCTCCTGCTCTTTTCCGCATATCGCGCGGATGGCAACGCGGATCCCATCTCAGACAGCGCGATCCAGCGAGAGAGATCCGGGACATGACCCAGACCCCCCCGAACAGTTTCACCGATGGCCCGTTGGGAACCATCTACCTGAAGACAGCCGTGCCGATCATCTTCGTGATGGCAATGAACGGCCTGCTTGCGGTGGCCGATGCGCTGTTCCTGGGCCTTCATGTCGGCCCCGAGGCGCTGGCGGCGGTGACGCTGATGTTCCCGCTCTACATGCTGGTGGTGGCGGTCTCGACCCTGGTGTCGAACGGCATGTCCAGCCTGCTGGCGCGCTGCCTTGGCGCCGGTGACGCGCAGGGCGCGGCGGCGGTCTTTGTCGGGGCGCACGGGCTTGCGCTGTGCCTGGCAGCGGCGTTGATCTGCGCCTTCGCGCTTCTGGGTCA
Organism: Pseudooceanicola aestuarii; assembly: GCF_010614805.1. NCBI lineage: Bacteria > Pseudomonadati > Pseudomonadota > Alphaproteobacteria > Rhodobacterales > Paracoccaceae > Pseudooceanicola > Pseudooceanicola aestuarii. Next base: position 2,461,756 of record NZ_JAAFZC010000001.1, read on the forward strand.
GCCCATGGCGCTTCTGGCGGCGGGAGGCTCTGCCGAGCTGGCGGAGATGGGCGTGGTCTACCTGCGCATCACGATCTTCTTCACACCGCTTCTCTTTGTGTTGTCGGTCAATTCCGACGCGCTGCGCAATGAGGGGCGCGTGGGGTTCATGGCGGGGATGAGCCTGCTGGTCTCTGTCGCCAACATCGGTTTCAACTACCTGCTGATCGCCGTGTTGCACATGGGGGTGGCGGGGTCCGCCTACGGGACGGCGGCGGCCCAGGCGCTGGCGTTGATGATCATCCTCGCATTCCGGTTCGGTGGCAACACCGCGCTGCGGCCCGCGATCCTGCTGCGCCAGTCCCCGGGCGGCTATTGGGGCCGCATCCTGGCGCTGGGCGCACCGCAAAGCCTCAATTTCATCGGGCTGGCGCTGGGGTCCGCGGCCATCATCGCGGCGCTGCAATGGGTGGGCCGGCCGGGCTATGCAGATACGGTGACGGCCTACGGGATCATCACCCGTGTGGTCACCTTTGCCTTCCTGCCGCTGCTGGGGTTGTCCTTTGCCATGCAGACGATCACCGGCAACAATTACGGCGCCGGCCAGTGGTCGCGTTCGGACCGGAGCCTGCGCATCGCCCTATGGGCGGCGTTTTTCTATTGTGCGACGATCCAGATCGCGGTGACGAGCGCCCCGCGCCTGATCGCCGGCGCCTTTGTTCAGGACGCTGCCGTCATCGCCGAGGTCGCCCGCATCCTGCCGGTGATGACCTGCGCCTTCTTCCTGATGGGGCCGCTGATGATGGTCGGCGCCTATTTCCAGGCCATCGGTGCCGCAAGGACGGCGGCGATCCTCGGGCTGGCAAAGGCCTACGGTTTCGCCATCCCGCTCACTTTCCTGCTGCCGGTCCCGTTCGGGGAGCCGGGCATCTGGTACGCCGGACCCCTGGCCGAAATCCTGCTGCTGGGGCTGACGCTTCTGGTGCTGCGGCAGGGCGCGCGCCGATCCAGCCTGCGCTGGGGTGTCTTCCATCCCGCAGAAGGCCTGCCGCGATGAGCGCGCAGCCCAGGACTGCGGCCCAGGCCAAGGATGCGGCCCGCCGCCTGCGCGCCGGGATGGCAGAGGCTGGCACTTCTGTCAGCCATGCCCGCGCGCTTGAACTGGTGGCCCGCCAACACGGGTTTCGCGACTGGAATACCATGTCCGCCGCCCTGAGCCATGATCCGCCCGCGCGTTGGGCCGTCGGGGACAAGGTCAGCGGCAGCTACCTGTCGCGCCCCTTCACGGCGCGGGTGGTCGCGTGTGAGGATATTGCACCGGGGTGGGTTCGGCTGGACCTGCAACTGGACGTGGCGGTGGATGTCGTCACCTCCGAGCGTTTCTCCAACTTCCGCAGGCGCATTCGCGGAACCGTCGGTCCCAAGGGGGCCACGGCCGAGCGGACAAGCGACGGGACGCCGCATCTTCAGATTGACCCGTGACCGCTCAGGCGGGGGCGGAGAGAGGCTGGACGGGGCAGAAGACAGCTTTCCGCGCCCGTCTTCGGAGGCGGCAGGACCGGCGGCCAATCCGGGTGGCCGCCGAGGAAGGGGGCGACGCCACGCTGGGTAACCCGCGTGGCCTTTTCATGGATCGGTCGATCGCCGCCCAAGCTCTGCCCAAAGGGCGGCGGCCACCGGCCCGATGATCGGCCGGGGCTGGCGAAAGGCGAAGATCTCCGCCGCGAAGGGCTGGTGGGTGTGGGGCAAAGCAATGTCCCTCAGGGCACCGCTGGCCAACTCTGCGGCGATCATGTGATCGGGCAGGCGGCCCCAACCCAGCCCAGCCATCAGCAGCGTCTTCTTGGTGTGCAGATCGCTCACGTACCAGCGGCGCTGGCCTTTCTGAACGCCGATTTCCCGGGCGAAGGGCCCGGCGGCCTGGCCGCTGTCACTGGCGATCACCTGGGTGAACCGGCGCAGATCCGACAGCCGCGCAGGCCCCGCCATCGCGTCCAGCAGCGCAGGCGCAGCCACATTGCGCATCACCATCCGGCCAATCCGCATGTGGTCCAGCCCGTCTTCCTCCAGCATGACCGACAGCATCGGGGCGATAGCCAGCGCGGCGGCCCCCGATTTCACCGCCCCCAGGCCGCCCGACAGCATCTCCGCGCGCAGCACCATGCGTGTCTCGGGATACAGGGCCTGTATCTGGGCCAGGATCGGTGTCACCAGGCCGGGATCGGTACCCGCATCGACGGCGAGGGTGATCGTTTCCTCCTGGCCCCTGTCGAAGTCACGGACCAGCTGCGCCAGGTCTTCGGCTTCGGCCAGCACGCGCAGGGATTGCAGGTAAACGCGGCGCCCGACCGCCGTCAGTTCCAGCCGGTAGCCGGAGCGGTCGAACAGCTCAGTCCCGGTCTGGAACTCCAGCGCCTTCAAAGCCTGGCTGACCGCCGGCTGGGTGCGGTTCAGCCGCTGCGCGGCCACCTTGACCGATCTGGCCTCTACCACGGCGCGCAGCACATTCAGCTGATCGAGTTTCATGCCGGACCCTGTAAAGAAATTATTATGAAGATGAGTGAAAAGTATAAATATAAATATCCACCCCCTGTCACTACCTGTGCCTGACCCTCTGAGAAAGGCACATCATCATGACGCAACGCATCGCGATCGTCGGCGGCGGTTATTTCGGCGCCGAACTTGCCAGATCCCTGGACGCCAAAGCCGAGGTGACTTTGATCGAACCCCGAACCCATTTCGTCCATGCTCCGGCGATGATCCGCGCGGTGGTCGATCCCGCGCTGCTGGATCGGGCACTGATCCCCTACGACGCCCTGTTGACCCGGGGCCACGTGGTTCGGGCGCGGGCGGCCTCGGTGGATGCCGCGGGCGTGACCCTTGAGGACGGCAGCCGCATCGCGGCGACCCAGGTGGTCGTCGCCACCGGCTCCGGCAACGCGACACCGTTCAAACCCGATGGGGACGACATCGACGCCTTCCGGGCGCAGAACGCGCGCGTCCATGCGCAGCTGGTGGCGGCCGAACGGATCGCCATCGTCGGGGCAGGCGCTGTCGGGGTCGAACTTGCCGGCGAGATCGCCCATGCCATGCCGGGGAAACGGATCACCCTGATTTCTGCCGAATCCCGGCTGTTTCCCGACAAACCGGCAGCCTTCGGCGCGGCCTTGGCGGCAAAGCTGGAGAAGGCGGGCGTGCAGCAGATTCAGGGCCAGCGCGTGGAGACCCTGGAAAGCCTGACCACCCCCCATGCCGGCAGCCTGCGGCTGGCCGATGGAACGGTGCAGGCGTATGATCTGATCTTTCCTGTTCTGGGCGCGCGGCCCGTCGCGGATCTTCTGCTGGGTCTGCCCGATGCCGCGCCGGGGTCCGGGGGGCGGGTCAAGGTCGACCCCTGGCTGCGACCCTCGTCGCTGCCCAATGTCTTCGCGGCAGGCGATGCCGCCGATGCGGGCGACGCGATGACCATTGTCGCCACAAGCCGCCAGCGGCCCTGGCTGACGAAAACGCTGCTGGGCCTTGGACAGGGCAAGGCGCTGGAACAGATGAAACCCTACAAGCCCTGGGGGGCGAAGGCGCCGTTCCTGGTTCCGCTGGGACCAAAGCGGGGCAAATCCTTCCTGGGGTTTGTCAGCGTGGGCGATCTGCTGACGCGGGCGATGAAGGGCAAGGATCTGTTCATCGGCAAATACCGCGCCTTGCTGGGGCAGGGATAGGGCGCGCTTGCGTTCCAGGACGCCACCTGGAACGCCCGCGCCTCACCGCCCTGCCAGGCCCGCCGCGACCGCCAACTGGTCGCGATAGGCCTTCAGCCGGGCGTTGGCATTGGTATCGATCAGCAGGATCACGGCCATCATGGCGATGGTCGTGACCAGACCCGCCCGCCAAAGTGGGGCCTGCAACACCATCAACGCCAGTGCGCAGAAGGCGACGATCAGCGGGATCACCCGGTAGACGGCGACCCGGTAGGAGGTCAGCACGCTGTCGGCCCGCGCGGTCTCGTTGGCGATGAATTGCGCCGCATCCTGGCCATGGGCGACGGCGAACCCCGACACGCGGCTCAGGCTGGGCACGAAGATCCCCACCCCGATGATCAACAGCAGCGTGCCCGCCACCAGGGCGGGGCCGGTATAGGCCCTTGCGACCTCGGTCCGGGCCAATTGCCAGAACCCCGCGCCAGCCAGGAGGAACCCAAGCCCGAACAGGATGAAAAAAGCCGATGACAGCATTTCGGCGCGGGTCCAGTCCGTCGCGGTCTTCAGAATATCCATGGGAGAGCCTCTCGGAGCGAAGTGAAGGGGGGCAGGGTGACCCGAAGGGGACGACCCTGCCGGTAAGGGGATTGAGCGGGCCGAAATTGGTGGGGCAAGGGCATTTCAGGAGCAGGGCATTACAGGGGCCAGTCGAAGCCGGTTTCCTGTTCGGACCGCTCCCACAGCCGGACCATGACCGGCTTGTCATGGGCATGGGGTTCCAGCGTGCCGCGCCCGACGGGGCCGACGGCTTCCATCCGGCCAGTGGGGCCATGCAGCGCGCGCTGTTCCAGACCGTCCTGGGTGGCACACATGACCTCGGGAAAGGCGCCCTTTTCGGCGGTCTGGACCATTGGTGTCTTGGTCATCAGCCACCAGGCAAACCGTGTCAGCAGCCCGCCGCTGGTGGAGATCAGAGAGGTCGCCGACGCACCGGGGTGGCAGACATAGACGCGCGTCTGCTTGCCCGCGGCCTTGATCCGGTCCTGCAACTCATAGGCGAACATCATCTGCGCCAGCTTGCTTTGGCTGTAGACGGGGTTGGGGCTGTAGTTGTTGTCCCAGTTCAGATCGTCGAACTGGATCGTGCGCAGCCCCAACTTGTAACCCAGGCTGGCCACCACGACGATCCGGCCGCCGGATTCCTCGATCCGGTCGAACAGCAGCCCGCACAATACGAAATGGCCGAAATGGTTGGTGCCCAGCTGACTTTCGAACCCGTCCACGGTGCGTTTCTGGGTCGGCACCTGCGCGATGGCGGCGTTGCAGATCAGCGCGTCGATGCGGGGCACTGTCTCCAGGACCCTGGCGGCGGCGCCCCTTACGGAGGAAAGATCGGCCAGGTCCATACGGACGAAACTGACTTCGGCGGCCGGGCCGAATTCCTGTTTGAGCGCGTCGACGGCGGCCTGCGACTTCTCGGCGCTGCGATTCAGCATCACCACCCCGGCGCCCTTCGAAAGAAGGATGCGCGCCGCCTGGTACCCCGCTCCGGCATTCGCGCCGGTGATGACATGGGTCTGCCCGGCGAGGGAGCCGAGGCGCTCGGGCGTCCAGCCCTTGGGTCCGAAGGTCTTGTCAGTCATGTCCTTGATCCTGCCGTCTGAAGGTGCGCCGGGTGGCTATGCTTGCGTTTGTAAACCGTGGTGTTTACATAAGGGGTAGACCGGCAAAGTGTAAACCCTAATGTTTACATTTTTCGCGCCAAGCGGGGCAAGGTGATGAAACTGACTGACAAAAAGCGCAAAGATATCCTGGACGCGGCAATCTTGGAGTTCCGCGAACAGGGCTTTCCCGCCGCGCGGGTGAATCGGATCGCCGAACTGGCCGAGGTGTCCAAGCGAACGCTCTACAAGCATTTCGAAAGCAAGGAGGTGCTGTTCACAGCCATCACCGACATCCTGCTGGAAGAGATCGCGGCCATGCCCAAGCTGCGGTTTCAGCCCGACCAGCCCATGCGCGGGCAGTTGATCGCGGCAGTGCGCGGCTATGTCGAGCATCTGACCGGAGAGCATTACCTGGGCCTGAACCGGCTGGTCCTGTCAGAGCTGCTGCGCGATCTGGATCTGGCTCAGGCCTTCTTTGCCAAGGCTGCTTTGCAGGATGGTCCGATCTCGGACCTGATCGGCGAGGCGATGCAGGCCGGGGCGATGCGCCGGGCAGAGCCGGCCTTCGCCGCCGGTCAGTTGCTGTCGATGGTAAAGCACTTCCTGATGTGGCCGGAGTTCCTCCTGGGTGAAAAGGCCGATGTGAATGCGGAGGCCATCATTGCAGATTGCGTGGACATGTTCCTGGCCCACTACGCGCCGGCTGCCTGATCTCGCGCCGCTGGCGCAGGACGGGCCCGGTTGGGCAGGTTCGGGGCGATTGTATCGCGATCGCGAAAAATGAAATCTGCAATCGCCCGGTTTCCGCCCTTTCCGCATGGCAATACCTTGGGGCCGGATCAGTGCCAGCAAGGATGAGATCATGAAAGCCATTGGATACCACAGCGCCGGGGATGCGGAGCAGCTGAGCAGCCTGGAGATAGCGCGCCCGACCCTCGGCGCGCAAGATATCCTGGTCGCGGTAAAGGGTGTCTCCGTCAACCCGGTGGACGTCAAGCTGCGCGGCGCGGCCCAGCCGGAGGGCGGCCCGCGTGTGCTGGGCTTCGACGCCGCCGGCACGGTGGTGGAAACCGGCGCGGCGGTCCGCGATTTCGCCATCGGTGACGCGGTGTTCTATGCCGGCGACGTGACCCGCGCCGGCACCAATGCGGAGCTTCACGCTGTCGACGCCCGCATCGTCGGGCGCAAACCGGAAAACCTCGACTTCGCGGAGGCGGCGGGCCTGCCGCTGACCGCCATCACCGCCTGGGAAATGCTGTTCGACGCCTTCCGCCTGTCCGAAGGCGACGGCGCGGGGCAAAGCCTGCTGGTCATCGGCGGGGCCGGCGGCGTGGGCTCGATCCTGATTCAACTGGCCAAGGCGCTGACCGGACTGACTGTCATCGCCACAGCCTCCCGCCCTGAAACGCAGGAATGGGTGCGCCGCATGGGCGCCGATCATGTGATCGATCACCGGGGCAACCTGGTGGAACAGGTCGAGGCGCTGAACCTTGTACCCACTCATGTCGCCGCGCTGACCGCGACCGATCAGCATTGGCCCGCCATTATCCAGGCGATCGCCCCGCGCGGCCAGATCGCCCTGATCGACGACCCGCAGGCGCTGGACATCAAGGCCGCCAAGCCCAAGGCGCTAAGCCTGCATTGGGAGTTCATGTTCACCCGCTCCATGTTCGGGACGCCTGATATCGCGGTGCAGGGCGCGCTGCTGAACCGGGTGTCGGCGATGATCGAGGCGGGCACCCTGGTCTCCACCGTCACCGAACGCGCCGGAGCGCTGAGCGTGGAATCCCTGCGCGCCGCCCATCGTCGCCAGGAGAGTGGCCGGGTGATCGGCAAGCAGGTCCTGACCGGTCTCTGATCCCGCCGCAGGACAGGAAGCGTCAGATGCCCGACCCCTCGCAATCCACGACCTTCCCGCCGTTGAACCGTGCCTACAACGCGGTGTTTCAGCCCGGCCGGATGAGCCTTGGCCTGGTGGTGCCGCTGGAAAGCTACCCGGACACGTCCGTACCGGAGATGACGCAGCACCTCGCCCGTGCCCGGCTGGCGGAGGATCTCGGCTTTGCGGCGCTGTGGTTGCGCGACGTGCCGTTCAACGTGCCCGGTTTCGGCGATGCCGGACAGGTGTTCGATCCTTTCGTCTACTTTGGGGCGCTGGCGGTCGCGACGCGCGACATCGCCCTGGGCGTTGCCAGCATCGTGTTGCCGCTGCGCCACCCGGCACATGTGGCCAAGGCGGCAGCCTCCGCTGATGTGCTCTCGGGCGGGCGGGTCCTGCTGGGCGTTGCATCTGGGGACCGGCCGGACGAATATCCGGCACTGAACATGGGCTTTGCGGACCGGGGCGCACGGTTCCGCGACAGCATCGCCTACATCCGCGCCATGGCAGACAACTATCCGCAGTGCGACACCGCGCAGGGCCGGCTGTCCGGCGGAATCGACATGCTGCCCAAACCCGCAGGCGGGCAATTGCCCTTGCTGATCACCGGGGGCAGCCGGCAATCGCCCGACTGGGTGGCACGCCATGGCGACGGCTGGATGACCTATCCGCGCGATGCCGCTGCGCAGGGGCGGGTGGTGGCGGAGTATCGCCAAGGAATCCGTGCGGCGGGCCTGTCGGACAAGCCGGTGATGCAATCGCTCTACATTGATCTGGTGGACCAGCCGGACGCGCCGCCGGCGCCCATCCACCTCGGCTTTCGGTCCGGCACGGGATATCTGCGCCGCTACCTGTCCGAGCAGCGCGACCTGGGCATCAACCACGTCGCGCTGAACCTGCGGTTCAACGGCGCGGCCATCGACAGCACCATGCACAGGCTGGCGGACGAGATCCTGCCGGACTTCGACAATTAGGAATTCCCCATGCCCAAGACCATCCTCATCACCGGTGCCACCGACGGTATCGGCCTGCTTACGGCACGGATGCTGGCCAAGGACGGCCACACGCTGCTTTTGCACGGCCGCAGCGCCGAGAAGCTGACCGCGGCGGTGCAAAGCGTCAGCACATCCGGTGCCGCGCCCCGGACCTACCGTGCCGACCTGTCGCAACTGGAGGAGGTCAGCGCCCTGGCCGGGGAAATCACCGCAGGCCATGAGCGGATCGACGTGCTGATCAACAATGCCGGAGTTCTGAAGACACCCCAGCCCCGCACCGCCCAGGGGCTGGATGCCCGCTTTGTCGTCAATACCATCGCGCCCTACCTGCTGACCCGTCGGCTGCTGCCGATCCTGCCGGCGAGGGGCCGCGTGGTGAACCTGTCCTCCGCCGCGCAGGCGCGGGTCGATGTCGCGGCGCTGCGCGGGCAGCGCAGCCTGGATCACATGGCGGCCTATGCCCAGAGCAAGCTGGCGATCACGATATGGACGCAGGAGATGGCCCGCGCGCAGCCTGACGGCCCGGCTTTCATCGCGGTAAACCCCGGCTCCCTGCTGGCGTCGAAGATGGTCAGGGAAGGGTTCGGCATGACCGGCAACGACCTGTCCATCGGCGCCGAAATCCTGTGCCGCGCCGCCCTGTCGGAGGAGTTCGCCGGCGCTACGGGGCGGTATTTCGACAATGACGCCGGTGGCTTTGCCCGGCCCGATCCGGCGGCGGGCGACGCGGCCCATGTGGCGGCGGTGATGGCCGCGCTGGGCGATCTGGCAGGGCCCGTCCCGGAGGGTTGACAGCGCTCGTGACGGGGAGGGGGCGGCAGATACCGGCGCGCGCCCTACGCGGTAGCCCTGCCCGTGCCACGGCACCGGCACCGGCGCCGCGCGGCCGGGTGCCGTGTCCAAGGACCTTCGGACCTCTGGCGGTTCGTCCGGGATACTTGCCGCGTTCGGGCTTCCACCGCATTGAGATTATATCGAAAATCTAAAAACTGATAGAACGATTGGCCTTTTTATACGAAATGGGTCGATCGTTTATCTGTCGGTCAACGCAACTTTCCAATGGAGTGACCGATGAAAACCATGGCCCTGACCGACTACGGCCCCGACGCGACCTTTACCCTGGCTGATACGCCGCGCCCCGAGGCCACGCCCGGCCATGTCGTCCTGCGCGTCAAGGCGACCAGCATCAACACCATCGACACGATGATCAAGGATATGGGCGCCGACCTGCCGTTGTCGCCCGCGCTGCCTGCCGTGCTGGGCATGGATTGCGCCGGGGTGATCGAAGAGGTCGGCGCCGGTGTGACTGGCTTTGCCGTGGGCGATGAGGTCTATGGCTGCGCCGGCGGCCTGGCCGATCTTCAGGGTGCGCTGGCCGAATTCATGCTGGCCGACGCGCGGTTGATCGCGCCCAAACCCAAGACGCTGAGCATGCGCGCGGCCGCCGCGCTGCCGCTGGTCGGCATCACCGCCTGGGAGGGGCTGCACCGCGCTGGCGTCGGAGCGGACCAGAAGGTGTTGGTTCAGGGCGGTGCCGGTGGCGTCGGGCATATCGCGATCCAGCTTGCCCGGCATCTTGGCGCCACAGTCACCGCGACCGGTACGGGCACCGCGCAGTTGTCGGCGATCCAGGGGTTCGGAGCCACGCCCGTCGACTTCATGACTGAGAGGATCGACGACTATGTCGCGGCGCAGACCGCAGGGGCCGGTTTCGACGTGGTGTTCGACACGGTCGGTGGCGCGAACCTGACCAATACCTTTGCCGCGGCGGCGCTGAACTGGACCTGTCCCGCCTTCGTGCCGCCCCAAGTGCTCGTTTACGCCACCTATCGTTCGAAAGCGACCGGGCTTTTCCAGCCCAGTGCTGAGTGTCGGCGGCGCGGATTGTAGAAGCCGTTTATATATTCGAAGATCGCCATCTCAGCCTTGCGCCGCGTCTCCCAAGTATGCCGCGAGATCAGTTCAGCTTTGATGGATTTGAAGAACGTCTCGACAGCGGCATTATCATAGCAATTTCCCTTCCCAGACATCGACGCCTTGAACCCGTGCTGGCGCAGGATCTTCTGGTAGTCGTGGGAACAGTATTGCGATCCGCGATCCGTGTGATGAATGCAACCTTTGGGCGGTTGTCTGAACGCGATTGCCATCTTCAAAGCTCTGATTGCAAGGTGCGCTTCATACGATTGCTGACCGCCCAGCCAATGACACGGCGTGAATGCAGGTCCAGGATCACCGCAAGATAGAGCCAGCCTTCTCGGGTCCAAACATAGCTGATATCGCCCGCCCATTTCTGGTTTGGCGTATCTGCAGCAAAGTCACGATCCAGCAGGTTTGGCGCGATATTGAACTTGTGATCGCTGTCGGTTGTCACCTTGTGCTTGCGGGTTCTGACAACAGATATGCCGTTCTGGCGCATCAATCTGCCAACCCGGTGATGTCCAACGTTCAAGCCGATCTCCTTCAGTTCTTCGGTCATCCGTGGCCGGCCGTAACTTCCCAAGCTGAGACGTGATTGTTCTTTGATGTGGGCCAGCGTGATCAGATCAGACCGCTGTCTGCGACTGGCTGGTCGACTGCGGAAAGCGCGTAGACCGCGTGCGCTGACACGCGCCCCGATGTAGTCGCTGACGGGACCGGTCGTCAGGAACAGGTCGATGGGCCGGCCGCGGCTGTCGCAGATGGCGTGCAGCTTCGTGTTCATGCCGCCCTTGGTCCGGCCAATCAGGCGTCCACGCCCCCCTTTTTAACGCCCAGGCTGGACGCCGTGCGATGGGCCTTCAGATGGGTGGGGTCGATCATCACAGTCGTCTCCTCGCCGTGCTCAGCGGCCAGCCCTGCCATGATCCGGGCGAAGACGCCTTTATCGCTCCATCGTTTCCAGCGGTTGTAGAGTGTCTTGTGGGGGCCGTACTCCCTTGGGGCGTCGCGCCACCGCAAGCCGTTGCGATTGATGAAGATAATGCCACTCAGAACCCGCCGGTCATCGACCCGGGGCTTGCCGTGCGACTTCGGAAAGTAAGGCTCAAGACGCGCCATCTGCGCATCGCTCAACCAGAAAAGATCAGACATGTTCACCGCTCGTTTTCGAGCGGTGAGTCACGATCGTCCAACCAAATCAATGGGTCCTGAGCCTAAGAAACGCGGGGCAATTCAAACACGCAAAATGCACAGACCAACCATCCTGACAGGCGACCGCACCACGGGGCCACCTCACATTGGGCACGATGCGGGCTCACTTGAAAACCGACTGCGCTATCAGGACAGCCACGAACAGTTCCTTTTGCTGGCTGATACCCAGGCTTTGACAGACAACGCCCATGATCCTGCAAAGGTGCGGCGCAGCGTGATCGAGATCGCGCTTGACTATCTGGCCGTGGGCATTGATCCCAGCCACACGACGATCCGCCTGCAATCGCAACGTCCGGCGCTGGCCGAGTTGTCGATGCTCTACCTGAACTTCGGAACGGTTGCGCGGCTCGAACGGAACCCGACGATCAAGGATGAAATCCGCGCGCGTGGGTTCGGGCGTGATATTCCCGCAGGGTTTCTCTGTAATCCAGCGGCACAGGCTGCGGATATCACGGCTTTCAAGGCAACTGTCGTTCCGGTCGGCGAAGACCAGGCCCCGCTCATCGAGCAAACGAACGAAATTGTGCGGCGCATCAATGCAGTCGCAGGTTGCCTCGTGCTGCCCGAGGCTCGAGCGATCATCCCCAAAGCGGGTCGGTTGCCCGGTATCGATGGCAAGGCCAATATGTCGAAATCCAGTGGAAACGCCATTGCGCTGTCCGCATCGTCAGAAAAGATCCGAAGCGCTGTTCGGGCAATGTTCACCGATCCGAGCCACCTGCGTGTCGAAGACCCGGGCTGCATCGAAGGCAATGTCGTCTTTGCCTATCTCGACGCCTTCGATCAGGACCGGACGAGCTTGCCGAACTCAAGACACAGTATCAGCGTGGAGGACTTGGCGATGGCACGATCAAGGCGCGTCTGGAAGTTATTCTCCAAGACCTCATTGCCCCAATTCGTGAGCGCAGGGCACAACTCTCCGAGGACCGGGGATACGTTCTTGAGGTAATCAAAGAGGGCACGGAACGGGCGCGTGAGCGAACCGAGGCGACAAAACGCGAGGTGGTGAATGCCTTAGGATTATTCCAACTGTAGGTGAGCAGCGTTGAACAATCTGGATCAAGGTCTGTTTCGTCTCGATAGCGGTCTGACCATGTGTCCCGGCCTTAACGGGAAGTCGATCAAATTAAGATCCCAGAAATGCCGCGCGTCGTTCCTGGAGCGCGCTGCAAAGGTAGTCGACGAAAAGCCGGACCCCGCGCACCCGGCGCAGATCGCTGTGCAGGAGAACCCAGGTCGAACGCCGCTGGTCGAGTTCGGTGCCGGGAACGCGTTGTAGCTCGGGGAAGACCGCCGTGACCCAGGTCGCAAGGAAGGTCATCCCCGCGCTGGCTCGGACCAAGTGCAGATGCATTTCCGGGTCGGGCACAGAGTGGCGGACGCGCGCCTCTGGGAAGGCGGATTTTGCGATCATGGTGGAAAGCTCGGGCACGTCTCCGTAACCGATCCAGCTCAGACCGCGCCCCTTGCGGTCTGCCGCAGGTAGCACCCGGTCGATGTAGTCCCGCGACGCCACCACGCCGATCGACAGTGGAAAGAGCTTGCGCCCCACCGCGTCGTCCTCGATCGCCGCGGCGTGGCGGATCGAGACGTCAGTCTCATTCCGAGCGATCGAGTCGAGCGTATAGGCAAGCCGCAGCTCGATTTCGATCTCAGGATAGAGCGCGGCAAATTCGGCCAGCACCGGCGCCAGCAGGTAATGCGCCGTCATCGGATCGGCCGACAGCCGGATGCGCCCCGCAGCCTCGCGGTCGAGCCCCTGCACCGCGTTGAACCCCTTGAGCAATGCCGCCTCGGCTTCGAGCGCCTGCGGCAGCAGCCGCCGCCCGGCTGCCGTCAGAGACAGGCCTTCCGCGCCGCGCCGGAAGAGCTGCGTGCCGAGCTGTGCCTCAAGCGCCTCGACTTGGCGGCGCAGGGTTGCATGGGTGCCGCCCAGTTGCTCGGCCGCGGACCTGAGCGAACCGTGTCGCGCAACGGCAAGGAAGGCGGGAAGAGATTTCCAGTCCATGCGTCACCCGGATCGTTTTTGAACCACTTTGGGTCATCATAGGCCCTGCACGGAACGAATTGAAACCTTTATTCCGATGGAAACCTCAGGACCAAGGAGATCCCCATGACCGCGACCCGCTCTGCCTGGCACATCCCGCGCTATGGCCGCCCCGACGTCCTCACCTCCGTCACGCTTCCACTGGCCGAACCCGGCCCGTCAGAGGTGCTGATCCGCATCGACGCTTCTGCCGTCACCCGCGCCGACGGCATGATGCGCAAGGGCGAGCCACTGTTTGCCCGCCCTTTCCTTGGCCTGCGGCGTCCGCGCAACGGGCTGTCCGGCACAGGCCTGTCGGGCGAGGTGATCGCGGCCGGTGGGAAGGTTAGCCGTTTCGGGCCGGGCGACATGGTTTTCGGCGAGGCCGGGATGCGCTTCGGAGCAAATGCCAGCCACATCTGCCTCGACGAGGGCGGGGTTCTGATGCCCAAGCCCGACAGCCTGCCGCATGAGGATGCGGCGGTTCTGTGCGACGGCGTGCTGACCTCATGGCACTACCTGTGCAACCTCGGTCAGGTCCGAAGCAGCGACCGCGTCTTGATCCTCGGTGGGGCCGGCAGTTTGGGCAGCGCAGCCGTGCAGATCGCCGCCAACATGGGCGCAGAGGTGACGGCCACCAGCAGCGCTCGCAACGCCGACCGTGTCGCGTCCCTCGGGGCCACCTGCGTGATAGACTACAACTGCGAGGAGGCTTTGCAGCGCGGCGCCGGATACAACTTGATCTTCGACACGGTAGGCGTTGCGTCTTTTTCGGCCGCCAAACCTGCGCTTGCCGCGGCGGGGCTTTACCTCTGCCCGGTGCTGACGCTGGGGCGCTTACCCGCAATCCTGCTTTCGCGCCTCGTGGGGCGGAAACGAGCGTTGTTCGCAGCCGCGGGCCTTGAGAAACCTCAGCGCCTGCGGATCATGCTGTCCGAGATCCTGGCCCAGATTGACCAGGAGCGCCTCGCCCCGGTCATGGACCGGGTCTACCCGCTGGCCGACCTGATCGAGGCGCACGCCTATGTCGAGACCGGTCGTAAACGCGGCAATGTCGTAGTGGTGTGATAGTCTCGCAGGAAAGCGAGCGCCGGAACCACAAATTCTATCGGAGAGACTATTATGAAAATGAACTACTTTGTCGTTGGAACAAACGACATGCACGCATCCAGGGCCTTCTACGGAGCTCTTTTCGAAGGCATGAGCCTACAGAGCATGTCACCCTCGGATCGCATGACATATTGGCTTGGCGAGGATTTTGCCTTCGCCGTTGCAAGACCTTTTGACGAAAAGCCGGCGACCAACGGGAATGGCACGATGGTGGGCTTTTGCGTCGGCGCCAGGGAAGATGTCGAAAGGATGCACAGCCGGGCGCTGGAGCTTGGCGGCACCTGCGAAGGCGCGCCCAACCAGCGTGGCCCGAAGTTCTCCGCCTATGTGAGAGACCTCGACGGCAACAAGCTGTGCCTGTCCGACTGAGCATTTTCCGTTGAAGTGGTCCAGACTTCATCCTTCGCTTGTTTGCTCTCAAGGCCGCCGTGCGCAACCACACGAAGTCGGTCGCCCTCTATTGCGCCGAGCAACGGTTGAACATCCGATGCAACTCGATCCACCCCGCTGCCGTCCTGACCCCGATTTGGGAGCCGATGCTGGGAACCGGCCCCGATCGTCAGGCGCGCATGGCGGCCTTCGTCGCGGACACACCACTGCGCCGGTTCGGTGACCCCAACGAGGTCACCGCCTTGGCCGTCATGTTGGCCTCAGATGAGGCGGCCTACATGACCGGGGCGGAGCTCAATATCGACGGCGGCGCCGAAGACAGATTGATTTGTTTCAAACCAATATGCTTTCCCGAACGATCGCTCCAGGGAAGCTACGATGCGGCAATAAACGTTTTGGTGAAGGTTCGGGTCGGGTCGACCGCTACGCCTGGTAGTTCAGAGCGTCGCGGGGTTTTTCCGTGGCAGCGGAAGGCAGCCTCAAGCCCATGATCACCGATGTTGTCTTTAGCACAAACGACCGCACCGCTGGATCGGCGCTCAACAGCCACTATTAGCCTTGTCCGCAGAACCTTAATCGATTGCCGAAGGGATCGTTCACTTGAAAACGCTGCGGCGAAGATGAATGGCTTCTTCGGTGACGCGCGGTGCCGCATCGAAGGTCTCTTTGGACAGCCGGAGTGGGGCGGTCGTGTCGCGCGCAACCATGCTCCAAAAGCGAGACGCTTGGTCTTGGTCGCGCTCAATAAGGCCTCGCAGCGGTCGTCCAGATCCGAAATTTGACAGTAGTCACCTACACCATGAAATGCAAAGGTCTGAGGTGACATGGCGCAGCCTCCTCTCACTGGTCCAGCGCCCTAAGAGAAGAGGCGAGAAAAGACCTGATCGCAACGATAGTTTCCTCGGGCTTGTCCCAGACCATGTCATGTCCCGCGCCTTCGATCACCTCCAGTCGTGCATCCGGAAAAAGTCCGATGTGCCGGGCCTGAAGCGGCGCGCCGGTCCAGTCGTTGCAACCGCCGGCAAGGATCAGGATCGGACCGGAGAAGGCGAGGCCAGGCGCGATGGCGCCGAGCGATGCGGCCGGGTCGCTCCAGAAGGCGTCGCTGGCGCTGCTGCCGAAGCGCCATGCGGGGGTGTCGTAGGTCTGCCCCGGGCAGTGGTAGGGGTTCGCCGGATGGTTGGCGAAGGCATGAACGACCGTTCCGACGATGCTGTCCCGCGCCGCCTCTGCATCCCCGGTCACGCCGCGCGCGCGGACCCCCCCCAGAAGACCGGCCCAGACCACACGCGGGCTGCGCGAGAGCGCGGCGCGCCGGGACTCGAAAGAGGTCAGGCCTTCCGCGTCAAGAAAACCGGGCTCGATCAGGACGGCGCGGGAGACCACCTCGGGGCGATGGCCGAGGTAAGCCGTGGCCAGCATCGCGCCCCAAGAATGGCCGATCAGCAGAACGGGGCCGCCGCCGTGCGCGGTGATCAGCGCATCGAGATCGGCAAGGTGATCCGCCATGCCCAGCCGCGCTTCTGTCACCCGCTCCGACAGGCCCGCGCCGCGCTGGTCGTAGAAAAGGACGCGGTAGGTGTCGCTTAGCGCCTCCAGCGCCAGCAAAGACCGATGGTCGCCGCCCGGACCGCCATGTAGCACAACGGCGAGCGGTGCGCCTTCCGCTTCGGCGAAGCGGCCATGCAGCAGGACGCCCTCACCATGAAGCCGGGGCAGCGCAGGGTCGTCTACAACCGTGGCGGGAACCTGCGGCGGCACCCGCGTGATCCACATCAGCGATGCGAAGCCGATGGCAAAGAGACCAATGAGGATGACGATCAGAGAAATCATGGGGCGCAGCATAGGGGTTGTCCTTGGGTAATGTCTTCGGACATTCTGTAGCCGCCGGTTCGGCAACGGTATGACCGGGCGCATCAGGATCTTGACCCCGGAGGACAGACGCATGTCGGATCAGACCATGGCCGCCGGGTTCGCCTCGGCCTTTCTCGACTATGCCGTGGCCGAGGGTGCGCCGCGCGCGGGCCTGCTTGCGACAGCAGAACTCTCCGAAGACGCGCTCGGCGATCAGGACACGCGCATTCCCGTTTCCGCCTATCAGGCCCTCATTGCCGCGGGGATCGAGGCCGTGGGTGACACGTCGCTGCTTCTGCGCCACGTGCTGGAAACCCGGCTGGAGACCATGTCCATCGTCGGGCAGATCGTGCATGCCTCCTCCTCCTTTCCGCACAGCCTCGGTCAGCTCAATCGTTACGCGCGGCTCATGGCGGATGTTCCGATCCCCGGCAGGCAGGACCGCTTCGGAATCGCGCGCGAAGGCGGCGCGGTCTGGCTGATCGATCACCGCCCCTGCGATGGAAGCTGGATGGCGACGGAGGCGAGCTTTGCGCGGTTCATCTCCGAATTCCGCCGCTCTTCCCCCGAACACCCGTTCGAGCAGGCGCTGGAGGTGACATACGCGCCGCCGCCCCATGCCAACCGCTACCCCGATCTGTTCCGAGTGCCGGTGACCTTCCGCGCCGCGCGCAATGCGCTGCGTATCAATCCGGTCTGGCTCGACGAGGCCTTCGACGGCGGCAAGGAGTATGTCTTTGGTGTCTTCACGCGTCATGCCGACGGGCTGCTGGAGGAGCTTGCGACGCACGACACCGTGCGCGCAGCCGTCGAGACGCGGATGCTGGCCGACTTGCACGAAGGCACGCTTTCGATGGACCACATCGCGCGCGATCTCGGCATGAGCCGGCAGACCCTCTACCGCCGCCTGAAGGACGAGGGGATCACCTTCGCGCAGGTCCACGACGACCTGCGCCGCCGGATGGCGATGGATTACCTCAGCGCGCGCAAGGTCTCGGTGGGCGAGGCGGCCTACCTGCTGGGCTTCTCGGAGGCCTCGGCCTTCGTGCGGGCCTTTCGGCGCTGGACCGGGACAAGCCCGACCGCCTGGCTTGCCGATTGATACCAGCGGTCAATCTGTTGATCCCTGGGGTCATGCCAGCGGTCGATGCAGACGCGTAGACCGGCCTTCGACACAACACACGGTCGAAGGAAACAAGATATGAAACCGATGCTGATTGCCCCGCTTAGCCTGACCGGACTTCTGGGCGCCTGTGCCGACATGGGCACGAATGTGGACCCGATCCTCGACGGCGCGCCGAACGCGCAGTTCCAGAGCGACCTGTCTGCCTGCCGGAGCCTCGCGCGCAGTCAGAAGCAACTCGATCACGAGACGATGGCTGCAGCCGCCATTGGCGCCGGGATCGGTGGTCTCCTGGGCGAAGTGGACGACGATGGCGATGCACTCGGCGGGGCTGTTGCGGGCGCACTGGCCGGCACCGCGATGGGCGTGTCCGAGGCGAGTGAGACGCGCGAAGAAATCGTCTTGAACTGCCTTCGCGGCCGCGGCCACGCGGTTGTCAATTGAGGGAGGGCGCGATGCACGACATCCACACGCGCATGACCGGCCTGCACCACTTTCTGACGGGCGTGCCGCGCCAGCCGTCATGGCGGTCCACCTATCCGCCGCGGCACCTTTGGGGCGATATCGGCCTGCCGGTGGATCAGACGCCCGAAAAGCGGTGCTCCCGCCCGGCGCGCATCTTTCGGTGGCGGTGAGGGCAGGCCGATGACCCAGACCCTCGCCTTCGCCTACGCCGGCCTGACCGCGTTGCCGGTGCTAATGCACTTGGCCAACGCGGCGGGCGCCCCTCTCGGACGGCTGACGGTCGGGGGCCGCTTTCCCGGCTGCCTGCCGCCCGCCTGGCGCGTGCTCGCGCTGGTCCAGGCGGCGCTGCTTTGCACGATGGCCGGGGCGGTGCTCGCCCGGGCCGGTATTGGCCCATTGCCCGTGGCCGTCCTGTTCTGGCCCGCGGTCGTCCTGACGCTGCTGTCGCTGGCCGCCAATGCCGCAAGCCCCTCGCGCCCGGAGCGCCTGCTCTGGACGCCGGTTCTGTTCCTCATGACCGCCGCCGCGCTTGGCGTCGGTTTCCTCTGACCCGGAGAAGATCCATGAACGTTTTCATCGCTGGCGCGACTGGCTACCTCGGACGCTTTCTCTGCGCCGAATACGCGCGGCGCGGCCACCACGTCACGGCGCTGGTCCGCGATACTGCCCGGGCCGAAGGGCTTGCCGATGTGCTGGTAGAGGCCGAGGCCACCCGACCCGAAACGCTGACGGGCGTCATGGACGGCGTGGACCTCGTCGTCTCGTCACTCGGGATCACCCGGCAGGCCGACGGGCTGGGCTATCGCGAGGTCGACTTTCAGGCCAACCTGAATCTTCTGCGCGAGGCAGAGGCGGCGGGCGTGAAACGCTTTGCCTATGTCCATGTGCTGAATGCCGACGCCATGGCCGGCGTGCCGCTGGTCGATGCCAAGGCTGCGCTTGTCGAGGCGCTCCATGCCTCCGACATGCCCGCGACGGTGATCGCGCCAACCGGGTATTTCTCTGACATGGGCGAGCTCTTCGCGATGGCGCGGCAGGGCCGTGTCTGGCTGTTCGGCGACGGGTCGCAGCGCCTCAACCCGATCAACGGCGCCGACCTGGCCGAGGCCATCGCAGACGCGACCGATGCGGGACGGGGGTGGGCCGAGATCGGCGGCCCCGACGTGATGACGCAGGACGAGATTGCGCTTGCCGCCTTTGCCGCGCTGGGGACCAAGCCGCGCATCACCCACCTCCCGGATGCCCTGCGCCGCGCCGCGCTTGCCATCCTGCGGATCCTGCCGCGCCGCATGAGCGGCCCCGCGCGCTTCTTCCTGACCGCGCTCGGGATGGACATGGTCGCGCCCCGCTACGGGACGCGGCGCCTTTCCGACCATTTCGCACGCCTCGCCGATGCGGCAGACCACCCGAAAGGACACCGTCCATGACCCTCCGAAAAGCCGGCGGCCTTGCGGCATCATTTCCAACTTGAGCAGGTCCTCTGCCGCGTTTTGGAACCACTTCAGGTCTATGGTAGACGCTGGCTCCTGACAGCGTGGGTGATTGATCCAAAATTCGAGATTTTGAGTTGCGGTCTTCTCGACGCTCCGCCCCTTGTCGTTCCTTTTTTGAATTAGATCGCAGACACGAGGTGCTGATTTTGAGCATTCTTCTTGCTTGGGAGCAAGTAAACCCAGTTGTATCTGGGCCAAGGTGTCATCTCGCCACTTCCTGGCGTCCTTGAGGCTGGTGAACGTCTTGCTTATATTGATTGGACCACCGTCGGTCCTGCGACGGATTTGCGCGCAGTATCTCGGGAGGCCGTCTTTCGGAGCGCGTGCCGAAATGAAGGGTTCGTCCGAACAGTCTTCTACTGTGGGCAAGTTATCTGCTTTGGTCGAAACTTGCGTCCGCTTGGTCTGTTTCGGCTTTCGCGAAGAGTCTTTCTTGCTGGTCCCGGAACTTTCGGCAGGTCGCGGCTGGGCGGGCAGTTCTGCGCGGAAGGCAAATGGAGAACCCGCTGCGCGGTCACGCGAGATTTGCTGGAGTAGTTTTTTGGAGCTAACTTGGGTCGTGTGAGACATGACCGTCCCTTCCTCGTTGATCGTCGAGAACGGGGTGTCACTTCGATCTGGCCGGAAACCGTCCGAATGGGGTAAGTCGGGGCTCCGCCAGAATCAGGTGGTTCGCCTGACCCTGGCGGAGCTCTGGCTCGGACATGATTGGCGGGATGGATGTTGCTACTCGGTAGCAAGCTGTCTTGGAAAACCCACGGAAACCGGGGAAAACCCCCGGGAATCACGAGAAATCCCGTTAGGTGGCTGTCTGTGTGCGCGGAGACTAAGTATTTGAAATTAAATGCAAAATATGCGTCACGGCTTGCCGTGGCACCCATGATGGATTGGACCGACACCCATTGCCGGACCTTGCATCGGCTGCTGTCGCGGCATGCGTTGCTGTATACCGAAATGGTCACCGCGCCGGCGTTGGTGCGGGGCGGGGCGGTGCATCTGTTGGAGTTCACGCCGGACGAACATCCCGTAGCCTTGCAGCTGGGCGGGTCCGACCCGGCGGAGCTGGCGCAGGCGGCGCGGATGGGGGCGCAGGCAGGCTATGACGAGATCAACCTGAACGTCGGCTGCCCGTCGGACCGGGTGCAATCGGGAACCTTCGGCGCGGTGCTGATGAAACAGCCCGGCCTGGTCGCTGAATGCGTGGCGGCGATGCGCGAGGCGGTGGATGTCGAGGTGACGGTGAAATGCCGCATTGGCGTGGATGACCAGAAGCCGGAGGAGGTGCTGCCCGAATTCCTCTCCCGCGTCGGGGCGGCGGGCTGCGAGCGGTTCATCATCCATGCCCGCAAGGCCTGGTTGCAGGGGCTGTCACCCAAGGAGAACAGGGATATCCCGCCGCTGGATTATGACCTGGTGCAGCGGATGCGCGGCCTGTTCGGCGGGCTGCATCTGTCGATCAACGGCGGCATTACCACGTTGGCCCAGGCGCGCGGCTTTCTGGATGCCGGGCTGGACGGGGTGATGGTGGGGCGCGCGGCCTATCATGATCCGGCGGCGGTGCTGGTGGGGGCGGATGCGGCGATCTTCGGCGATCCCGGCGGGCTGTCGCCCGAGGATGCGGCCCGCGCCATGTTGCCCTATATCGAGACCCACCTGAGCGCGGGGGGCAAGCTGTCGCAGGTCACGCGCCACATGCTGGGCCTGTTCCAGGGCCGGCCCGGCGCGCGGGCCTGGCGGCGGATCCTGTCGGAGGGCGCGCACCGGCCCGATGCCGGCCCGGCGCTGGTCGAACGTGCGCTGCGCGAAGTCACGGCACGGGCAGCCTGACCGCCCGCCCGCGGTACCGATCCCCGACCGCTCAGGCGGTGACGATGCGTCGCCGGAAAGTCAGAAGCATCAGTACGAAGCTGATCGTGGCGCACATGGCGATCGCGGCGACCATCGGCGCTTCGCTGCCATCGGTGAACGGCCCCACGAGACCGATCATCACGCCCCCGGCGACCATCTGCATCGTCCCCCCGAGAGAGGCGGCCAGCCCGGCCAGATCGCCGTGATCGTCCAGCGCCAGAACCATGGTCGTCGGGATCACCAGCCCCAGGAAGGCGTTGCCGATGAAGAGACCGGGGATCACCACATACATGCCGCCCACCCCCGAAAGCACCAGCGTCAGCAGCACCAGTTCGGAGACGAAGAACCCGGTGACGCCCAGGCGCACCAGCCGGGTGATGCCGAACCGCGCACCCAGCGGCCCGGCCATCTGCGAGGCGGAGAAGAAGCCGACCGCGTTCAGCGCGAAGGCGATGGAGAACCCGGTGGGGGTCATGCCGTAGCTCTTGGTGTAGACAAAGGTCGCCGTGGCCAGGAAGACGAAGAAACTGGCCATGCCGAATCCGCCGATGAAGGTCAGGCCCATGAACATCGGGTCCGTCACCAGTCGCCGGACACCCCGGCCCATGGCGGCCAGGCTGAAAGGGCGGCGCTTTTGCGGGGTCAGGGTTTCGGGCAGCACGAAGGCGGTCAACCCCAGGCTGAGCACCGCCAGCGCCACCAGCACGCCGAAGATCGCGCGCCATTCTGCAAAGGCCAGCACCAGGCTGCCTGCCAGTGGCGCCAGCATCGGCGAGACCGAGATCACCAGCATGATCATCGCCATCAGCCGCGTCGCCTCGGCCCCGGTGTAGCGGTCCCGGATCACCGCGCGGGGGACGGCCATCAGTGCCGCGCCGCCCAGCCCCTGAACAAAGCGCCAGGCGATCAGCGCCCCCAGCGTGCCCGACAGCAGCGCGCCGACCGATCCGATCAGGAAGATCCCCATGCCCAGCATCAGCGGCGCCTTGCGGCCCATCGCGTCTGCCATCGGGCCATAGATCACCTGTGCCAGTCCGAAGGCCAGAAAATAGCTGGACAGGGTGGCCTGCACCGCCGCCTCGGTCGCGCCGAAATCACGGGCGAGGTCGGGCAGGGCGGGCAAGTACATGTCGATGGCGGCGGGGCTGGTGAGGGACATCAGCCCCAGGATCAGGGCAAGGCGGAACATATCATGAACCTTTCGGCGGGCGGACGGCAGAGCTGGGAAGACTCGGGCGGGATGGGAATTGCGCCGCCTCCATGACCCTGTGCGGGGCGGGTGCCAAGGAACATTTGCGCATCCCCGCCTTTGCTCCCTCCATGCCCGCGCCACCCGGACCCACCCGATGCAGCCCGCACCGCCCGGCGACCGCCCCGCCGCTCCGGTTCGGCCTGGCTGGCTCCCTGTCCCAAGGGGGCGCCTTGTCCGCCAGCGGCGCCAGTCTTGCGCCTGTGGGGAAAAGCTGCTTCTGCTGCGGCGGTCAGGAATGGGAGACGACGATGGATGATTTCGGGCTGCTGATGTCGATGGGCGCGCTGCTGGTGGTGATCGGGGCGCTGGCGGGCGTGCTGGCCGGCCTCCTGGGCGTGGGTGGCGGGATCGTGCTGGTGCCGGCATTCTTCTATGCGTTCCAGACGCTTGGCTATGACGGCCCGGGGCTGATGCAGGTCTGCCTGGGGACCTCTCTGGCGACAATCATCGTGACCTCGGCCCGGTCGTTGCAAAGCCATCACCGCAAAGGCGCGGTGGATTGGGCGATCCTGCGCGGCTGGGCGCCGGGGATCGTGCTGGGCGCCATTGCGGGGGTCACGGTGGCGGCGGGGGTGTCCTCGCTGGCGTTGCAGGTGCTGTTTGGCTGCCTGGGTATCGTGATCGGCCTTTACCTTGCGTTCGGCAAGCCGCATTGGCGCATCGCGCAGGAGATGCCGGGCCTGCTGACCCGGTCGGTTCTGTCGCCGGCCCTGGGGTTCCTGTCGGTGCTGATGGGCATCGGTGGCGGCAGTTTCGGCGTGCCGGTGATGACGCTATATGGCCGGCCGATCCACCGCGCCGTCGCCACGGCGGCCGGGTTCGGAATGCTGATCGCCGTGCCTTCGGTCATCGGCTTCGCGGTGCTGGACATTCCCGCCACCGCCCGTCCGCCGCTGACCCTGGGGGCGATCAACCTGCCGGCCTTTCTGCTGGTCATTGCCATGACGCTGATCACCGCGCCGCTGGGCGCGCGGCTGGCCCACGCGACGGACCCGCGCCCGCTGCGTCGCATTTTCGCCCTGTTTCTGCTGGTTGTGGCGGGGAACATGCTGCGCGGGGCGATCTTTGGTTAGAGTTTGGTTCCGATTTGACGACAATGCCGGGGGGTGCGGCTTATAGCGCGCTGATCCGGCAACAATTCCGCCCCCTTCGGCCAGTTCCGGCCGATTGCGCGTACCAGGGGCAGGGGCCAGAAAAAGCCGGAATTCCGGCGTCTTCACCGCATGTTTGGATGGTGTTCTGCACGGGAGCCTTACGGGGAATCCGAATCCATGCTGGAACTCATCGTCGTCGTCATCCTTGCCGCCATCGGCGTGGTCTTCACCTCCTACACCGGAGAGGAGGAAAGCCTGGCCGCCGCCCGCAAATCCGCCCGTCATGGTGCGGATGAACGGGCCGACAGCGTCGGCATCTTCGGGATCGACGTCGGACGCAAGCGGCGCGGGGCGCGGGCGGCACGGTCCGGGCGGGGGGCGAAGTCCGACAGCGCACCCGCCACCACCTCCGCATCCGCGAAGTCGCGCGATGCGGATAGCGCCGACACGGATAGCGCCGACACGGATAGCGCCGACCTCTGGCCCGGCGCGGCGCGGCCAGCGGAGGACAGGTCCGACGTCCGGCCCATGCCCGCCATGGCCGCCGATTGGGACGACGACGTGAACGAGGCCTGGGCACATCGGGCCGGTGATCCCGAAGATCCCGCCGCCGCCCAGGGCCGCGCCATCTTCGAAGACCTGCCGGAGGAGGACAGCCAGCCAGCCGAAGCCTCCGGCCATACCCGCAGCGTGACCGACACCGCCGCCCTGCGGGCCGAGTTCCGCGATTTCGCCGCGGCAGAGCTGGAAGCTGCCGATTTTGTCGACCCCCCGCGTGCCGAGGACGTGAACCAGGGCCGCCGCGCCCGCGCGCGGTCCGATACGGCGGTGGACGAGGGCCGAGGCGAGGCCAGAGCCGGCGACCGTCTGGGCGATCTGCTGGATGCTGACGGCGCCCCGACCCTCTCTACGGAGACAATGCCCGAGATCCCGATCATCGAGGATTTCAACCCCGACGAAGACCAGATCGTCATTTCCTACCGCCCTTCCCAGGCGGGCAGCGGCCGGATCGGCATCCTGCCCGATCCCGACCGCCCCGGCGCCGCGCGGATCACCCTGGGGGGCAGCGTGGTGGCGGTGGTCATCGACGGGTTGGGCCGGGTGAAGGCCCATCACATCGACCTGGTGCAGGAAAGCGCACAGGTCGCCTGAGCGGAGCGCGGCCTCCAGGCCCGCAGCGCGGATGCCACCACGGCGGCAGCGGGGCCGCTCCGCGCAACCAGGGCACGCGCAACGCCCATGTAAAGACCGGGTATACTGGAATTGGTGCCGCGCGCGGGGGCTGGGGGATTCGGCGCCTCGGCGGGGCGGCTTGGGTATGGGAGGCATCGCTCCGACCGCCCGGCTTGGTCTTCGGTGGTGGCGGAGGGACGCGCGGTGGCCTTTCCCCGGTCTGGACGGCGATGTCTTCCGGGCCTGCTAGGGGGCGGTCATCACATCGCGGACGGTGCCCTATTCCTTGCCCGGATCCCGCTTTTTCAGGCGCGCGGCGCGGCCGCCCCGGCGTTCGGCCTTCAGCGGGCCACGGGCGGGCAGTTCGGCCATGATCTGCTGTCGCTCCGCCTCGCTCATCCGGGCCCAACCGGTGATCTCGTCGATGGAGCGCAGGCAGCCGGTGCACAGCCGGGCCTGCGGATGGATCACGCAGATGTTGATGCACGGAGAGGAAACCTCCTCCCGCTTCCAGATCTCGCGGCCGCCGCTCATGCCGCCCCCAGATGGCGCAGCCGGTCCAGCGCGCCTTGCAGGATATAGGAGGCGGCGACGTGGTCGATCACCTCCGCCCGGCGCCGACGGGAGGTATCAGCCTCCAGCAGGGCCCGTTCGGCCGCCACCGTGGACAGCCGTTCATCCCAGAAGGAGATCGGCAGATCCGTCAGCCGTGTCAGATTGCGGGCAAAGGCGCGGGTGGCCTGGCAGCGCGGCCCTTCGGTGCCGTCCATGTTGCGCGGCAGGCCCAGCACCAGCCCGCAGATGCGGCGGCTGTCTGCAATCGCCAGCAGAGCCTGCGCGTCGGGTGTGAACTTCTTGCGCCGGATCGTCTCAAGAGGGGTGGCGACCCCGCGCATCGTGTCGCTGACCGCGACGCCGATTGTCCGGTCGCCCAGGTCCAACCCGGCCAACCCGCCGAAATCGGGCAAGGCGGCGGCGAATTCGGCCATGTCCTCGATGATCATTGCAGCACTCCCGCGCGGCGCGCCGCCGCATCAACCTGGTCCAGTTCGGCGGGACGCGCGGCAAAGACCTTTTGCGCCTCCGCATGAATGGCGCGGGCCTGCGCCGTCTCGTCCAGAACACCCAACGCGGTGATCAGCCGCGCCCATTCGGCGGCACTGCCGCCCTGGCGGGCCAGGCGGTCGGACAGGCTGTCGACCATGCCCCGGATCATCGCGGCGCGGTCCGCGTCATCCATGTCCTGCGCGGCCTCCATCTCGGCGAGGGAAGGGCCGGCCAGCGGTTCGGCTGATATCGGCAGGGTATAATTCGGGCGCCCGGCATCTGCGGCGACATCGGGGATCTGGCTGCGGATCGCGGCGATCCACGGCGCATCCGCCGGGCCGCGCCGCAGCAGCCGGTCCCACAGGCGGAACGCGACATCGGGGCGGCCGACCTGATTCATCAGCAGACCGAAGTAGTAATTGGCCACACCGTCATCGGGATCGCGGGACAGGGCGGTGCGCAACGACCGCTCTGCCGCCGGCGAGACATAGCCGCCCGCCGCCAGGATCATCATGTCGGCGTGATCGGCGAAATCGCGGCTACTGGCCTCCGGGCCGGTCAGCTCCAGAACGCGGGCCTGGGCCTGGTGGGCGGCGGTGAAATTGCCCAATGTCGCCTCGTTTCGGGCCAGCAGGCGCAATCCTTGCAGGTCGTCGGGACGGTCCGCCACGGCCTGTCGCAACTTTTCCATCAGGGCGGTGAACTCCTGCGACGGGGTGGCGCCGGGAATGGCAAGGGCTTCGGGCAGGCGGTCCTCTGCCTCCGCTTGCGAGGGACGGTCCGCCAGCCGGGCCTGGGCCGCGGCCAGCCGGTCGGCGCGCGGCAGATCGCCATAGCCCGGCGCGCCTGTCATCAGGTAGAGGGACGCCGCCCCCGCCACCACGGCCCCGGCCGCCAGTAGGGCGGGCCAGCGATGTGCGGTGGTCGTGGCGGGCCCGGCATCCGCACCGGCCCGGGCGCGGGCATCGGCGGCCAGCAACCGGCGGGAGATCTCGGTGCGCAGGCGGTCGCCTTCGGCCTGGGGCAGGGTGCCGCGCGCCAGGTCGCGATCGACCTCCGCCAGCTGATCGCGGTAGACGGCCACATCGAAGGCCGCCGCCGAGGTCGGGCCGTCGTCCTCCCCGCCTTGCAGAAGGGCGCGGGCCAGAACGGCGGCCACACCCAGGCACAGCGCGGCGATGATCACCCAGAACAGCATCGTGGGCATGGGCCCTCCGTGGTTGCGATGGGTTTCATCTAGCCCGCCGAGACGCCCCGAAAAAGGGACAAATGCCCGCGCCCGGTCAAGGTGTCGCAAGCGCACGTCATTGTGACGGTTTGCGGCGGGGCCGGAATGATGGAAAGACTAGGGTCGCGCAGAACCGGGGGCGCAGGTCGGACCCCCGGCGATCAGGCCCGGTGAAGACAGCCGGTCGAGATATCCGGTGTTCAGGGAGTTGCCGATGAAACGCTATTCCGCCTTTGCCATCGCCCGCGAGGCAGCCAGGTACCACAGTGGCTGGGACCGCGCCTGGCGGTCTCCCGCGCCGAAGCCGCATTACGACGTGGTGATCGTGGGCGCGGGGGGGCATGGGTTGGCCACCGCCTATTACCTGGGCAAGACCTTTGGAATCACCAACGTGGCAGTGATCGAAAAGGGCTGGCTGGGTGGCGGCAACACCGGGCGCAATACCACGATCATCCGGTCGAACTACCTTCAGGATCCGTCTGCCGCGATCTACGAGAAGGCGCGCAGCCTTTACGAGACGCTCAGCCAGGATCTGAACTACAACATCATGTTCTCCCCGCGCGGCGTGATGATGCTGGCCCAGACCGAACACGAGGTGCGCGGCTACAAGCGCACCGCCCATGCCAATGCCCATCAGGGCGTGCAGACCGAATACATCACCCCCGAACGGGTCAAGGAACTGGTACCGATCATTTCCCTGGACGGGCCGCGCTACCCGGTGCTGGGCGCGCTGTGGCAGGCGCGGGGCGGTACCGCGCGCCACGATGCCGTGGCCTGGGGCTACGCGCGGGCCTGCTCGGCGATGGGCATGGACATCATCCAGCAATGCGAGGTCACGGGCATCGACCGCGACGCGCAAGGCGATGTCGCGGCGGTGGAGACGACGCAGGGCCGCATCACCTGCGGCAAGTTGGGGATCGTCGTGGCAGGCCATTCCGGAGTGCTGGCGCAAATGGCGGGCTTTCGCCTGCCGGTGGAAAGCGTGGCCTTGCAGGCGCTGGTATCGGAACCGATCAAGCCCTGCATGGACGTGGTCGTCATGGCCAACACGGTGCACGGCTACATGTCGCAATCCGACAAGGGCGAGATGGTGATCGGCGGTGGCGCGGACGGGTACAACAACTACACCCAACGTGGCAGTTTCCATCATGTCGAGGAAACGGTGCGCGCGCTGGTGGAGACCTTTCCGATGATCTCCCGGTTGAAGATGCTGCGCCAATGGGGCGGGATCGTGGACATGACCGGGGATCGTTCCCCCATCATTTCACCCACACCGCTGGGAAATTGCTATATCAATTGCGGCTGGGGCACCGGCGGCTTCAAGGCGATCCCCGGATCCGGCTGGGCCATGGCCGAGATGATGGCCAAGGGCACACCCGGTCCGCTGGCCCGCGACTTCGGGCTGGACCGGTTCCGCGCCGGACGGTTCATCGACGAAAGCGTGGCCGCCGGGGTGGCGCATTGATCACAGGCGCGCTGGATATTCCCAAGGCCGGGCGGAGCGGGGCCTGTGCCCTATTCGGCCGCGATGCGCGGGTGGGTTCGGCGCATCCGGGCCTGCGCGCGCTCGATCTCCTGCAAGGCGAGACGGCGCAGGTTCAGCGGCGCGTGGTAGCGTTCGGCCAGCGCGGTGATCAGCCTGTCGGGATCTGTACGGGCAGCCGCCGGGCAGGGCGCGGAGGCAAAGCCTGTCAGCCCCTGTGCCACCGCATCGCGGAACAGTGCCTGTTTCGGCAGCGCCTGATTCAGATCCTCCGCCACGTGGCCAAAGGCCAGGGGTACGGGGTCCCCGCCCGCGATACCGCGCCCCATCAGCACGTAGAGACCCGGCCCGTGCGGCAGGTCGTCCAGCGTGTCATGGCGCGCAAAGCGGATCGGTCCGGGGACGCCGCTGCGCCGCGCCTCACCGGGATCGCGCGGATCGAAGACCAGCATGTGGCCTGTGGGGGCCGGGCTGTCCGGGGGAGTCTCGCCTTGGGTCATGTCGCCTTCGGTCAGCTCGCCTTGGGCCGTGTCGGGTCGGGTCAAGTCGGGTCGGGCCATGTTCGTCGCTCCATTACGCAACAGGGTGTCTACAGCTTGCCACAAGATCCTGTGGTAGGCCCCATGACGTACCGCAGAATTCGGTGGCGCCGGGGGGGATTGCCTACTTCATGTGCACAACGCCCCTTTGCGCCCGGCAGTTCCGCCCAACGGGCGGGGGCTGCGGCGCCTCGGCGCCAATCCGCCCGGCCGGTGGCCCGGTGGAACCTGCGCCGAGCGCTTGGTGTTGGCCTCCCAATCGAAGCAATTTCGGAGGGGCCACCATGGCTGACCAGCATTATCACACTGATTATCACACCGATCCCAAGCCGCGTTCGGGCGGCAGCGGGGCAATCGCCTTCGTCGTTGGCGGGCTTGTCGTCGCGGTGGGGATCGTTCTCTACATCGTCTTCGGCAATGTCGGCGGCACGGGTGATCCCGCCCCTGCCGGCGATATCGAGATCAACGCCACCTCCGACAGCGCCGCGGGTGCCGGCGGTGAAGGGGCCGCAGCTGATAGCGGCGCAGTTGCCGACAGCGCGGATGACGGTGCGGCGGCAAGTGCCGGTGCTGAAGCCGGTGCAGGCGCAGGTGCCGACACGGGTGCTGATGAAACGGGCGCTGCCGCAACGTCCGGCGCTGACGCGCAGAATTGATCGCGTGGGGCGGGCGGCCTTGCCGGTGCGCCACGGCCCTCGCTTGAATGACAACGACCGGGCGCCCTGGCGTCCGGGTCCGGGGCAGGGGGCGCAGGCCCGCTGCCCCGGTTCGTGTGCCATCGCGGGGCGCGATGATGCCCTGCTCCGTTCGCTCAGCTGGGCGCCGGATGCGGTCGTTTCCCGCGCAGACCCCGCCACCGGCACCTCTCATCATCCGCGACGTCTCCCCGCTTCGACAGGCGTCGATGCGCGGCAAGCCGCTGTAATCGCGCCGCTTCGTGTTTCGGGGGCGTGGAACCGGACCGCCCGCCGCGGCGTTGTGTCCACACTGCCTGGGAGAAGACAGGACCATCCGGTCCATTCCTTTTCCCTTGTCCCTTACCTGTCCCTAGGCCGGGCGCCATCGGCGTCCGGCCCTTTTTCGTGTCCGGCCCGCCGCATCGCGGCGTCCGGCACCGTTCCCCTGTCTGCACAACGGGAGGCCGCACATGCTGCTGCTTGACTGTCCCTATTGCGGTGTCACCGCCGAAGAGACCGAATTCCACGGTGGCGGCGAGGCGCATATCGCCCGCCCCGCCCCCCAGGCCGAGGCCGACATGTTCGAGGCCTACCTGTTTCACCGGGAGAACCCGCGCGGTGTGCATTTCGAGCGTTGGCGCCATGTGAATGGCTGTGGGAAATGGTTCAACGTCGCCCGCGATACCGCCACGCTTGAGGTCTTCGGCACCTATTCCGCCCAGATGACCGCGCCGCCCGACGATCTGCTGAAAACGATCCGCAGCCGCAGGCCCGATTTCGTCTGGCGCGATATCGCATGACCGGACCCGCCCTGACCCCGACGACCCAGCAGCCGCCCACAGCGCACAAGAACGGAGATTGACGACATGAGCACGAGACTGGCCAAGGGGGGGCGCCTTGTGGATCGCGCCCGGCAGATCGGGTTCACCTTCAACGGGCGTCGGATGACCGGCCTTGCCGGGGATACCCTGGCGGCGGCCTTGCTGGCCAATGATCAGATGCTGGTGGGTCGGTCGTTCAAGTATCACCGCCCGCGCGGCATCGTGGCATCGGGCGCGGAGGAACCCAACGCGCTGGTCGGGCTGGGCCGGGACGCACGGTTCGAACCCAACCAGCGCGCCACCACACAAGAGCTGTTCGACGGGCTGGAGGCGCAAAGCCAGAACCACTGGCCGTCGTTGGACCATGACGTCGGTGCGATCAACAACCGGCTGGCGCGGTATTTCCCGGCCGGGTTCTATTACAAGACCTTCCTCTGGCCGCGCGCCTTCTGGAAACATGTATACGAGCCGATCGTGCGCCAATCCGCAGGTCTGGGGAAGGCGCCCAAGGACCGCGATGCGGATCGGTACGAACATCTCTACGCCTTTGCCGACGTGATGGTGGTGGGCGGCGGCATCGCCGGGCTGACCGCCGCGCTGGAGGCCGGGCGCGCCGGCGCGCGGGTGTTGCTGGTGGAGCAGGGCGCCCATTGGGGCGGGCGCTGCGCCACCGATGGCGGACGCATCGACGGGCAGGTGGCGCATGAACATGTCGCGGCCCTGGTCGCCGCGTTGGAGGCGATGCCGAATGTCACCCTGCGCCTGCGCTGCATGGGGGCCGGGGTCTACGATCACGGCTACGTGCTGGCCTATGAACGGCTGGGTGACCACCTGCCGCCCGAGGCGGCGGAAGGTCCGCGCCACCGGCTGTGGCGGGTGCGGGCGGGGCAGGTGATCCTGGCTTCCGGTGCCATCGAACGGCCCTTGTCTTTCGCCGGGAACGATGTGCCGGGGGTGATGCTGGCCTCGGCCCTGCGGGATTACATCACCGATTACGGCGTTTCCCCCGGAGATCGGATCGTGGTTGTGACCAATAACGACGACGCCTATCGCAGTGCCATCACAGCCCGGGAAGCCGGGCTGGACGTGCCGGTTATTCTGGATGCCCGGCCCGAGGGCGGCGGGACATTGGCGGCGGAAGCCGCTCGTCTCGGCATCCGCGTGGAGACCGGGCGCGCCATCGCCCGCGTCACCGGGACCAAGCGCGTCACCGGCGTGGCCATCTGCGCCCAGTCCGGCGAGGGCGCGGTGACCGAGGAAATCGCCTGCGATGCTGTGGCGATGTCGGGCGGCTGGTCGCCGGTCGTGCACCTGTGGTCCCATTGCGGCGGCAAGCTGACCTGGGACGACGCGGCGGTGATGTTCCGCCCCGATGCCGACCGTCCGCCCACCGGTGCGGATGGCGCGGGCTTTGTCACCTGCGTCGGCGCGGCCAATGGCGCGCTGGCGTTGCAGGCGATCCTGTCCGACGCCCATGCCACCGGCCGCCGCATCGCGCAGGGGCTGGGCCATACACCCGCCGACACCGCCGCCCCCGTGGCAGAGGGGGAGCAGCCCGAAGCCCCGATCGTCCCGATCTGGGCCATGCCCCAGGGCGCGCCGCAGGCGCTGCGGGCCAAGACCTGGCTGGATTTTCAGAACGACGTGAAAGTCACCGATGTGCAGCTGGCCGCGCAGGAAGGGTTCGAAAGCGTCGAACACGCCAAAAGATACACCACGCTGGGAATGGCGACGGATCAGGGAAAGCTGAGCAATATCAACGGTCTGGCTGTTCTGGGGCGATCGCTGAATGCGACGATCCCGCAGGTCGGCACCACCACCTTCCGCCCGCCCTATACGCCGATCTCCATGGGTGCCATCGCGGGGGAGGCGCGCGGCGCGGCCTTCCAGCCGCTGCGCCGGACCCCGATCCACGACTGGCACACGCAACAGGGCGCGGAATGGGAGCCGGTGGGCCAGTGGCGCCGCCCCTATTGCTACCCCCGCGCCGGCGAAACCCGCGATGCCGCCGTCACGCGGGAGGTCACGGCCACGCGCAATTCGCTGGGGTTGCTGGATGCCTCAACCCTGGGCAAGCTGATCGTGACCGGCCCCGATGCCGGGCGCTTCCTGGACATGATGTACACCAACATGATGTCCAGCCTGAAACCGGGGCGCTGCCGCTATGGGCTGATGTGTTCGGACAATGGCTTTCTGATGGATGACGGCGTGGTGGCGCGGATCGATGACGATACCTTCCTGTGCCACACCACCACCGGCGGGGCGGAGCGGATCCATGCCCATATGGAGGAATGGCTGCAAACCGAATGGTGGGACATGAAGGTCCACGTGGTCAACGTGACCGAACATTTCGGCCAGATCGCCGTGGTCGGCCCCAATGCCCGCGCGGTGTTGCAGGTGTTGGGCACGGCAGAGATCGACGCGGCGGCGCTGCCCTTCATGGGCTGGGTGGATCGCATAGTTGCGGGTATCCCGGTGCGGATCTTCCGCATCTCCTTCTCGGGGGAACTCAGCTACGAGCTTGCGGTGCCGGCCGGCCACGCGATGCAGCTGTGGACCGCGCTGATGGAGGCCGGGCACACCTTTGACGTGACCCCCTACGGGACCGAGGCGCTGCATGTGATGCGCGCCGAGAAGGGGTTCATCATGATCGGGGACGAGACCGACGGCACCGTGATCCCGCAGGATCTGGGGCTGAACTGGGCGATCTCCAAGAAGAAGGACGACTTTCTGGGCAAGCGCGCCCAGGCGCGCGATCACATGCAGGATCCCGACCGCTGGAAACTGGTCGGACTGGAGACGCTGGACAATTCAGTGATCGAGGACGGCGCCTACGTATTGGCCGACGGCCACAACGCCAACAATCAGCGCAACATGCAGGGGCGCGTGACCTCGACCTATTTTTCCCCCACGCTGGGGCGGGGGATCGCGATGGCGTTGGTCCATCGCGGCCCCGACCGGATGGGAGAGGAGGTCGAGGTGACGCGCATCAGCGGTGGCGCGGTCAAGGCGCGAATTACCGATCCGGTGTTCTACGACAAGGAAGGGAAGAAACAGGATGTCTGACCCCCTGATCGCCACACCCGCCCCCGTGCCCGCCCTGGGCGGTGCGCAGACGCAGGGCCGGGCCACGCTACGCGAATTGCCGATGCAGGGGATGATTACCCTGCGTGGCGACCTGGCCGATCCGGCCCTGCGTGCCGCTGCCACCGGGTTGACCGGGCGCAACATGCCCGAGCGGCGCGGCATATCGTCCGAAGGCGACCGCGCCATCGCCTGGATGTCCCCGGACGAGGCTTTGCTGTTGTTGCCGCTGACCGATCTGCCCCAGGCGATGGACAAGCTGGGCCGCGCCTTTGCCGGGATGTTCCTGACGGCGGTGGATGTCAGCCACGCGCGCGCCCTGTTCGCGCTGACCGGCCCCGACGCGGCCGTCCGCGAGACCCTGGCCAAGCTGGCGCCGGTGGACATGGCCCCCGGCCGGTTCGAACCGGGCGAGCTGCGCCGGACACGCCTGGCGCAGGTTCCGGCGGCGTTCTGGATGCCGCAGGCGGGGGAGGTCCGGCTGGTCTGCTTCCGCTCTGTCGCGGGCTACGTGCAGGAGATCCTGACCACCGCCGCCGCCGATGGCGGGGAAACGGGGCTGTTCGCGGCGCCTGAGTGACCGGAGGCAGGGCGCCGCAAGGGCATCTCTTCGCCCACGGCCCCTTGACCTTCCGGTCGGCGCCATACCATCTATGCCCTGAGAGATTTCCACCAAACAAGGGAGGCCCACATGGCTTTCGAACTTCCCGATCTTCCCTATTCCCACGACGCGCTGGCCGATCTCGGCATGAGCCGCGAGACGCTGGAATACCACCACGACATCCACCACAAAGCCTATGTCGACAACGGCAACAAGGCCGTGACCGGCACCGAGTGGGAAGGCAAATCCGTCGAGGAAATCATCAAGGGCACGTATGATGCCAATGCGGTTGCCCAGAACGGCATCTTCAACAATGCGTCGCAATTCTGGAATCACAACCAGTTCTGGGAAATGATGGGCCCCGGCCAGACCGCCATGCCCGGAGAGCTGGAGAAGGCGATCACCGACAGCTTCGGGTCCGTCGACAAGTTCAAGGAAGACTTCAAGGCCGCCGGCGCCGGTCAGTTCGGCTCTGGCTGGGCCTGGCTGGTCAAGGACACTGACGGCGGCCTGAAGGTCACCAAGACCGAGAATGGCGTGAACCCGCTGTGCTTTGGCCAGACCGCGCTGCTGGGTTGCGACGTGTGGGAACATTCCTACTACATCGACTTCCGCAACAAGCGCCCCGCCTACCTGGACAACTTCCTGGAAAAGCTGGTGAACTGGGAAAACGTCGCCTCCCGCATGTAAGTGCGGCGACCGCGTGATACAGGCCCCGCCGGTGCGATCCGGCGGGGCTTTTTCTTTCCCGCCCGCTGGCCTGTCCTCTGGCCCGCACCCCGCCCGACATGTGACCGACAAACGCCCGCCTATTCCCCGAAGACCACGGAACCGCCGCGCCTCCCCTCGCGTTTTCCCTGGAACGCAAATGATAGGAGGCGCAGATGGCGACCCGTGTGAAATCGCAGGACGGACGCAAGGAAACCGAAGAGGTTCTGGGCCAGAACCCCGAGGACATGGAGCCCGCGCCGGGCCAGCAGGGCCGCAAGGGCGGAGAGTTGCAGCGCAAGGTCGGCACCCGTGTCGAGGAGGCCGACCACGATCCCTCCACCGTGGGCAACACCGATGCCACCGGTCAGGACAAGAACCGTTCCGGCGACAAGGAGGACGTGTGATGGCAGAGCTTCCCCATGACGCCTGGGTGGTGATCGCCGATGGCGAGAAGGCTCTCTTCCTGCGCAACATCACCGATGGAGAGGATCCCTATCTCGACGTGATCCGCAAGGAAGAGCAGGAGAATCCCAAGGATATCGACCAATCCGCCAACCGTCCCGGCCGGATGCAGGACGGCGGTGTGCAGCAACGGTCTGCGATGGATGACACCGATTGGCACGAGCTGGCCAAGGAACGCTTTGCCGACGAACTGGCAGAGATCCTGTACAAGCGCGTGCATCAGGGCGCGTTCGATCACCTCGTGATCGTCGCCCCGCCCAAGATCCTGGCCGAATTGCGCAAGACGCTGCATCAGGAGGTGACGGCCAAGGTCATCGCCGAAGTGCCGAAGACCCTGACCAACCATCCCGTCGACGAGATC
Organism: Pseudooceanicola aestuarii; assembly: GCF_010614805.1. Taxonomy (NCBI): domain Bacteria; kingdom Pseudomonadati; phylum Pseudomonadota; class Alphaproteobacteria; order Rhodobacterales; family Paracoccaceae; genus Pseudooceanicola; species Pseudooceanicola aestuarii. Next base: position 2,497,939 of record NZ_JAAFZC010000001.1, read on the forward strand.
GAGAAACAGGTGAAAGCCGACTTGTCGGACATCGCCGCCTGACCCCGTGGCGGCGTGGCCTGGCACGGGCGGCAGGAAACGGGGCAGGGCGGTGACGGTCCTGCCCCTTCGGTGTTCCGGCGCTGAATGGCGTCTGCTCGTCAGTCGCGCAGCAGGGCGATGACCTCCTCCGGCGTAGCGGCGGAGGTCACCAGTTCCCGCAGGCTTGGCGCGGCGAAGCCTTCGGCCACGACGTGATCCAGCAGGGCCAGCAGCGGCCGCCAATAGCCTTCGGTATCCAACAGCAACAGCGGCTTGTCATGCAGGCCCAGCTGCCGCCAGGTCAGAACCTCGAACAATTCGTCCAGTGACCCCGCGCCGCCGGGCAGGACCACGATGGCATCGGCATTCATGAACATCACTTTCTTGCGTTCATGCATGGTCTCGGTGACCACGAAACTGGTCAGGTCGCGTTTGCCGGCCTCGGCCTGCATCAGGTGGGTGGGGATCACGCCGAAGGTCTCGCCACCGGCGGTCTGGGTGGCGCGCGCCACTTCGCCCATCAGCCCGACATCGCCAGCGCCGTAAACCAGCCGCCAGCCCTCGTTGGCGATCAGGCGGCCCAGGGCGGCGGCATCCTGCGCATAGGCGGGCCGCGCCCCCGGTCGGGAGCCGCAATAGACGCAAACGGAGGTGACGGACATGGCACTGGTTCCTGTCAATGGGGTAGGGAAGGGGTGAAAGCTCTTTTGACCGTTGTTATCCGTGTTGATATACGTGCTCAACACTTCCCCTGTGGGAGCGCCTCGAAAAGGAACGCAAGCGTGAAACTGGCAAGTCTGGGAGGCTGGCCCGGCGTCGTGGCCGGGGTGACAATCCTGGCGGCAGGCGTGGCGTCTGCCGCGTGGTACACGGGCTATCTGCCCGGCCGCGTTGCCGGGTCCGCGACGGCGCCCGAAAAGACAGAGCGTGCAGCATTGCCGCAGGGCCAGGGGCCGGCCCGCGCGCCCGTGGCGGGCGCGCCTGCCGGGGCGGCGTCGGAGACGGGAGGCAAGGGTGCCGCAGACACGGAACCCGCGCCGGTGCCCGAGGCGACCTCCGCACCTGCGCCCGATGCGGATGCCTTGCCTGAGACCCCCGTGCCGCCACGGTTCGATATCGTGCGCGTCGAACCCGACGGAACCACCCTGGTCGCCGGTCGCGCCGCCGCGCGCTGGCCTGTCGCGGTGATGCTGGACGGTTCCGAAATGGGCCGCCAGACCGCCGGATCGGATGGCAAGTTCGTGGCCTTTCTCGAACTGCCGGCCAGCGACAGGCCCCGCGTGATGACGTTGGTCATGTATGGACCCGAAGGAGAGGGCGAAGTCGCCTCCTCCGACCAGGTGATCCTGGCGCCTGCCTCGCCTGTCGCGGTTGCGGCAACCTCGGGCGCGGAGGCCGCGCCGCAGGCTGTCACCCGCGTTGCCGGCACGACCCGAGCCCCCGCCGCCACCGAAGCACCGGACCAGATCGCCGCATTGGCCCCGGCGCCCGAAACGCCGCAGACGCCCGACAAGACCCGACAACGCGAAATCACCCAGGATCCCGATATCGCCCCGTCCACCACCCCCGCAGCCCCCCCGGCGTCGGAGACCGCCCGCGCGACGGCGGCGGTAACGGGCGGCATGGCGCAGGGGACTGACCGGATCGAAACGTCTGACGGGATCGAAGATTCGGAAACCTCCGACCTTTCCGTAACCATCGAAACTTCGGACACGACAGGCGTAGCCGAAACGGCTGATCCGTCCGTCGCGGCAGGCGTTGCTGACATGTCGGGGTCTTCCGATGCCACAATTCCGCAGGCGGCGACAACATCCGCACAGGCCGAAGATCGGCCCCAGGTCATCCTGACCGCGCCGGTGGCAACCGCCGCGCCGACCGAAATCGCTGCTCCCACGGCGGTCGCAGGTACCGCGCAGAGGACGCCCGTCACCGAGGCCACGCCCCCGGCTTCCAGCAACGTCACCCCCGACGCGCCCGCCGCCGCCGATCCGCAGAAGACCCCCGCGGCGGACACCGCCCCGGCCCCCGAGCCGCGGCCGGGCATGACGGTTCTGCTGGCGAACGAGGATGGTGTTCAGGTTCTGCAACGCGGCGCACCCACACCGGAAACGTCGGAAAACGTCGCGCTGGACACGATCACCTATTCCAGCGCGGGCGATGTTCTGCTGGCCGGGAGAGGCACATCTGGCGCCTTTGTGCGGATCTACCTGGACGACCGGCCCGCCGCGACCCTGTCGGTGGACGCGCGCGGCAATTGGCGCACCGATCTGCCCAATGTGGACACCGGCGTCTACCGCCTGCGCGTTGACGAGGTCGATGCCCAGGGCGTGGTGCAAAGCCGGGTGGAGACCCCCTTTGAACGGGTGGAGGAAGACATCGCCGCCGAAGCCGTCGCCACGCCTCGGATCAGCCAGATCACCGTGCAGCCGGGCAATACGCTTTGGGCGATTGCGCGCGACACCTACGGGGAGGGGACGCTGTATGTCAGCGTCTACGAGGCCAACAAGGATCTGATCCGCAACCCGGATCTGATCTATCCCGGCCAGATCTTTGCCATGCCGGCGCGGGATTGACCGCCCGTCGACGCGTCGAATTCGCGTCAGGGTCAGGGTCAGGGTCAGGGTCAGGGTCAGGGGTCAGGGGCCAGAGGGCAGGAGGCCGCGCCTGGTGATGATCGCGACGCCCCGATCATGCGCCACGTGGGGCGGCCAGCAGCCACAGGCCCAGCAAGGTGTAGAACACCATGAACACGGCCAGCGGCAGGTGCCCCGCCAATGCCGCGCGGCCCGGCCCGAACAGGCGCAGCGCGATCCGGTGGCTCAGCAGGATGGCCAGCCCATGGCCCAGAACGATGACCCCTGCCTGGGTGAGAAAGATCGCCTCCACCCCGTCGCGATTGCTGAGAAACCCGGTGGTGACATGGCCCGGCCCGTCGCGAAACGGCGCGGTCAGGCGCAACAGCAGCGCTTGACCGTCGATCAGCCCGGCAACCAGGTAATGCGCGACATGATAGGCCCAGGCGATAGGCAGCAGCGCGGGGGCAAAAGCACGCAGCGCCGGGCCGCGCCGGGCCGACAGATCGACTTCCGGCAGGCTCAGGCGCAGACCGCCCTCCACCGCCAGCGCGTAGCACAGCGCCAGCGCCACGCAATAGCCCAGGGCGCCGACCATGCTGACCCCCACGATGGCCGAGCGGCCGGAAAATTCCAGCGGGTTCACCCCGATCCGGGCCAGCCACCAGAAGGTTTCGTTGACCCCGTCGAAACTGCCGATCCCCAGGACGACGACCAGAAACAGCGCCGCCGCCGCGCCCGGCACCGGCCCGGCCGCGATGCGCCAGCCGGGCAGGCCCAGCCGCAGCCCTCTCCCGGCGCGGCGCAGCGGTGCCAGTCGGGCATAGGCGCGCATCAGCACGGTCAGCCCTTCGCCCCGGATCAGCCAGCGCGGACCGAAGAGGGCCAGCGCCGCAAGGTTCACCACCCAGTAAAGCAGCGCCATCCGCGCCAGCCGATCCGGGTCCGCCGGTGCGGGATGAGCCAGCAGCACCATCGCAAAGCCCAGGAAGGACAGCACCGCCGCCCCCTGGCCCCAGCGGGCCGGCCAGCGCAGCGGCGCGCGCCAGCCGATGCGTTGCAGCAGGTCAAGCGGTGCGCGAAACGGTGACAGCCCAGCCCAAAGATCACCCGCAAGCGATTGGAGCGGCACGAGAAACAGCCAGACCCCAGTCCATAGGTAAAGTGGCATCAGGTTGCGCGTCGGATCCTGTTGCCCCAGCCATCCCTCAGCCACAGCGCCGAGGAACAGGGCGCAGGCAAGCAGTCGCAGCAGAGTGCGCGACAGGGCCCGCAGGCGGGATTTGCCCGACAATGGAGCGGGCCGCCACAGGCCGCGCGGGCGCAGCAGCCGAACCAGCCAGCCGTCGGGGATCAGCGCCATCAGCAACACCGTCACCGCCACGCTGCCGACCCCACCCGCGATATAGAGATCGGTGGGCAGCAGCAGGACAAAGCCGCCCTCGGTCGCATGGGCCAGGGCGGTGCCAGGGGGCAGGGCGGCGCTGGCGGTGAGGGTGGCCAGCAGCCTCGGGAGCCGGGGGGCAAGGCGGGGCAAGGGCGAACGCATGGCCTATCTACCGTCGCAGGGCCGCCGCGCACAAGGGACCGCGCGCCGTTGACAGCCGCGCACCCGCAGGACAGGCTGGCCCGAGGGGGGATGTCGCATGGCGCCGCAAATGACCGACCTGACCGCCGACGCGCCGAATGCCCCCGTCGCATCGACGGGCAAACCGCATGTCGCACCGCCTGCGGTGCCCGAGGCGGTGGCGGCCGCCTATGCCGCCATGCCGCCTCAGGCGCAGCCAGTGCTGGCGGAGGCACGGAAGCTGCTTTTCCAGGTCGCGTCGGAATCGGGCGCGGGCCCGCTGGACGAATGTTTGAAATGGGGGGAACCTGCCTATCTGACGGCGGCGACGAAATCGGGAACCACCCTGCGTCTGGCCATGGTGGAGGAATGCCCCGCCGCGCTGGTCAATTGCCGCACCTCCCTGATCGCCGAGCTTGAGGCAACGCAGCCGGGCGTCCTGGCCACGTCCGGGCGGCGTGGCGTGTTGCTGCGAACGGGCTATGACCGGGCGGCGCTGGCGGTGTTTTTCGGGCGCGCCTTGCTTTATCATCGGGGCAGGCGCATGCGCCGGGCCTCCTGATCAGCACGGGGCGGTTCGCCCCCGCCCCGTGGGGCAGGCGGCGCGTGCGACAAGCGCCGGGAAGCAAGTGCGAAAGAGGGCGCGGTTCACCCGCCCGTCGACAGTTCCGACCGTTCGGCCGTAACGGGGCGGTCCCTTTTGCAACAGCGGCGCGCGCCGTCTGAATCGCCGCAGCAATCGGCCAGCATGTAGCCCACGACACCCCGCATGCGATCCTCTGCCAGGCGATAGCGGACATGGCGGCCACTGCGCTCCTGCGTGACCAGCCCGGCCTGTTCCAGCAACTTCAGATGGAACGACAACCGGGAGGCGCTGGCCCCCAGCCGCGCCCCGATCCCCCCGGCGCAGATCCCCTCCGCGCCCCGACGCTGCAACAGTCGCACGATCGCCAGCCGGGTCTCGTTCGACAGGGCAGACAGGCATTGCAGGACTTGTGCTTCCGTCATTGCTCAATTACTCATGAACTCTTGAATTGATATCCCCTGATACGCGGTTTCGCGCAGCCAGGCAACCCGGAGACGCCCATGCGCCGTGGTCCCAGCACCATCACCGACACCCAGATGCCCGCGAACGGGCGCCGTATCCTGACGCGCGTCCTGCCCTACCTGTGGCCCCGCGAACATCCGTGGGTCAAGCGGCGGGTGGTGCTGTCGCTGTCCGTGCTGTTCCTGGCCAAGCTGGTCGCGGTTGGCACGCCGTTCCTCTACAAGGCGGCGGTGGATGCACTGGCGCAGGAGGGCGACAGCGCCGCCTGGCTGCTGGCCTATGGTGCCGTGGGGTTGACGGTGGCCTATGGCATGGCGCGGCTGATGGGCGTGGGGTTCCAGCAACTGCGCGACGTGATCTTTGCCCGGGTCGGCCAGCGGGCGCTGCGGCAGCTGGCGCTGGAGACCTTCACCCATATGCACCGGCTGTCCCTGCGCTATCACCTGACACGCAAGACCGGCGGGCTGAGCCGGATCATCGAGCGCGGCGTGAAGGGCGTGGAATTCCTGCTCCGCTTCATGTTGTTTTCCATCGGTCCGCTGGTGCTGGAGCTGTTGATGATCGCCGTCGTCCTCGCGGCGGTATTCGACATCTGGTACCTGGCCGTGGTTGCCGGCGTCATCGTGGTCTACACGATCTTCACCTTCCGGGTGACGGAATGGCGCGTCACGCAGCGCAAGATCATGAATGACCAGGACACCGACGCCAACCAGAAGGCGATCGACAGCCTGCTGAATTTCGAAACCGTCAAGTATTTCGGCGCCGAAGCCCGTGAGGCCCGGCGCTATGACACGGCGATGGCCGCCTATGAGCAGGCGGCGTTGAAGACCGCCTGGTCGCTGGGGTTCCTGAATTTCGGGCAATCGCTGCTGATCACCATCGGGCTGGTGGCGGTGATGGTCATGGCGGCGATGGGGGTGCAGGATGGCAGCCTGACCGTGGGCGATTTCGTCATGGTCAATTCCTACATGATCCAGATCACCCTGCCGCTGAATTTCCTGGGTTCCGTTTACCGGGAGATCCGGCAGGCGCTGATCGACATGGGGGAGATGTTCCAGCTGCTTGACCAGCCGGCAGAGGTTCAGGACCGCCCCGACGCCCGGCGTCTGGAAGTGTCCAAGGGCGAAATCGTTCTGGACGACGTGCATTTCGGCTATGACGCCTCCCGCCCGATTCTGAAGGGGGTTTCACTGCGCGTTGCGGCCGGCGAGACGGTGGCCATTGTCGGCCCGTCCGGGTCGGGGAAATCCACCATCGGGCGGCTGCTGTTCCGGTTCTACGACGTCGATCACGGCGCGATCCGCATCGACGGTCAGGACTTGCGCGCGGTGACCCAGGACAGCCTGCATTCCGCCCTGGGCATGGTCCCGCAGGACACGGTGCTGTTCAATGACAGCGTCGGCTACAACATCGCCTATGGCCGCGGCGAAAGCACCCAGGCCCAGGTGGAGGCCGCCGCCCGCGCCGCCCAGATCCACGATTTCATCTCCTCTCTGCCGGAGGGCTATGACACGGCGGTGGGGGAACGCGGGTTGAAACTGTCAGGCGGGGAGAAACAGCGCGTCGGCATCGCCCGCACATTGCTGAAAGATCCGCCGCTGCTGCTGCTGGACGAAGCGACATCCGCCCTCGATACCGAGACGGAGGCCGAGATCCAGCATGCCCTGCGCCGCGCTGGCGAGGGGCGGTCCGTCCTTGTCATCGCGCACCGCCTGTCCACCATCGCCGATGCCGACCGGATCGTGGTGCTGGAAGACGGCCGCGTCGCAGAAGAGGGCCGCCACGCCGACCTTCTGGCGCGCGGTGGCCGCTATGCCGCCCTGTGGCGCCGTCAGGAGGCGGAGGCGGCGTAGCGGGAGATGTGCGTTGCCTGGCAGAAAAGATCGAGGGCGGTTTGAACAATGCTCTCAAAAAAAATCTAATCATCACTGAGCTGTAGGAGGCGGCGTCCTCAGGGGCAACTGGATTGCAGGTGGAAAAAGACGTGACATGCGTGGGTCTTCCAAGAGAGTGCATGTGCCTGGCACCTCGGGGTTTTGCCGCGCGGTCTGCAATGGTTGGATCAACTGCAACGGAAGTTCGAAATTAGGCACCGCGCTACAGGAACACGGATGTCAGACCAACGACCACTTCGGGCCAAGCAGAGCCAACCCATCCATGCATCTTTCTAGCTGGGCAATGTCATGGGCTTTTCCCGTCGCAACGGCAAAACGCCGCCCCCTTCGGGACGGCGTTTTTTTCGTCTGTCTCACAATTTCCGTCCCGGCTCACTCCGCCGCGTCCAGCGGCCGGGCAAAAGGGTCTGGGTAGCGGCGGCGGTGGGCATTTTCGGCGGGATCGGGGGTGGCCTCTGTCGGGGTGCGCAACGCGGTGTCGTCTTCCAGCGGCCAGACCAGGTCCCGGACGCGGGTGCGGCGGGCGGCGCGGCGCAGGGCCCAGTCCTGGGCGGCCCGACTGCCCCGACCAAAGGACAGTTTGCGAAGCAGCAGTGCCATCCAGCGCACATAGGTGCCCGCCCAGACCCGCATCGCCAGCATCGAGGGCGTGAACACCAGCGTCAGCACCGTCGCGATCCCCAGCCCGAACACCACCGCAGTGGCCAGCTGTTTCCACCACAGCGCGGTCGGGCTGTCGATGGAATAGCCGCCGCCGAAGAAGTCCAGCGACAGGCCCAGCATCATCGGCGCCAGCCCGGCCATGGTGGTGACCGTGGTCAGCAGGACGGGGCGCAGCCGGGCCTCGGCGGTGCGGATGATCGCCTCGATCCGGGGCATGTAGGCGGAATATTCCTGGTAGGTGTCGATCAGCACGATGTTGTTGTTCACCACGATCCCGGCCAGCGCCACGATCCCGGTGCCGGTCATGATGATGGAGAACGCCTGACCCATCACCAGCATCCCGATCAGCACGCCCGCCGTGGACAACACCACCGCCAACAGTACCAGAACCGCGTTGTAGAAGCTGTTGAACTGCGCCAGCAGGATGATGAACATCAGCGCCAGCGCGGCGGAGAAGGCCGACATAAGGAAGGTCTGGGATTCCGCCTGATCCTCCTGGTCGCCGGTCCATTCCCAGGCGATGCCGGCGGGCAGGGGGTCCGTCTCCAGCCAGCGGGTGATTTCGGCGATGCGTTCAGCCGCCGTCAGGGGCACGTCGCCGCTGCCGTCGGGAGCGGGGGAGGTCAGCCCTTCCTGCACCGCCGCCTTGACGTCGAAATAGCGGGTCTGGTCGACGCGCTTGATCTCCGCCAGCTTGGCCACCGGTTCGCGGGTGATGAAGTTGGACAGGGGCACCAGGCCGGTCGCGGTGCGCACCTTCAGGGTGTCGAGGGTGGACAGCACGCGGTCCTTCTCGGGCAGGCGCACGCGGATCTCCACCTCCTCGTCGGAACTGTCGACGGGCATGGTGTCCAGCAGCAGGCCGCGCGTGATCAGCTGCACCATGGCGCCGACGGTGGCGACATCGGCGCCAAAGCGGCCGGCCTTTTCCACGTCCACGTCGATCTGCCAGTCGATACCGGGCAGGGGCAGCGTATCCTCCACCAGGCGCAGGCCGCGGGTGCGGTCGAATTCGGCGCGGGCCAGGGCCGTCGCCTTGGTCAGGGCGTCCCAATCGTCGCCCTTCAGGCGCAGGTGCACCGGCTTGGCAGAGGCAGGGCCCATGTTGGCCGACAGGATTTCCACCTGCATGCCGGGGATGGAGTCCAGCTGTTCGGTCAGCTCCGCGATGACGATATCGCCGTCCAGTTCGGGCTGGTCCTTGCGGTCCTCCCACGGGACGATCTCCAGCTGGATCTGGCCGATCGTGTCCAGCGGCGGTTGCGCGCCGCCGGTGTTGGAATTCAGCCCGCCCTCTCCGGCGAAGGCAAAACCGTTCAGCACGCCGGGGTGTCGCAGGACGATGTCTTCGGCTTCGCGGACCAGGGCGTCCTTCTGGTCCAGCGACAGGTTGCCCCGCGCGCGGACATAGACGATGGCCTGTTCCGGTTCGCTTTCGGTGAAGAATTCGACGCCGTTGTTGTTCTCGCCGAAATAGCCGAAGGTCATGACCACGAAGGCCCCGACCGCCACGGCCGTCACCACCGGCATGATCGGGTTGCCCGCGATCATCGTGATGAACCAGCCAAAGAGCGTGCGGCGATGGCCCGCGCGGATGCGGCTGCGTGTCCATGTGATCCGCGCCGCCCCTAGCGTGACAGAGGATGCCGCCGCCGCCGCCAGGAACAGCACCACACCGGGCAGAGCGGCCATCGGGCCGGGCAATCCGCTGGCATCCAGCAGGTAGGACGGGTTGATCACCTGCATCGCGCCCAGGAACATCGCATAAAGCGTGACCGGCACCAGAGCCGCGCGGACCAGCCAGGGCAGATTGCGCCGCAGCAGGTCCGACCCTCGGGAAAAACCGCGGGAGATCCGGCCCGTGACCCCGCCCATCACTGGCAGATAGATCAGCGCGACGATCAGCGAGGCGGCCAGCACGAAGATCAGCGTGACCGGCAGCATTCCCATGAATTCGCCGGGCACACCGGGCCAGAACAGCATCGGCAGGAACGCGCAGAGCGTCGTCGCGGTGGAGGCGATGACCGGCCAGAACATGCGTTTGGCGGCCTCTACATAGGCGTGCATCGGGCCGACCCCTTCGGAGATGCGGCGATCGGCATATTCCACAACGACGATGGCGCCATCCACCAGCATACCGACGGCCAGGATCAGGCCGAACATGACGATATTGGAAATGGTGATCCCCATCACCCCCAGCAGTACGAAGCACAGCAGGAAGGACGTCGGGATCGCAAAGCCCACCAGCAGGGCAGGGCGAGGGCCAAGGGCGGCCAGCACCACCATCATCACCAGGGCCACGGCGGTCAGCACCGATCCCTCAAGCTGCGCCACCATGGAGCCGACGACGCGGCTTTGATCGTTGGAGGTGCCGACGCGCACGGCGGCCTTCAGTTCATCCGGCCAATCGTCGGCGGCTTCGGCCACCACGCGCTTTACCTCGTCGGCGGTGTCGATCAGGTTGAAACCCTTGCGCTTGACCACCTGCAAGGCGACGGTCGTCTCCCCGTTGAACCGCGCGGTGCCGGTGCGATCCTCGAAGGTCATGCGGATCTCTGCCAGCTCTCCCAGCGTGACGATCCGGTCGCCGTTCTTCTTCACCGGCAGGCTGTAGATGTCGCGCACATCCTTGAACGAACCGGGGATCTTGACGGCAAAGGCGCCCTGGGCGCTGTCGATCTCGCCCGCCGCGATCAGCTGGTTGTTGTTCTGCACCACGGTCAGCAATTCACCGGCGGTGACGTTGTAGCTTTCCAGTTTCAGCGGGTCGATCAGCACTTCGACCATCTCTTCGCGGTTGCCGGCGATCCCGGCCTCCAGCACGGCGTCGATGCCCTCCACCCGTTCCTGCAATTCCTTGGCGACGCGGGTCATGGTGCGTTCGGGCACCTGTCCGGTCAGATTGACGATCAGGATCGGAAATTCGGAAAAGTTGATCTCGTTCACCGTATAGGTGTCCGAGCCTTCGGGGAACTTGGCCTCCGCCTTGGACATGGCGTCGCGGACATCGGCCATGATCTTGGTCTTGTCCCAGCCGAATTCGAATTCCAGCGCTACCCCGGCATAGCCTTCGGCGGCGGTGGAGGTCATGGATTTCAGCCCGTCCAGATCCGACAATTCGGTTTCCATCGGCTTGACCAGCAGGGTTTCACTGTCGCTGGCCGAGATGCCGGGAAAGGGGACGGAGACGAACAGCGCCGGGATCTCGATGTCCGGCTCGCCTTCCTTGGGCAGGCTGACGTAGGAATATCCGCCCGCCAGCAGCGAGACGGCGATAAAGGCCAGGATCATCCTTGCGCGGGAGGCGGCCCAGTCGATCAATCCGGTCATTGCGACGGCTCCTGGTAACTGGGCGCGACAGGAACGCCCGCGATGACGTATTCCTGTCCGATGATGATGACATCCGCCTGGTCCGGCAGACCGGTCAGCCAGATTCCGTCGGCGGTGTCGCGCAGCAGGGTGACGGGGACGAAATCGGCGGTGTCCTGCGCGGTGACGATGCGCACGCCCAGGTCGCCGTCATCGTTCAGCGTCAGCGCAGATTGCGGCAGCAGATGGGCCAGGACGCCGTCGGCCTCGATCCCGATTTCGGCGGTCTGGCCGTCGCGGATCGCCAGGTCGGGGTTGGGCACGTCGATCTCCACCCGGAAGGTGCGCGTCGTCGCGTCGGCGGAGCGGGAGAGGAACGTGACCTTGCCCACGACCTCCCGGCCCGAGGCCGCCAGCCGGGCGCCGGCGCGGGCGCCGACCTTGACCCGTTCGACCTGCGCTTCGGGCAGGAAACCCACCAGCTTGATCGGGTCCAGACCGATCACCGTGGCGCACAATCCGCCGGCCTGAAGCAGCGACCCCAGTTCCGCCGTGTCGCTTTCCAGAAGTCCGGCAAAGGGGGCGTGAATTTCCAGCCGCTCGATCTCCTTGCGGGCAGCGGCGACGGCGGCTTCCGCCGACTGGATTGCGGCGCGGGAACTGGTCAGCCCGGCTTCGGCCTGGGCGATCGTGGCCTCCGCCGCGCGCACTGCCGCCTCCGACGACGCCACGCGAGTGGAGGAGGCGAAGCCGTCCGCCGACAGCTTGGTCGCGGCGTTGAAATTGATCTCCGCCTCGTTCAGGCGGGCCTTGGCTTCCGCCACCCGGGCGCGGGTGGTGGGTACGGCGGCCTCCGCCTCGGCCAGCCGGCCCTCGGCCTCTGCCAGGGCGGTGGCGCGGGTTCCGGGATCCAGTTCGCACAGCAGGTCGCCGGCCTCCACCATCGTGCCCTTGGGCAGCGGCGGAGAGGCCACGCGGGAGGTTGTCTCTGCCCGCAGTTCCACCAGTCGGGCGGCATCGGTCTGGCCGCGCAGGATCACCGCGCTGTCGATCTGGCGCGCGGTGCTGTGCACGGCGACGACCCCGACGGGTTTGCGCGCGGGCTGATCGCTGGCGCTGTCCGAGGCTTCGGCGGCATCCAGCGCGGCGTCGATCTCCGCCCCGGTCAGCGGGGGCGTGTTCGCGGTGTCGTCTGACGTGGTGGCAGGGTCTGCATCGGCGCTGGTCCGGGGGGTGTCGCCCACCTTTTCCGCGTCCGCGCCCGCGTCTCCGCTGCCGCGCAGCAGCGGTTCCGCCTCGCCACGGGCGACGGCGATGGCCCGGTCCAACCCACCACCATTGGCAAAGGTGCGCAGCGTATCCCGTTGCAGGATGACCATATAAAGGACAAAGGCGACCAGAATGGCGGTCATAATGGGGACGATGCGCATATGAAATCACCTGCCGCGAGGGAAAGAAGTTGTGCCGCACTTAGCGACGCGCCCGCAGGATGCAAGAGACCGGGGCGCAATGGCCGTGACCGCGCCGCGACTTTAGGCATTTCTGCAACGCGCGGCAACGCTTTCGCCGCCATATGGGGCAGGGTCATGGCGGTGATGAGGAACGGGCGCGGCCATTCGCGAAGCCTTGGGTGCTTGGCAGGGGGCGGGTGCTGCGATAAGAGGGCCGAAACGACCCACGGGAGCCCGGTGTGAGCAATACCGACAGTTTCATCGACGAAGTCAACGACGAGGTCCGCCGCGACCGCCTTTATGCGATGCTTCGCCGTTACGGATGGATCGCGATCCTGATCGTGCTGCTGCTGGTGGGGGGCGCCGCGTGGCGCGAATATGCCCGCGCCCGCGACACCGCCGCCGCGCAGGAAACGGGTGACGCCCTGCTGAGCGCGCTGGAGGCCGAGACGCCGGAGGCCCGGATCGCTGCGCTGGACGGGGTGGCGACGGGCACGCCAGAGGCCCAGGCCCTGCGGATCTTCCTTCAGGCGTCGGAGGCCGGAGCCAACGGCAACCGCGAAGAGGCGGCCGCCATGCTGGACCGCGTCGCCGGGATCGAGGGGCTGGACCCCGCATACCGCACCCTGGCCGCGTTCAAGGCGCTGACCCAGCGGGCGGAGACGATGGACCCCGCCGCCCGTCGCGAGGCCTATCGCGAGATGGCCACCCCCGGCGCCATGACCCGGCTGCTGGCGGAGGAACAGATCGCGCTGACCCATGTCGAAGAGGGCAACCCCGACGAGGCGATAGCCGTGCTGCGCGACATCCTGGTCGATGCGAATGTGACGTCGGGCTTGCGTCAGCGCGCAACACAGTTGATTGTTGCCCTCGGTGGCACGCCGGAGGCGGAGGCGGCGGCGGAGTGAGACGCGGCGGCCCGCGCGGCTGAAAGCCGGCAGGCGCCCGCCCGGCAGGGCAGGCCGCCTGGCGGACAGATGCCGGGACCACGGATCGTGGCCGGCCCCCGAAGGGCGGGCCGGAAGATCCGCAAGCGGCAGCGCCCGGATGGGCGCGCCAGAGGATTGAACCGCGGTACGGGCAGGGTCCGGGCCACGGGAACGGACAAGGACAAGGCCGGTTGCGGCCGGACGGGGGCGACGCAGGCATGGCAATGGCAACGATGCGGAACGGGCGGATGACCGGCGAAATGCAGGGGACGGACCGTCGGGCAGACGACCGTCGGGCGAATGACCCGCAGGCAGGCGACCGGCAGGCGCAGCCCCGAGGTGCCGGGCGGCACGGTGCGATGCGCGGCCTGCTGCTGGCGGGGGTGGCCGGCATGGTGCTGGCCGGCTGCGACACCCGCGAGGTGATCCTTCCCGGCGAACGCGAAGACCTGCGCGCCGTCATGTCCGACCAGCAGCCCGGCGACGTGACCGAGGCCCCGCAGGACCGCAGCGCACCGATCGCGCTGCCCGCCGCCCAGGCCAATGCCGAATGGACCCAGCGGGCCGGTACCCCCGCCACCCGCGTGGCGCATCCCGCCCTGGGCGCACAGCCGCAGCGGATCTTCTCGACCGGGATCGGCCAGGGCGACCAGCGCAAGGCCCGCATCACCGCCGATCCGGTGGTGGGCGGTGGCCGGGTCTTCACCCTCGACAGCGAAGCGACAGTCAGCGCGGTCTCGCCCTCCGGCGAATTGCTGTGGCAGACTTCGCTGGTACCGCCGCAGGACAATGGCGGCGATGCCTCGGGCGGCGGTCTGGCCTATGGCCGGGGCAAGCTTTACGTCGCCTCGGCCTTTGGCACCCTGACCGCGCTGGACCCCGCCACCGGGGGGCAGGTCTGGCAGCAGGATCTGGGCATGACCGGCAACGCCAGCCCCACGGTGCATGACGATCTGGTCTATCTGGTCGCGGGCGACCGGCTGGGCATGGCGTTGGACGCCGAAACCGGGCGGATCCGCTGGCAGGTGAATGCCGCGCCCGACGTGAACAACATCAACGGCGGTCCAGCCCCTGCGGTCACCGATACCTACGCCGTATTCGGCTTCGGCTCGGGCGTGGTGCAGGGCACGTTCCGCCAGGGCGGGCTGGCGCGCTGGAACACGCCGGTGGTCGGGCGTCGTTTCGGTTTTGCCCGCGCGAACGTGGGCGACATCACCGGCGATCCGGTGGTTGTCGGCGACACGGTCTATGTCTCCAACAATTCCGGGCGTCTGGCCGCGCTGTCCATCGACGATGGCGATGCGCGCTGGACCGCAAAGGAAGGCGCCGCTTCGGCCGTCTGGCCGGCGGGCGGTTCGCTGTTCGTGATCTCCGACCGGAACGAGCTGCTGCGCCTGGACGCGGCAACCGGCGAACGGATCTGGGGCACGGAGCTGCCGTTCTTCGTCAAGTCGCGCGCCCGCAAGCAAAAGGAAATCTTTGCCCATCATGGCCCGATCGTCGCGGGGGGACGGGTGATCGTCGCCTCCAACGACGGGCTGATCCGGTTCTACGATCCGGTTTCGGGCGCGGAAACCGGCGGGCTGGAGGTGCCGGGCGGCGCCACGACCGCACCGGTGGTCGCCGGAGGCACACTTTATGTCGTGTCGGCCAAGGGCGTTCTGCACGCCTGGCGCTAAGGCGCTTTCCCGCGCGGCCGAATTGGTATATCCGCCCGGTCTTACCCTGTGCGGAGAGGCTCATGTCCTTTACACTCGCCATCGTGGGCCGGCCCAATGTCGGCAAGTCCACCCTGTTCAACCGGCTTGTCGGCAAGCGTCTGGCGCTGGTCGATGACCAGCCGGGTGTCACGCGCGATCTGCGCGAAGGCAATGCGCGGCTGGGCGATCTGAAATTCACCGTGATCGACACCGCCGGGCTGGAGGAAGTCACGGACGACAGTCTTCAGGGCCGGATGCGCAAACTGACGGAACGGGCGGTGGACATGGCCGATATCTGCCTGTTCATGATCGACGCCCGCACCGGCGTGACCCCCACCGACGAGGTCTTTGCCGAGATCCTGCGCAAACGCGCCGCCCATGTGATCCTGGCGGCGAACAAGGGCGAAGGCGCGGCCGCGGATGCCGGTGTGATCGAGGCCTGGAGCCTGGGGCTGGGCGAACCGCTGCGCCTGTCCGCTGAACATGGCGAGGGGTTGAGCGAGCTGCATGCCATGCTGATGCCGCTGGCCGATGCCTTCGCGGAATCGGCCCGCATCGCGGAGGCCCAGGCCCCCCGCACCGGCGTCTCCGTCACCGAGGAGGTGACCGAGGACGAGGCCGCCGCCGCGCAGGAGGAATGGAAACCCACCGCCGCGCGCCCGTTGCAGGTGGCCGTGGTGGGCCGGCCAAACGCGGGCAAGTCCACCCTTATCAACAAGATTTTGGGCGATGACCGGCTGCTGACCGGGCCCGAGGCGGGGATCACGCGCGATTCGATTTCTCTTTCCATCGATTGGGACGGGTTGCCGGTGCGCATGTTCGACACCGCCGGGATGCGCAAGAAAGCCAAGGTTCAGGACAAGGTGGAAAAGCTGTCCGTCTCTGACGGATTGCGCGCCGTGAAATTCGCCGAGGTCGTCGTGGTCCTTCTGGACGCGGCCATTCCGTTCGAACAGCAGGATCTGCGCATCGCCGATCTGGCCGAACGCGAAGGCCGGGCCGTGGTCGTCGCGGTGAACAAATGGGACATCGAGACGGAAAAGCAGGAGAAACTGCGCGATCTCAAGGAGAGCTTCGAGCGTCTTCTGCCCCAGCTGCGCGGCGCGCCGCTGATCACCGTGTCGGCCCGCACCGGGCGTGGTCTGGACCGGCTGCGCGATGCTGTAGTGCAGGCGCATGAGGTCTGGAACCGCCGCGTCTCCACCGGGCGGTTGAACCGCTGGCTGACCGGCATGCTGGAGGCGCATCCGCCTCCCGCACCGCAGGGCAAGCGGATCAAGCTGCGCTACATGACCCAGGCCAAGACCCGGCCGCCGGGCTTTGTGGTGATGTGCTCGCATCCCGACAAGATGCCCGACAGCTATCGCCGCTATCTGGTGAACGGGCTGCGGGTTGATTTCGACATGCCCGGCACTCCGATCCGCCTGACCATGCGGTCGCAGAACGATCAGAACCCCTACAAGGCCAAAAAGCGGTCCACCCCGTCGCGGCTGCGCAAGCACCTGGGCAAGAAGGGTCCGGGAGACAAGTGACCAACCGGCGCCGGGCCGTCTGCGGGGCAGCCGCCGCGCCGGGGACGCTTGCCCCCCCCCGGTGCGATCAGCCCTCGGCAGCGGTGGCCGTCAGGGCGCTTGCCTCGCGCCGCAATCCGGCGATCAGCGGCAGCAGCAGCAGACCCAGGGCGACGGCGATCAGGACCAGGAAGGCCCAGCCGCTGCCCGTTCCCCCGCCGGTCAGGTTGGCCACGAAGATCCCCACCAGCGCCCATATCAGCGCCAGCGCATAGGCCGGATCGGGCCGGCGGCGCAGCATGGTGATTGCGATCCCCAGGGCCAGCAGGACAAAGGCGCCGTGCACCGGCGTCACCGGCTGTGCACCGTAGCCCGTGGCCAGGATGCCCGTCGCCACGCAGGAGGCCGCCGTCAGCCATCCCGCATAAAGCGCGATCGGTGCGCGCAGTTTCAGCCATTCTTCGTCTGGCGCCCGGTCCAGCGCGACCAGCGCGGCGGCCAGCATTACCCAGATCAGCACCGTGGAAAGGATCGGCGACATCATCGCCACCGGCAACCAGGCCGTGCCCAGCCCCAGGGAGACGATCAGCGGCCAGCGCACCCGGTCCCAGGCCGGGGTCTGCGCCCGCCGCAGCACCCCGAACAGGGCTGAGCCCAGCAGCCACAGATAGATCACCCCCCAGATGGAAAACGCCCATCCGGCGGGCTGGATCGGCGGATCGACCTGCGGGATCGGGAACCTGTCGGGGTCGAACCCGCCGAAACCGGGTACGAACAGCGGCGACAGGGCAAAGCCCAGGGCGGCGGCGAGGGTCAGGATGGCCTTGGTCTTCATCATGCGAACTATACGCACGAGCCGGCCCGCCGGTTTCGTGGGGGTGGCGAAAATTGAAAGGGCGCCGCCATCGCGGGGGATGGCGGCGCCCGGTTGGCGCAACGGGATGGCGGGGCGTCAGGCCAGCTCGCCCGCCGCTGTCAGCCGGGACTTGCCGCCCAGATAAGGATGCAGAACCTCCGGCAGAATGACCGATCCGTCCTCCTGCTGGCCATTTTCCAGCACCGCGATCAGGCAGCGCCCCACGGCCAGCCCGGACCCGTTCAGCGTGTGCACGAATTCCGGCTTGCCACCGCCCTCGGGCCGGAAGCGCGCGTTCATGCGCCGGGCCTGGAAATCGCCGCAGACGGAGATCGACGAAATCTCCCGGTAGGTGTTCTGCCCCGGCAACCAGACCTCGACGTCATGGGTGCGCCGGGCGCCAAAGCCGGTATCGCCGGTACACAGGACCATTGTGCGATAGGCCAGGCCGAGCGCCTCCAGGATGCCTTCGGCGCAGGCGGTCATCCGGTCCAGTTCTGCCCGGCTGTGATCGGGATGGGTGATGGAGACCATCTCCACCTTCTCGAACTGGTGCTGGCGCAGCATGCCGGCGGTGTCGCGGCCGGCGCTGCCGGCTTCGGACCGGAAACACTGGGTATGGGCGACATGGCGGCGGGGCAGGGTGGACTGGTCCACGATCTCCCCGTTGACGAGGTTGGTCAGTGTCACCTCTGCCGTGGGCACCAGCCACCAGCCTTCGCGGGTCTGGTAGCTGTCTTCGCCGAACTTGGGCAGTTGGCCGGTGCCGCGCATCATCTCCTCCAGCACCAGGACCGGGGTCCAGGTCTCCAGCAGACCGTTCCGGTCGACATGGGTGTCCAGCATGAACTGCGCCAGCGCCCGGTGCAGCCGTGCCACCGCGCCCTTGAGTACAACAAATCGTGCGCCGGAGAGCTTTGCCGCGGCTTCGAAATCCATGCCGGGTTTGACGCCGGGCAGGTCGTAATGCTCCAGCGGGGCAAAGGACAGCGCCGGCGGCGTGCCGTGGCGTTTGATCTCGACGTTGTCGGCCTCGTCGGCGCCATCGGGGATGTCGTCATGGGGCCGGTTGGGAATGCCCATCAGCAGGTCGTTCAGCTGTGCATCCAGCGCCTTGGCTTCGTCCTGAAGGACGGTGATGGCGGCCTTTTTCTCCGTCACCAGGGCGCGCAGGCGTTCGAACTCCGCCTCGTCCCCCGAAGCCTTGGCCCGGCCGACCTCCTTGGAGGCCTTGTTTTGTTCGGCCTGCGCGGTTTCCGCCGCCAGAATGCGGGCGCGCCGCGCCTCGTCCAGCGACAGGATTTCGGAAGACATTGCAGATGCACCGCGCCGTGCCAGGGCGGCATCGAAACCTTCGGGGTTCTCGCGGATCAGGCGGATGTCATGCATTGGTCTTCCTCCGTCGCATGTGGATTCGCGCGGGTTATGCCGGATTTCGCCGCTGTTGGTAACTGTGGTTTTCGCCGGCGCACCGGGACCGGCGCGGCCCGGCACCGGGGGTGGGGGCCTGTGCCGCCGTCCATGCGCGGGACGCGGGCGCGATTTCGCGCCGCCAGCGCCCGCCGGACCCGGCCGCCGCGACCCCACGCCACGCGGCCTTCCGCCTTGCAATCCCACCCTGCCGACCATAGGTTCCGGCCAATTCCGCCGGGCGTTTCGCGCCCCCGACACACAAGAAGAAGGACGCCCGCCCATGGATGGGAACGCATTGGCGCAGTTTCTGCCGCTGATCCTGATTTTCGCGATCATGTATTTCCTGCTGATCCGGCCTCAGCAGAAGAAGGTCAAACAACATCAGGCCATGGTCGAGGCGGTGCGCCGCGGCGATCAGGTCATCACCCAGGGTGGTATCGTCGGCAAGGTCGCCAAGGTGCGCGACGACGGTGAAGTCGAGGTCGAGATCGCCGAAGGCGTGAAGATCCGGGTCATCAAGTCCACGCTGGCCAACGTCGTGTCGAAAACGGAACCGGCCAAGGCCGAGTAAGTCCAAGCGAAAGGCGGCGCCCATGCTGCAAATCGAGCTGTGGAAACGGGTCGTCATCTGGGGGCTCGTCGTGATCGGGCTGCTGCTGGCGATGCCGAACGCCTTCTACTCGAAGGTCGAAAGCTACAATGATACCGTCGCCGCCCAGGGCGGCGACGCCACCGGCGTCGCGGGCTGGTCCTCTTACCTGCCTTCCGGGCTGGTGAACCTGGGGCTGGACCTGCGCGGCGGGGCACATCTTCTGGCCGAAGTGAAGGTCGAGGACGTCTACGAGGCCCGGATGAAGAGCCTTTGGCCCGAAGTTCGCAACGCCCTGCGCGATGCGCGCGAAGAGGTCGGCGCCATTCGGCTGCAACCCGGTGACGGGGCGCAATTGCGCATCCGTATCGGCGAGGCAGACGGCATGGCCCGTGCGATGGACATCGCGCGTGGACTGGCCCAGCCGGTCGCCAGTCTGACCGGGGCAGGGACCACCGATCTGGTCGTGTCCTCGCAGGGGGATATCCTGATCATCGGGTTGAGCGAGGCGGAAATGACCGCCACCGACGACCGGACGGTGCGCCAGTCGCTGGAAATCATCCGCCGCCGTATCGACGAGGTCGGCACCCGCGAACCGACGATCCAGCGCCAGGGCGCGGACCGGATCCTGATCCAGGTGCCCGGCATCGGATCGGCGGCCGAACTGAAAGAGCTGATCGGCACCACCGCGCAGCTGACCTTCCAGCCCGTCACCTCCCGGACCGCCGATGGCGACACCCGCGCCGGAGTGGGCGAGGAAGTCCTGCCCTCGCTTGACGAGACGGGCACCTTCTACGTGCTTGACGAAAGCCCCGTGGTCACCGGCGAAGAACTGGTCGACGCGCAGCCGGCCTTTGACCAGAACGGCCGCCCGGCGGTCAACTTCCGGTTCAACCCCTCGGGCGCGCGCAAGTTCGGCGATTATACCGCGCAGAACATCGGCAACCCCTTCGCCATCGTGCTGGACGAAGAGGTGATCTCCGCCCCCGTGATCCAGGCCCATATCGCGGGCGGGTCCGGCATTATCACCGGCAATTTCACGGTGGAGGAATCGACCAACCTGGCGGTGCTGTTGCGCGCGGGCGCGCTTCCGGCCGGGCTGGATTTTCTTGAGGAACGGACCATCGGCCCGGAACTCGGCGCCGATTCGATCGAGGCCGGGAAGATCGCCACCATCGTGGCCTTCGTCGCGGTGCTGGCCTTCATGGTCGCCTCCTACGGTTTGTTCGGGGTGTTCGCCAATATCGCGTTGATCATCAATGTCGGGCTTATCTTCGGCCTGCTGTCGATGATCGGGGCCACGCTGACCCTGCCGGGCATCGCCGGGATCGTCCTGACGGTGGGCATGGCGGTGGATGCCAATGTGCTGGTTTTCGAACGTATCCGCGAAGAGCTGAAGACCGCAAAGGGCCCGGCCCGCGCGATCGAGCTGGGCTACGAAAAGGCCCTGTCGGCCATCGTGGACGCCAACATCACCACCTTCATCACGGCGCTGATCCTCTATGTCATGGGTTCCGGCCCGGTCCGGGGCTTCGCCATCACGCTGGGGCTGGGCATCCTGACCTCGGTCTTCACCGCGATCTGGGTGACACGGCTGCTGATCGCGACCTGGTTCGCCCGTCGCCGTCCCAAGACTTTGGAGGTGTGACATGCGCCTGAGACTCGTTCCCCAGAACACCAATTGGGATTTCTTCAGCCGCTCCAAGCTGTGGCTGGGAATCTCCGGGCTGCTGATCGTTGTGTCGCTGGTCAGCTTCTTCCTGCAAGGGTTGAACTTCGGCATCGACTTCCGCGGCGGCACGACGATCCGCACCGAAAGCACCCAATCGGTCGATATCGGTGTCTACCGCGAGGCCATCCAGACGCTGGAGCTGGGCGATATCACCATCACCGAGGTCTTCGACCCCACTTTCGGCGATGACCGCAACGTGGCGATGATCCGTATCCAGGCCCAGGACGGCCAGGAAAGTGTCGCCGCCGACACCATCCAGCAAGTCGAGGACGCGCTGAGCGCGGTGATCCCGGACATCAAGTTCGTCTCCGTCGAAAGCGTGGGGCCCAAGGTCTCGGGCGAGCTGATCCAGACGGCGGTGATCGCCGTGGTCCTCGCCATCGCGGCGGTGCTGATCTACATCTGGCTCCGCTTCGAATGGCAATTCGCCCTGGGGGCGGTCGTGGCGCTGGTGCATGATGTGGCCCTGACCATCGGGATCTTCTCGGAGCTCCAGATCCGGTTCGACCTGGCGATCATCGCGGCGCTGCTGACCATCGTCGGCTATTCGCTGAACGACACCGTGGTGGTCTTTGACCGGGTGCGGGAGAACCTGCGCAAGTACAAGCAAAAGCCCCTGCGCGAGGTGCTGAACCTGTCGATCAACGAGACGCTGTCGCGCACCATGATGACCTCCGTCACCACGCTGATCGCGCTGATCGCGCTGATGGTCCTGGGCGGCGACGTGATCCGGGGCTTTGTCTTCGCGATGACCTGGGGCGTGATCGTGGGCACCTATTCGTCGATTTTCGTGGCCTCTGCCATGCTGTTGCGGCTGGGGATCAAGCGTGACTGGAGCAAGTCCGACAAGAACAAGGGCAACCAGTTCGCCAATATCGATGCTTGAAACCCTGATGCCTGCCGGGACCGACCCGGCGGGCCTCTTGCTGCTGTTGGGAACGGTGCTGGTGGCGGGGGTGGTCTACGGCTTTGCCGGGTTCGGCGCCGCCTTGATCTTCATGCCCGTCGCGGTGCGCATCCTGCCACCCCAGGTCGCCGTGGCGGCCTTTGCCATTTCCGCCCTGTCATCGCTGGTCACGGTGGTTCCGCGCGCGGTGCCGCTGGTGGACCGGCGCGGTGTGACGATCCTGATCGCCACCGCGACACTGGCATCCTTTGCCGGGGTCTGGGTGCTGCGGGTGGCGGATGTCACCGGGCTTCGCTGGGCGGTGATCGGGGTGACGGCGGTGACGCTGCTGGCGCTGGTGTCGGGCTGGCGCTACCGGACGGCGCCGCGCGACTCCACCCGCGCGGCGGTCGGTCTGGCCACCGGCTTTGTTGGCGGCGCGACCGGATTGCTGGGACCGGTGATGGTGCTGTTCCAGCTCGCCGGCCGTGACAGCATCGCCCGCAGCCGCGCCACGGCGCTGGTGTTCCTGACGGTGACCAGCCTGGCGCTGGTGCCGGTGATGGCGTTGCAAGGGCTGCTGACCGCACAGGCGGTGGGGCTGGGGCTGGTGATGCTGCTGCCCTACGGGCTGGGAACCGTGATCGGTCACGCGCTGTTTCGCCCCGAGGGGGAGGCCGGCTACCGCCTCGCCGCCTACCTGCTGATCGGGGTCGCCGTGGTAATCGGTCTGCCCCTTTTCGACTGACGCGCCACGCGAGACATACAGACAGGAGAGCGCCATGCAGATGTATGAAATCGACTACGCAAATGCCCGTCCGATCGACGGTTACGGCCCCGGGTTCTTTCGCGTGGGGGGGAAGGTCATCCACGGTCCCGTGCTGGTCACCGCCGACCGCGCCACGTCCTGGGCCGGTCCGCAGGATCCCGCGCCGCTGCTGGCGCTTGCGGGTCAGGTGGATGTGCTGTTCTACGGCACCGGCGCTGAAATGACCCATGTTCCCAAGGCCCTGCAGGACCAGCTGGAGGCCGCGGGCATCGCCTGCGACCCGATGGCCAGCGCCACCGCCTGCCGCACTTATAACGTCCTGCTGTCCGAAGGCCGGCGCGTCGCCGCCGCGCTGAACCCGGTGTGACCTTGCCCACCGGGCAGGGACATCCCGGCCCGCGCGACCGCCTCCGGCGGCGGTATTTCTGCCCGAAGGATGTTAGGTCTTTCTTAAACTTCAGGCTGTAGCACTGATCTCGCGGTACAGGCTGCGGAGCCGATGACCGCGCCCGAAGTGGGCGCCTCGCCTGCGACAGGCGGGGCGTTCCTGCCAGCGACACAGGGCCGATGTGCAACGCTCCCTCCCTTCGGGCCCAAATACCGGCGCCGGAGGCGGACAGGGCCAGCCACCCCACACAGGCGCGGATGACGGGGCGGCATAGGTGCGATGGGTGGTGAGAGGCCACATGGCGGCCAGTCGCGTGCCCAAAGCGTCCTGCCGAGGGCGCCAGCATGCCGTCTCGGCTGTGCGGGGGCGCGCGCCGGATGCCGTAGAAGATGGCGCCACCGGGCTGTTCCGGCTACGGTTGGTCGGATGCACCTGGACAAGACGGCGATCTGAACGGCAGCCTGTTTCCGCTGGGGGGCACCGTACCGCAGCCAACCCCGGTCCCGCAGGCGCTGGCCAACGGGCGCGGGCAACCTTCGGGCACAGGCAAACTGTCGGGCACGGTTTCATGCCGCTGTACGGCCTCACGAGACCCCGGATGCGGACTTCGCGCCGGTCCCCAGGGTATAGCGCGCTGTGCCGGGACCAAGGCGCGGCCGTCACGCCCCCGCTGGGGGGGCTGCGGCAAACCTCAGGCGGGAGCGTGGCCCTCCGGCCGCGGCGCGGGCGCTGCGGACTATGTCGGGGTCAGGTCGCGGCACGCCTGGCCGTTCGGAGACGGTGCGGCATACCCGGGCGAGAGCGCGCTGTCAGGCCTGGGCCAAGGCGCTGATGATCGGGCGGAAATCGCCGGCAGTCAGGCTGGCGCCGCCGACCAGCGCGCCATCGACGTTGGAGACGGCAAATATATCCGCCGCATTCGCCGGTTTCACCGACCCGCCATAGAGCAGGCGCACCGACCGGCCCACACCGGCGCCAAAGCGGCGTTCCAGCCGGGCGCGGATGAAATCATGCACCTCGCCGATCTGGTCGGGGTGGGGCACACGTCCGGTTCCGATGGCCCAGACGGGTTCGTAGGCCACCACAAGGTTCAACCCGGTGGAGCCGTCGGGCACAGACAGGGACAATTGCGCGCCAATGATGTCCAGGGTGTTGGTCGCCTCGCGCTGGAACTCCGATTCGCCCAGGCAGATGATCGCCATCAGCCCCTGCGCCTGGGCGGCGCGGGCCTTTTCGCGGATCGCTTCGCTGGTTTCGTGGTGCAATGCGCGGCGTTCGGAATGGCCCAGGATCACCGCGGTGGCGCCGACATCGGCCAGCATCGCCGCCGACAGGTCGCCAGTATAGGCGCCGGTTGTCTCCGCATGGCAATCCTGAGCGCCCACGGCCACCGGCGCCGTACCCAGCCGGGTGACGGCAGCGTCGATCAGGGTGGCGGGGGGGCAGACCAGGATGTCGATCTCCGTGGCCTCGGGCGTGTTGGCGAGGGTATCAAGTTCGGCCAGGGCCACCTTGTCGCCGTTCATCTTCCAATTGCCGGCGGCCAGTTTTCTGCGCATAGGAGGTCCGTCTTTCCTGTTGTCATCGCGCCGCACCGCATCCCGAGGGGGCGGGCGGGGCGCGGGCCGGATGGCCCTTTGGGTCCGGGGTATTGTTCTGGCCATGGCCCGGGCGTCAAGCCCCCGCCGCCGAGGCAGGCGATCCTCTGTTTCGGGACGCGCGCAGGCTGGCGCACCCGCGCGCAGGAGCATGGCACCGGGAACAGGAGGCCGCGCATGCCCCCGCTCAGCCGGGTGTCCCACCCTGACGTTGGGCCGCGCGGTGGGCGCGCCGGGCCTTCTCCGCGCGTTTGCGGGCGGCGGCGGCGCGAGCCGGGGGCAGGGACAGCCGCGCCCAGTACAATGCCTCGTCGGGATCCTCGAAGGCGCTGTCGGGGAGGGACATCAGGCTGAGCACCTGCCGTTCTCCGGTCTTGCGGGAATATGTGAACGGGCGCGCGCCGGCGGATTCGAAGATGGGGCGCGTGCTGTCGTCGGATTTCATGTAGACCTCGCCGGAGGCCGCGATCATGGCAAACATCGCGTCATCCTCGGCGTAGAACGCCACTCCCGAGAACATCCGCCCCGTGCGCAACCGCCCCAGCCCGGCGAAAAGGTCGCGAAGATGCGCGACCATCTCGGGCGCGACGGCCATGGCTCAGCTTTCCGCGAACTTGATAGATTCGCCGCAGCCGCAGGCCTCGGTCACGTTGGGGTTGTTGAAGCGGAAGCCGCTTTCCAACAGCGTGGTCTCGTAATCGATCTGCGTGCCGAACAGGAACATCTGCGCCATTGGCGCGATCATCACCCGCGCGCCATCCTGTTCTACGACCTCGTCATTGGGGTCGACGTCCTCGACGTAGTCCATGGTGTATTCCATGCCCGCGCAGCCGCCCTTCTTGACGCCGATGCGCAGGCCCTGATGGCCATCGCGTTCCATCAGCTTTCGGATCTGGCTGGACGCTTTGGGGGTCATGGAGACCGCCTGTTTGCCGGGAATTCCAAACATGTTCTGCCTTTCTTGCGCTGCCTCTCTACATAGTCCCGCAGGTCGCGTGTCTCAAGCCCGTGTGGCATCGCCGCCGTGTGCGGGCGATCACGTTTCGGCCGAGGCGGGCACCTGCGGCAGATAGCCGGGGTCGGTCTCCTCGATCCGGGCGATGCCGCGCATCAGCCGCTCGCGGACCCGACAGGTGTATTGCCAGGCGGTGTTGGCGTCGTTGCACGGCAGGATGAACCAGATTTCCGCCCCATGCACGTCCTGATCGGCCATGTAGACATTCAGCGCCTCGGTGTCGTCCAGCAGGTCGCCCTGATCCTCCTCCATCGCGACGGACCAGAACAATTCGCGCAGGCGGTCCAGATCGACGCTGTGGCCCAGGCGCAACTTGATGGTGCGGTGCAATTCCTGGGTCATCATCGTCCAGTTCTCGAACGGCTCGTCGACGAATTGACGGACCGGAACCACCAGCCGGGTGCGGTCCCAGACGCGCAGCTGGACATAGGTGAAATTGATCCGTTCGACCACGCACCAATAGCCGCGAAACAACACCGTATCGCCGATGCGCGCCGATTGGTTCAGGGCGATCTGCATCGAGGACAGGATGTTGGACAGGATGTCCCGCCCGGCAAAGCCCAGGATCACGGTGGCGATCCCGGCTGTGCCGATCAGGGAAAAGCCCAGCGTTCGGAACACGTTGGCCGAGGTCAGGATGAAGCCGACGCCAGCCAGGAAGATCACCACCGACAACCCACGCCGCCAGGCGGTGACATGGGTGGCCAGGCCCCGTCGCTGCTCCTGCTCGCGGGAGGAGAGGTCTTCGTCCTGCTTGACCACCAGCCGATCGACCAGCACGTCCACCACGTTCATCAGAAAGATCAGCGCCGCCAGCACGTAGCCGGTGATCACCGCCGGACTGAGCATGGTGGAGATCCGGCCGGAGAAGACAAAGACCCGTTCGGTGGTCAGCCCGATGACGAAGGTGATCGCGAAGATCACCGCCGGTGTCCGCAGGGAGCGCAGGATTTCAGTGGTGATGTCGCGCCGGCTGCGGGCGGCGGCGATGCTCAGGCCGCGATTGATCGCCCAGCCCAGCCCGCCGGAGGCCAGGATCAGCAGCGGCAGGGCGATCAGCTCCCAGCCGCGCAGGCTGAAGATGGTTTCGCGTTGCAGTGCCTCGGGCAGGGCGCGTTCGAGGTCAGATGGGCCGTAAAGGTCATAGAGCGCGGGGATGTTCTCCACCGACTGGCGGGAGAAGACCCAGACCGGGTCGGCGCCCGGCACCTTGATCCGGTCAAGGCGCAGGGAGACGGGGCGGTCGTCACGCTCCACGATCCACAGCCGCAGGGAACGGCGCGGCTCTCCGGCCAGCGGGTCGTTCTGCGTCGGCTGGGGGGAGACCGCATCAGGCGTGTCGGGCAGGCGGTGCCAGTCCAGGATGACCCGCCGTTCGATCACTGTTTTCAGCGCGGCGGCCAGAGCCGGGCCGGACTCGCGCCGTTCTTCCGGGCTGAGATGCGACAGGTCCAGGATATGCGCCGCTGCCGCGTCCTCGCCTGCGGCGGTGAGGGCAAGGAAGCTCTCCACCGCCGATTGCGGTGTCTCCCGGCGGACAATTTCGGGCGTGGGCCCAAGGCCGGCGTTCAGCGTGTCACGTTCGAACCACAGCCCCGCCTTGCCGTCCTGCGCGGCGGCAGGCAGCACGGCGGCCAGCAGCGAGACAAGGAGCAGGACCAGCGCGGCCAGCACCGGCCGCAAGCCCCGCCGGGGGGGCGATGTCACTGGTTCCTGCGCCACGTTCATGCCGGTGAACGCGGGGTGGCGGGGTTGGTTCCGCCATGGGGGCAGGCACGGGGGGGGGGCAGGGGGGGGCTGCCCCGTCTGGCGCGAGACGCCCATCATGCCGGACGTGTCAGGGGCGGCGAACGCGGCAGTCGTGAAAAAGGGCAGCGCCCCGACCCGTGCGGGGGCTGCCCCCGGGGCGGTCCGGTCGCGGTCGCGCGGCGTGGCGGCGGCTTACATGAAGCCCAGTTCCAGCCGTGCCTCTTCGGACATCATGTCCATGCCCCAGGGCGGATCCCAGGTCAGCACGACGTCGACCTGCTTGACCCCTTCCATCGGCTCGACCGCATCGGCGATCCAGCCGGGCATGTCGCCCGCGACGGGGCAGCCGGGGGCGGTCAGGGTCATCACGATCTTCACTTCGTTCTCGGGCGAGATGTCGATCGTGTAGATCAGGCCGAGGTCATAGATATTGACCGGGATTTCCGGGTCATAGACCGTGCGGCATGCCTCTACCACACCGTCGTAAAGCGGGTGATCCGTGGTGGACGGGGCAATGAGGGGTGCCCCCTCAAGCGGTTCGGGCTGGTCGTTCATGTCTGTCCTGCCTGTTTCCTGACCGAATATATAGGAAATCCGGTCCCGTTTATCCAGAGGCCCCGCGGTGCCGGTGGCGCCACGTCGCGGCGGGCGTTACAGCGGGGCGATATCGCCGCCGGCCCGGTTGGCGTGGAACTCCGCCTCCCAGTCGGCGAAACGCCCCGCGCGGATGGCGTCGCGCATGCCCTGCATCAGATCCTGATAATACTGAAGGTTGTGCCAGGTCAGCAACATCCCCGATATCATCTCTCCGGAGCGGAAGACATGGTGCAGATAGGCGCGGGAGTAGTTGCGGCACGCCGGGCAGCCGCAATCGGCATCCAGCGGGCGGGGATCGTCAGCGTGGCGGGCGTTCTTGATATTGACCACCCCGCGCCGGGTAAAGGCCTGCCCCGTCCGGCCCGAGCGGGAGGGCAGCACGCAATCCATCATGTCCACACCGCGCTTTACCGCGCCCACGATATCGTCGGGCTTGCCCACACCCATCAGGTAACGCGGTTTGTCCTGCGGCAACTGGCCGGGCGCGTAGTCCAGAACGGAGAACATCGCCTCCTGACCCTCGCCCACCGCCAGCCCGCCGATGGCATAGCCTTCGAAGCCGATGTCACGCAGGGCGCGGGCGCTTTCGGCGCGCAGGTCTTCCTCCAGCCCGCCTTGCTGGATCCCGAACAGCGCATGGCCCGGCCGGTCGCCGAACGCCGCGCGGGAACGGGCGGCCCACCGCATGGACAGGCGCATCGATTCCTCGATCCGCGCACGGTCAGCGGGCAGGGCGGGGCATTCGTCGAAACACATCACGATGTCGGACCCCAGCAGGCGCTGGATCTCCATCGAACGTTCGGGCGTCAGCCGGTGTTCGGACCCGTCGATATGGGATTTGAAGGTCACCCCGTCTTCGGTCAGCTTGCGCAGGGAGGCCAGCGACATCACCTGGAACCCACCGGAATCCGTCAGGATCGGCTTGTCCCAGTTCATGAACCGGTGCAGCCCGCCCAGGGCGTCGATCCGTTCGGCGGTGGGGCGCAGCATCAGGTGATAGGTATTGCCCAACAGGATGTCGGCGCCGGTGGAGGCCACGCTTTCGGGCATCATCGCCTTGACCGTGGCGGCGGTGCCCACGGGCATGAAGGCAGGCGTGCGGATGGTGCCGCGCGGGGTGCGGATCTCTCCGGTGCGGGCGGTGCCGTCGGTGGCGGCAAGGGAAAAGGCAAAGTTCTGCGACATGGGCGCGGCGATACAGCCAATCGTGGTGGAATGCTATATGCAAGTACGACGTCCCGCGCTACGCGCAAGTCTCACCCGTCCGGAAGGAGAATCGATGCCCCAAGATGACGAGCCGCTGCAATTTGGCTGGGAAGAATGGCTGAGCCTGCCTGATCTGGGCCTGCCGGCGCTGAAGGCCAAGGTGGACACCGGGGCGCGGACCTCGGCCCTGCATGCGACCGAGATCGAAAGCTTCGGCTCCGCCGCGCAGCCCCGGGTGCGGTTCATGGTGCATCCGATCCCCGGCCGCGACGATCTGGCGATCCCCTGCTCGGCGCGGATTGTCGACCGTCGGGAGGTCACCTCCTCCAACGGGGAGGCGGAGATGCGGTATGTCATCGAAACGACACTGGAGATCGGTGGCCGCGCCTGGCCGATAGAAGTGACCCTGACCGATCGGCGCGGGATGCAGTCGCATATGCTGCTGGGGCGCCAGGCCCTGGGCGATCATGTCTCCATCGTTCCGTCCGAACGGTTCTGCCAGCCGGAGTTGAGCTACGACGTCTACCATTCCAAGAGGGTACGCCAGGTCGCGCCCAACCGGGTGCTGCGCATCGCGGTTCTCAGCCGGGAGGACAACTATTCCACCCGCCGCCTGGTGGAGGTTGGCGAGGCGCGCGGCCACGTGGTGGAGGTGATCGACACCACCCGCTGCTACATGGCGATCAACGCGCTGTCGCCGGAAGTGCATTACGACGGCCAGCGCCTGCCGCGCTATGACGCGGTGGTGCCGCGCATCGGGGCCTCCATCACGCCCTATGGCACCGCCGTGATCCGCCAGTTCGAGACGATCGGCACATTCTGCCTGAACGGCAGCGCGGGGATTACCGCCAGCCGGGACAAGCTGCATGCCCATCAGGTGCTGGCGCGGCATCGCATCGGGATGCCCACGACGGCTTTCGCCAATTCGCCCAAGGACACCGGCAACCTGATCGGTCTGGTCGGCCAGGCGCCACTGATCGTGAAGCTGCTGGAAAGCACCCAGGGCCGGGGCGTGGTGATGGCCGAGACGAAGAAGGCGGCGGAATCCGTCATCTCCGCCTTTCGCGGGCTGAAGGCCAATTTCCTGGTGCAGCAATTCGTCAAGGAGGCGGCGGGCGAGGATATCCGCTGTCTGGTCATCGGGACCAAGGTCGTGGCCGCGATCAAGCGCACGGCCGAGGGCGGCGATTTCCGGTCGAACCTGCATCTGGGGGGCAAGGCGACGCCGGTGCGGATCACCAAGGACGAGCGTGAGACCGCCCTGCGCGCGGCGCGAGCCTTTGGGCTGAACATGGCCGGGGTCGATCTGCTGCGCTCGGATACCGGACCGAAGGTGCTGGAGGTCAATTCCTCCCCTGGGTTCGAAGGGGTGGAGAAGGCCACCAGCAAGGATATCGTCGGCCGCCTGTTCGACGAGATCGAAAGCCGCGCCCGCCCCGCACCGGTGCGACGCCGCAAACCTGCGGTCTGAGGAGCGCGGGAGGGGGGGGCGTCCCTTCGCATCCCTTCGCACCCCTGCGGCACGAGGTGCGCGCCGATGATGCGGCGGTCGGGGCCTGTGCCCTTTGCGCTGGCAGGGGCGGGAAACATCGAGTTTGAAGCTTTATCCGCCTTGTCCGGCCCGCGCCGGGGGGGCAGGATGCGCAAAACAGGTTGAATCGGGGCCATGGCGGCCCCAAGTTAATCAGCCGTGAACAGGAGTATCCCTGCGCCGCCGAAGAATGGGGCCGGGGATCACTGCCCAAGATCAAGGAAAGAGCATGGAAACCACCCTCAATCCGTCCTATCCCGTATTGCCGTTGCGCGATATCGTGGTGTTCCCCCACATGATCGTGCCGCTTTTCGTGGGACGGGAGAAATCGGTCCGCGCCCTCGAAGAGGTGATGGCCGACAATAAGCAGATTCTGCTGTCCAGCCAGGTGGACCCGGCCCAGGATGATCCCGAGGCTGAGGATATCTACCGCGCCGGCGTTCTGGCCAACGTATTGCAATTGTTGAAACTTCCCGACGGCACCGTGAAGGTGCTGGTCGAAGGGCAGCAGCGCGTGAAGATCACCGAATTCCTCGAAAACGATGACTTCTTCGAAGCCCGGGCGGAGCTGCTGGAGGAAGAAACCGGCGATACCGCCACGATCGAGGCGCTGTTGCGCTCTGTCGGGCAGGAGTTCGAGCGTTATGCCAAGGTCAAGAAGAACATCCCAGAAGAGGCGCTGAGCGCCGTCGCCGAAAGCGCGGAGCCGGCCAAGCTGGCCGACCTGGTCGCCGGGCACCTGGGCATCGAAGTGGTGCAGAAACAGGAACTTCTGGAAACGCTGTCGGTCTCCGAACGGCTGGAGAAGGTCTATGGCCTGATGCAGGGCGAGATGTCCGTCCTTCAGGTCGAGAAGAAGATCAAGACCCGCGTGAAATCCCAGATGGAGCGGACACAGCGCGAATATTACCTGAATGAGCAGATGAAGGCCATTCAGAAGGAGTTGGGCGACGGTGAGGACGGCGAAGGCGAGTTGGCCGAGCTGGAAGAGAAGATCGCCGCCACCAAGCTGTCCAAGGAGGCCCGCGAAAAGGCCGAGGCCGAGCTGAAGAAGCTGAAGAACATGTCGCCCATGAGCGCGGAGGCGACCGTTGTCCGCAATTACCTGGACTGGATGCTGTCGATCCCGTGGGGCGTGAAGTCGCGGGTGAAAAAGAACCTCACCAATGCCGAAGAGGTTCTGGATCACGACCATTACGGCCTTGAAAAGGTGAAGGAACGGATCGTCGAATACCTGGCGGTTCAGCAACGCTCCAAGAAGCTGAAGGGCCCGATCCTGTGCCTTGTCGGTCCGCCGGGCGTGGGCAAGACCTCCCTGGGCAAATCCGTGGCCAAGGCGACGGGGCGCGAGTTCATCCGCATCTCCCTGGGCGGCGTGCGCGACGAAAGCGAGATCCGGGGCCACCGCCGGACCTATATCGGCTCCATGCCTGGGAAGATCATCCAGGCGCTGAAAAAGGCGAAGACGACCAACCCGCTGATCCTGCTCGATGAAATCGACAAGATGGGGCAGGATTTCCGCGGCGATCCGTCCTCTGCCATGCTGGAAGTGCTGGATCCGGAACAGAACGGCACCTTTGTCGATCACTACCTGGAGGTCGAATATGACCTGTCCAACGTGATGTTCCTGACCACGGCGAATTCCTACAATATGCCCGGGCCGCTGCTGGATCGGATGGAGATCATCACCCTGGCCGGCTACACCGAGGATGAGAAACGCGAAATCGCGCGTCAGCATCTTCTGGCGAAACAGGTGAAGAACCACGGCCTGCGCAAGGGCGAGTTCGAGATCACCGACGAGGCGTTGAACGAGATGATCCGCCGCTACACCCGCGAGGCGGGCGTGCGGAACCTGGAGCGTGAGCTGGCGAAACTGGCGCGCAAGGCCGTGACCCAGATCATCAAGGGAGAGGTCAGCCATGTCAGCGTGACGGCCGACAACCTGGATGATTACCTGGGCGTGAAGAAGTTCCGCTATGGCCTGGCAGAACGCGAGGATCAGGTGGGTGTCGTCACCGGCCTGGCCTGGACCTCTGTCGGTGGGGACCTCCTGTCGATCGAGGCGCTGCGCCTGCCGGGCAAGGGCCGCATGAAGACGACCGGGAAACTGGGCGACGTCATGAAGGAATCGATCGACGCCGCATCCTCCTACGTACGGTCCATCGCGCCGCAGATCGGGGTGAAGCCGCCGAAGTTCGACAAGCTGGACATTCACGTCCACGTCCCTGATGGCGCCACGCCCAAGGATGGGCCGTCGGCCGGTCTGGCGATGGTGACCTCCATCGTCTCGGTGCTGACGCAGATCCCGGTGCGCAAGGATGTCGCCATGACGGGGGAGGTCTCCCTGCGGGGCAACGCCATGCCCATCGGCGGGTTGAAGGAGAAGTTGCTGGCCGCGCTGCGCGGCGGGATCACCACCGTCTTCATCCCGGAAGAGAACGAAAAGGATCTGGCTGACATCCCGGACAATGTGAAGGACGGGCTGAAGATCATTCCAGTCACCCATGTGCGGGAGGTTCTGGAACAGGCGCTTGTCTCGCAACCTGAACCGATCGAGTGGGACGAGGAGGCGGAAGAAGCCGCCGCTGCAGCCCGCGCCAGCATCGGTGAAGGCAATGTGACCGGCAAGACCGCCCATTGATCCGGCGCGCCCAGGCGCGTTGAAGCAAAGAGACCGGGCCGCCGCATCCATCGGGTGCGGCGGCCATTTTTTTAGAGAAATATTTTAAATCAAAGTGTTGCGATCCGGTCTTCATGTTTTTCATGAGGCCGGTATCGCCTGCGGCCCTGGGCCCCCTGTCCGTCGGGCACCCGATCTGATACAACCGGTCACATGAGTGATCCCGAAACGCCCGATCCCGTCGTCACCCAGGAAAACCGCCCCGCCGAAGCACCGGAGCTTTTGCGTAAGAAGGAGCTTCTGGAGGGCGTCGTCACCCGGTCCGGTATCCGCAAGCGTGACGCAAAACCGGTGGTTGAGGCGCTGCTGGCCGAGCTTGGCGATGCGCTGGCCGCCGGCCGTCCGATGCAGCTGCCCGGTTTCGGGAAATTGCGCGTCAACCGGATCAAGGATAGCCCGGCCTCCCGCGTGGTGGTTGCCCGCATCCGGCAGGATATGCCCCCCGTGCCCGGGGGTGATGCACCCGACGAACCGGCGCCGGGGCAGGGCGGCGAAAATTCCTCCAAAGACCGGCTTGCGAACCCCGACGAGGAGCGGTAAAGAGCGCGTCACGGGTGATTAGCTCAGTGGTAGAGCGCTTCGTTCACATCGAAGATGTCGGGGGTTCAAATCCCTCATCACCCACCACTCTCCTCTGTCCCGTTCATTGCACCGCTTAGATGTCTTGCGTCCACTCAGGGTCAGGGACGACCGCCGTTGGCGGGTCTTCGCACATCGCCAGGCTGGCGCTGTCATCTTCTTCGCAGAGCAGGTAGGCGCCTCCCAAGGCCATGTGTTTTCAACGCGTTGGCCTGTCAATTGCGATGAAAGGGATGACGCATGGGTGCACGAAATTCGAAACGCTCGTGGTTCGGCCGAACCGTTCTGGCCGCGATCATGCCGCTGGCGGCGCAAGCCGAAACCTCGACCATGGCCGAGGGCCAGGCCGCATTCGAGCGGGGCGAATTCGACGCCGCCTTCCGCATCTACCTGCCCTTGGCCGAACAGGGCAACGCCGAGGCGCAATGCCAGGTCGGGCGCCTGTTCTATCGCGGCGGAGAGGCGTTCGCCCAGAGTTACAGCAAATCCGTCGAATGGGCGTCCAAATCGGCGGAACAGGGCAATCCCTGCGGTCAGAACTCGTTGGGTGTCTCCTACCGCTTTGGTCAGGGGGTGCCGGAGCAGCCGGAAACCGCGCTGGATTATTTCCACCAGGCCGCGGAGCAAGGGTTCGCCAAGGCGCAGTTCAGCCTGGCCAATATGCACGAGTTGGGCGAGGGGACGGCGCAAAGCCAGCAGCGGGCGCTGGATTGGTACCGCAAGGCCGCCGGGCAGGGCGATCTCATGGCGCAATACCGGATCGGCATGATCCTGTTGCAGGGCGGCGATGTAGCCGCGGATCCGCAGGCCGCCGCCGATTGGATTGCCGATGCGGCGCAGGCGGGGCTGTCCGATGCGCAATACATGATGGGCTGGATGTCCGACTCCGGGCGCGGCCTGCCACAGGATGCGGCCCAGGCGGCCGCCTGGTATCAGCGCGCGGCGCAGGCCGGCCATGCGGCGGCGCAGATCAACCTGGGCAATCTGTATGCCGAAGGGCGCGGCGTACCGCAGGACGATGCGCAGGCCGTCGATTGGTATCACCAGGCCGCGCGCAACGGCGTGCCGGCGGCGCAGATCAACATGGGCAAACATTTCCACCTGGGCCGTGGCGTACCCCAAGACGACGCACAGGCCATGGCCTGGTACCAACAGGCCGCTCAGAACGGGGAGCCGGTTGCCTTTTTCAACATCGGGCTGATGTTCGAGAACGGGGAGGGGCAGGAGGTTGATCCGGCGGAGGCGGCGCAATGGTATCGCGCGGCTGCCGAACAGGCGGAACCGCGCGCCCTGGCAAAGCTGGCGAAGCTGCATGCGCAGGGCGAGGGCGTCGCGCGCAACCCCGTGCTGGCGCTGGCCTTTCAAAGCCTGGCCCTGGCCTACGAGACCCCGGACACGCCGGAGCGGGACGCGGCGGTGATGGCCGCGTTCACCGCCGACCTGACACGCCCGCAACGCACCGAGGCCGAGGCGCTCGCCCAGGACTGGACGCCCGGCACCCCGCTGTTCGGCACCGGTGACGTGACCAGCTGGCCCTGAGATTTCGCCGCGGGACGGGCGCGGGCAGGCCGCCCGATGACGGTGCCGGTTGCCCGTTTGCGGGCAGTTTGCCCTCGGCACGGCGGCAGAAGAGGCCAAGGTCGGGCAGAGGCGCCGCTGACGGCTTGAAAAGCCGGGGGCGATCTGGAAGGGAGGGGAGTAGAGAACGGAGCGGACCCCATGTCAGACCCCAATTCGTCCTTTCGGAACCGGCTGACGGCGCTGCTGCGGCAGATTTACCCGGACCATGATGCCGATGCCCTGGCTCAGGGCATCGTCGCGGCCTTCTGGCCCGACGGGGCGGCCATGCGCCGCCGGGGCCGCGTGCCGGGCAACCGGCAATGGTCGGAGCGGGACGCCATGGTCATCACCTACGGCAATTCCATCGTCGACGGCGCGCACAAGCCGTTGGACCTGCTGCGCCATTTCCTGCACCGGCACCTGGCGGGGGTGGTGAACGGGGTGCATATCCTGCCGTTCTTTCCCTATACGTCGGATGACGGGTTTGCCGTGTCGGATTACCGCGCGGTGAACCCGGTGCTGGGCGACTGGGCCGATATCCGGCGAATCGGGTCGGAATTCCTGTTGATGTCGGACCTGGTGCTGAACCATGTCTCCAGCCAGTCAAATTGGTTTAACGACTACCTGCAAGGGCATGAGCCCTATGATAAATTCTTTTTCGAGGCCACGCCCGAGGATGACCTGTCGGATGTGGTGCGCCCGCGCACTCACCCGCTGCTGAGGGAGGTGGAGACCGCCCGCGGGGTGCGCCATGTCTGGTGCACTTTCTCCCATGACCAGGTCGATCTGGATTTCCGCAACCCGGAGGTGTTGATGGAATTCCTGCGCGTCACGCGGCTGCATGTCGACAACGGCGTGCGGATCCTGCGGCTGGATGCGGTGGCTTTCCTGTGGAAGGAGATCGGCACCCGCTCCATCCACATGCCGCAAACCCATGCGATCGTGCGGCTGATGCGGCTGCTGGCCGATTTCGCCGCCGAGCCGCTGATCCTGTTGACCGAAACCAATGTGCCCAATGCCGAGAACCTGTCCTATTTCGGCAACCGGAACGAGGCCCATGCCGTCTACAATTTCTCTCTGCCGCCGCTGGTGCTGCACGCGATGCTGTCGGGCAGCGCGCGCGGGCTGATCCGCTGGCAGGGCGGGATGCCTCCGGCGCAGCTGGGCTGTGCCTACCTGAACTTCACCGCCAGTCATGACGGCATCGGCATGCGCCCGGCAGAGGGCATCCTGTCCCCGGCCGATACGGCCCGCGTGATCGGCGCGGTGCGTGATTTCGGCGGCCGCGTCTCCATGCGGGCGCTTCCCGGTGGGGGAGAGGCCCCCTACGAGCTGAACATCACCTGGTTCGAGGCGATGAAGGGTACCTTCGACGGCCCCGCGCCGGACACCTGGATCGAACGGTTTCTGACCTCTCAGACCCTTGTCATGGCGCTGGAGGGGATTCCGGCCTTCTATATCCATTCCCTGCTGGCCACCCCGAATGACGAGGACGGCGTGGAAAAGACCGGCCACAACCGCGCCATCAATCGCCATCGCTGGGAATACGACCGCTTGCAGATGCTGCTGGCCGATCCCGAGACGCCGCAGCACCAGGTGCTGGAGGAAATGAAACGCCGGATCGAGATTCGCCGCCGGCAGCGCGCGTTCCACCCCAACGCGACGCAATTCACATTGCAACTGGATGACCGGATCTTCGGCCTCTGGCGGCAAAGTCTGGACCGTGACCAATCGATCTTTGCCCTGCACAATGTCTCCGACAGCGCGGTGGAGATCGAGCCGTGGCAGATCAACCTGATCGCGGGAGAGGTCTGGCAGGATCTTCTGTCGGGAGAAATGATCGACCCCGACGGCCCGCCGATCCATTTCGCGCCCTATCAATGCCGCTGGATCACCAACCGGGGGTAGCGTCCCGGACCCGCTGTCCCGAAGGCACAGGGGCAGCGCGCGGAGATCGCCCCGGACGGGCTGCGGCACGATCGCGGGGCATCGGTTCCCGCAAATTCCGCACATCCCTTCCGCCTGTAAACTTGCCGGTGGTCGGGGTCAGGCGTAGTCCTGAAGATCGGCGGCGACGGCTTTCAGCATGTCGGACATCAGGTCGGGATCGGCGGAATGCACGCGGTTCCAGGTCGGGATGAAGGGAGTTTCCGACGGGTTGTCGAGGAACATCCGCCCTGCCTCCACGATGTTTTCGGCGAAGAGTTCCACCGCCGTTTCCTCCTGGTGCCGATCCACCCAGAGACCGTTCATCCGGGCGTCATTGTAATAGCTGTCCAGCAGGTCGAGGGCCGAGCGGTAATAGGTCGCCTTCAGCGTGCGGAACACCTCCTCCGAAAAGACTGTTCCATCGGCGGCCAGCTTGCGGAACAGGGCCTTGCTGATGTCGATCGACATGCGCGACAGTCCCTTGGACTTGTCCTCGGGCGACAATACCTGGTGCTTGTGATCGTAGTGATCGGCGATTTCCACCTGGCAGACCGATTTCGGCGCCAGGTTGCGCCAGGCTTCGGACAGGACACCGATTTCCAGGCCCCAGTCCGAAGGGATGCGCAGATCCGGCAGGATACCGGTGCGCATCGCCATCTCGCCGGACAGCGGATAGCGGAAGGCGCGCAGGTAATCCAGGTAATCGCGGTCGCCGATGGTGCGTTTCAGCGCGATCAGGATCGGCGACACCAGCATCCGGCTGACCCGGCCGTTGATCTTGTTGTCGCCGATGCGCGCGTAATAGCCCTTGGCCACCTGGTAGGGGAAATTTGGATTGGCCACCGGGTAGACCAGGCGGGCCAGCAGGTCCTTTTCATAGGTGACGATATCGCAATCGTGGATCGCCACCACCGAACTGTCGGCGCAGGCGATCAGAAAGCCCAGGCACCCCCAGACGTTCTTGCCCTTTCCTGGTTCGTTGGGCGCCAGGCCCAGCTTGTCCAGCCGGTCGAAGATGGTCTTCATC
Organism: Pseudooceanicola aestuarii; assembly: GCF_010614805.1. Classification (NCBI taxonomy): domain Bacteria; kingdom Pseudomonadati; phylum Pseudomonadota; class Alphaproteobacteria; order Rhodobacterales; family Paracoccaceae; genus Pseudooceanicola; species Pseudooceanicola aestuarii. The sequence goes on from NZ_JAAFZC010000001.1 coordinate 2,536,710, forward strand.
CGGGGGCTGTCGTTCCAGATAACCACGTGGCTTTGCGGCAGGGCAGAGAAGAATTCCCGTGCATGGCGGTATTGCGCCTCGTCAGCGCGGTCCAGCCCGATGACGATCCGGTGCAGGTAGGGCACCTGGGCCAGTTCGCGCACGATGTTGGGCAGGGCGTCGCCTTCCAGCTCGGAATAGAGGGAGGGCAGCACCAGGGAGATCTTGCGCGTGGTGGCGAAATTGGTCAGCTCCCGCGTCAGCGCCTCGGTCGAGGTGGTGCGCAGGTTGTGAAGAGTGGCAATATTGCCGTTCTGGTGAAAATCGGCCACCTGGCTGTCTCCTTGTTCGGTGCGGTCTCGGGCGGGCAGGGCCGCAGGGAATCAATGCGGAGTCAGGCGCGAGATCAGCGACATCATCATTTCGTTCCAGCCCGCCGGGCCGGGTTTGGTGCTGCGCAGGATCTGGCCGCTGGCCTCGCCCTTCAGCTTGGGCAGGGGGGCGCCGTGGTCGTTGCGGATCACCACCCCGACAGAGGCATTTTCAAGCATTTCTATATCGTTGGGCGCGTCGCCCAGGGCGATCCGGTGCGGGTTGCCGAACAGGGCGGCGGCCTCGTCCATGCGGTCGGCCTTTGTTCCGCCAAAGGTCAGGGTCAGGTAGCGCCCGCCACGCCGGGCGGTGACGCCGAATTCGGCCAGTTCTGCGATGAATTCACGTTTTTCCACCGCCGTGCCGTACCAAAGCCCCGGTTCCGAGAACGCCCGCTTGCAGGCCAGTTCGGCTTTTTGCGGCGACAGGCCGGAATCCAGCGCCACGGCACCCGCGCCCAGATCTCCGAAGCCGCGGAATTTCTCCCTCAGGGGGGCGCTGACCTGATCAAGACAGGCGCGCAGCCGGTCGTAGACATCGCCCTTATCCTCCGCCGGGCTGTTGGGCGGCAGCAATCCGGCGCCGTTCTCGACGATGGCGGGCGAAGCGGTCAGGCGCAATTCGGCCCGCAACGGCGCGATTTCCGCTGCCGTCTTCGAGGAGGCCAGAACCACCGGCACCCCGTAGGCGCGCAGCCGGGACAGGGCGGGCAGGGCGGGGGCGTAATCGTAGCTTTGATGATCCAGCAACGTGCCGTCCAGATCGGTGAAAACAATGAAGGGAGGAGTTTTCATGTCAGCCCTTGCGCCCTGTGGTGGCCATGCGGTAAAGGGGCCTTCGGCGGGTGATTAGCTCAGTTGGTAGAGCGCTTCGTTTACACCGAAGATGTCGGGAGTTCGAGTCTCTCATCACCCACCATGATTGCAGCCCCAGTCCGTCGTTTTAGCCGAAGCCGTTGACGGGGCAAGGATATTTGCACGATTTTCCGTGTTCGCCCCCCATCAGACACGCAAAGGGTCGCGGGATCAACTGTCATGATGTCGCCGGTTCGTGCTTTACGTTGCGGCGCCTGCGGGACAGCACGAAAAGTGGTGGATTTTCCCGCTTGACGCCGTCGCGGGGGGGCCATAGAAGGCCCCTCACGGCAGCTGCGCGGTTGTAGCTCAGATGGTTAGAGTACCGGCCTGTCACGCCGGGGGTCGCGGGTTCGAGCCCCGTCAACCGCGCCACTGCCGTCAAACGAAAGCGCCTCCTTCGGGGGGCGCTTTTGTCGTTTCCGGGCCGGGGGTTGCGGGCCGGGGGTTGCGGATCAGTGGGGCACCGGTCGGTCGGTTTGCAGGGGGGGCGGTCTAAAGGCCGGCAGGCTTACAGGGCGGAAAGCGGCTGCGACGGCTTTGGGGGGATGTTGCGGGGTGGCTTTCGCGTGGCCTTCTGTCCGACAGGGCGCCACCGACGACGCGGGTGGCGCAACGCTTGGCGCGGGCAGGGCGCCCCGGCTGCGGCGCAAGCCGTGGCGCGGGGCACAAAGCACGGCGCGCGGAGGTATTTTCGTATTGACGCCCGCGTCGCGCTATTCTATCCCGCCCCCCACGCGCGGTTGTAGCTCAGATGGTTAGAGTACCGGCCTGTCACGCCGGGGGTCGCGGGTTCGAGCCCCGTCAACCGCGCCACTTCCCCCCCCTTGTTTCGATCCTGTTGTTTCAAGCCTGTCACGAACTCGGCTCGACCTTTCGAAAATTTGATTTGCGCCTGAACCGGGCTGCCTGTGGCGCGCAGGGCGCATCATGGCCGGGCCGGTGGCGTGGCGGCGTTTGGCCGTCTGCCGCGCGCGCCACATCCGGCGATGAAAGCGGGGGCGCCGTGGCGCCCCCCTCCCCGCACGCGGGGGCAGAGAGCGGACATCAGCCCTTGGCGGACAATGCCTCCAGCACGCGGACCCAGGACCGGATGCCGCGGTGAAAGCTGTCGAGGTCATATTTCTCGTTCGGGGAATGGATCTGATCGTCATCCTTGCCAAAGCCGATCAGCATCGCGTCCATCGCCAGGATCGACTTGAAATATCCCGCGATCGGGATGGACCCGCCGCAGCCGACATAAGCGGCCTCCTGCGGCCATTCCAGGGACAGCGCCTGGCGGGCGGCCTCGAACATCGGGTCATCGGTGGACATCTGGCCAGCCGGGCTGGCGCCGTGGCCATGGAACGTGACCTCGCAATCGGCGGGCAGGCTGGATTGCACGTAAGCGCGGAAATTTTCACGGATCCGGTGCGGATCCTGCTGACCCACCAACCGAAAGGAGATCTTGGCGCTGGCCTTGGCCGGCAGCACCGTCTTGAAGCCCTCGCCGGTGTAGCCGCCGGTGATGCCGTTGATCTCGCAGGTGGGGCGGGACCAGATCATTTCCAGCCCGGTGCGATCGGCTTCGCCCGCCGGATCGGACAGCCCGACCTCGCCCAGGAAACCGGTGGCATCGAAATCCAGCCCGTCCCATTGGTCGCGAATGTCCTGCGGCAACTCGGGGACGCCATCGTAAAAGCCCGGCACGGTGACGCGGCCCTGATCGTCATGCAGCCCCGCGATCATCCGCGAGAGCACCCGGATCGGGTTCATCGCGATGCCGCCATACATGCCCGAATGCAGATCCTTCGAGGAGGCGGTGATGGTCACTTCCTCTCCCAGCAGGCCGCGCAGCATGGTGACGATGGCCGGCGTCTCGGTGCCGAACAATCCGGTGTCGCAGATCAGGGCGATGTCGGATTTCAGCTCTTCGGCGTTGTCCTCCATGAACGGGATCAGGGAGGGGGAGCCTGATTCTTCCTCGCCTTCGAAGAAGAAGGTGATCTTGCAGGGCAGGGTGCCGCGCTCCGCCTTCCAGGCGCGGCAGGCCTCCACGAAGGTCATCAACTGACCCTTGTCATCCGAGGCACCGCGCCCGCGGATCACCTTGCCGCGCGGTGTGTCCTCCACCTGCGGATCGAACGGGTCGCGGTCCCACAGGTCCAGCGGATCGACGGGCTGCACGTCATAATGGCCGTAGAACAGCACATGCACGTCTGGATTGTCGACGCCCTCGGTGATGTGGCCGACGACCATGGGGTGGCCGGGGGTGGGACGTTTCGACGCCTCCGCACCCAGGGAGGCCAGATCGGCCACCAGCCAGTCGGCGGCGTGCTGGCAGGCCTCGGCATGGGCCGGATCGGTTGAGATGGAGGGTATGCGCAACAGCTCCATCAGGCGTTCGGTGGCGGCGCCCAGCTGGGAATCGACATGGGTCAGGACGGCGTCGGTGGACATGGTGACTGCTCCTCGGGGTGGGGAAACGTGGCTTCGCCAAAGCCTAGCAGGCGCGTGGCAAAGGTCCAGAGCGGCACAGGCCTGCCCCTGCGGCGGCCCCGGGACGGGCAGTGGTCCGGCGCCGAAACGCGCCGCCGTGCCGCGTTTCGGAAAATCCGGAACTGGCGATACATGTTTGACCTGGATCAAGGGCAGGGGGGCGGCAATTTGTAACCTCCGCTTCGGGAGCCGCCGGACTTATAACGGTTCCAATTTCCATGACGGGGTGCTAGCACATCCCGGTCCCGCCGCGCCGGGGCCGAAGACAAGAAAGGGACCGCCCGTGACCTATTACGAGGCCAGACTGGACGACGCGATCGGCAAGTTGCATGACGAAGGGCGCTATCGCACCTTCATCGATATCGTTCGCCACAAGGGCAAGTTCCCGCACGCCACCTGGAAGCGCCCGGATGGCAGCGAACGGCCCGTGACGGTCTGGTGCGGCAACGACTACCTGGGCATGGGGCAGCACCCTGTCGTGCTGGAGGCGATGCACGAGGCAATCGACACCACCGGCGCCGGGTCGGGCGGCACGCGCAACATCTCGGGCACCACGCTCTATCACAAGCAGCTGGAAGCGGAGCTGGCGGATTTGCATGGCAAGGAACAGGCGCTGCTGTTCACCTCGGCCTACATCGCCAATGACGCGACGCTGTCCACCCTGCCCAAGCTGTTTCCCGGTCTGATCATCTATTCGGACGAGCTGAACCACGCCTCCATGATCGAGGGGGTGCGCCGCAATGGCGGGGCCAAGCGGATCTTCCGTCACAATGATCTGGCCCATCTGCGCGAATTGCTGGAAGCGGACGATTCCAGGGCGCCCAAGATCATCGCATTTGAATCCGTCTATTCGATGGATGGCGATTTCGGCCCGATCGAGGAGATCTGCGATCTGGCGGATGAATTCGGCGCGCTGACCTATATCGACGAGGTGCACGCCGTGGGCATGTACGGCCCGCGCGGCGGCGGCGTGACCGAACGCGACCGTCTGGCGCATCGGATCGATATCATCAACGGCACGCTGGCCAAGGCCTATGGCGTGATGGGCGGCTATATCGCGGCCTCCGCCAAGATGTGTGACGCCATCCGCTCCTACGCGCCGGGCTTCATTTTCACCACGTCGCTGCCGCCGGCGGTGGCGGCGGGGGCCGCGGCCTCGGTCGCACATCTGAAGCGGGACCAGGCGCTGCGCGACCTGCACCAGCAACAGGCCGGCATCCTGAAGCTGCGGCTGAAGGGGATGGGCCTGCCGATCATCGACCACGGCTCGCATATCGTGCCGGTGATCGTGGGCAACCCGGTGCACACCAAGCTGCTGTCGGACATGCTGCTGGAGGATCACGGGATCTACGTGCAGCCGATCAACTTCCCCACCGTGCCGCGCGGCACCGAACGGCTGCGTTTCACCCCGTCGCCGGTGCATGGGCCGGATGAAATGGACCGGCTGGTACGGGCCATGGATGCGCTGTGGTCGCATTGCGCGCTGAACCGGGCAGAGCTGGCCGGCTAGCGTACAGCGAATTGCATACCGCGTCATTGGGGTTTCGGCGATGTCCTGTGCAACCATCGCGGGCTTCGCTGGTAACCAATGCTCCATAAATGGGTGGTATCGTCTCGGGAAATGACCAGTTTCCGGCGATCAATCGCCCGTGGCTTCCTTTTTGTGTAAATCGCCTTGAAACGTGATAGGCTATTGTAAAGAAAAGGGCATGGCTCGAATCGACGGGGTTCCGGTGGTAACGGGTCATCATTCGCAAATGGGGCAGCGATTGAGATGATTGGGCGCAAGGCGAAGCCTGTTTATACGCAGGCCGAGGACTCGCCGAAAGGGTTCGACGATTTCGAACTCCGGCTAGGGGACCTCATGCGCGGGGAACGCGCGACAATGGGCAAATCGTTGCTGGACGTCCAGCGCGAGTTGCGCATCAAGGCACCGTATATCGCAGCGATTGAAAATGCCGATCCGGAGGCATTCGACACGCCCGGTTTCATCGCCGGATACGTGCGGTCCTATGCGCGCTACCTGAACCTTGATCCCGACCACACCTTTGCCCTGTTCTGCAAGGAAAGCGGCTTTACCACCGCGCATGGCATGTCCGCCGAGGCGTCCTCCCGCAAGGTCGAGGTCGCGTTGGAAAAGCCCAAGGCGGTCAAGGACAAGGATCCCTTTACCTCGCCCAACACGCCGTTCATCCCGGCGGGCGATTCCGTTCTTTCGGGGATCGAACCGAAGGCCATCGGCTCCGGTCTGGTGCTGCTGGCGCTGATCGGGGCCATCGGTTACGGCGGCTGGGCGGTTCTGAACGAAATTCAACGGGTGCAGGTCGCCCCGGTGGAGAACACGCCCGACGTGTTGGCCGATCTCGATCCGCTGGACGGGGTGACCCGCAGCGTCGAGGACCCGGTCCCGCAGGTCGCCAGCGCCGGGGTCTTTACCCCGCCTGCCGATGCGCTGGACCGTCTCTATCGCCCGCAGGCGCTGGATGTTCCGGTGCTGGTGTCGCGCGATGCGCCGATCTCCACCCTTGACCCGGCGGAGATGGGGACGTTTACCGCCCATGCCGACACGCTGCGCCCCGCCGCGCCGCGTCTGGACATTGCCACCCCCGCTGTCGGTTCCGCCGAGGACCGGGCCGTCGCGCTGGCGCTGGCGGGGCTCGACACCGGCGATCAGCCGCAGGTGCCGCAGGTTCTTGCAGATCCCAAGCCGGGGGTGTCCATCGTCGCCGTGCGCCCCGCCTGGGTGCGGGTGCGGGGCGCCAATGGCACCGTCATCTTCGAGAAGATCCTGGACGCGGGGGAGGCCTATGACCTGCCCATGACCGAAGAACCGCCCGTGCTGCGCGCGGGCATGTCCGGGTCGCTCTATTTCAAGGTGGAGGGCCAGCTCTACGGCCCCGCCGGTGCCGGATCCTCCACCATTCGCGATGTCGCTTTGTCCGTCGGCGCGGTCAAGGGCGCCTATACCGTCGCAGATGTCACCGCCGATCCCGTCGCCGAACGGGTGTTCGCGGAGCTGGGCGATATCTCAGACCTCCCGCAGGAGTGATCCGCCGCAGGGCGCCGTCGCCGCAATGCCGCATTGCATGATGGCGCCAAGGGGATTACCTGTCGGCCAAGCGATGCCGGAGGACCGATCATGTCCCTGAACCACGTCCGCCCCTGGCGTAACATCTACCGCCGCAAAAGCCGCCAGATCATGGTCGGCTCTGTTCCCGTGGGCGGGGACGCACCGATTTCGGTGCAGACGATGACCAATACCGACAGTTCCGACGTGGCGGCCACCGTCGCGCAGGTGCAGCGTGCGGCAGAGGCGGGCGCAGATATCGTCCGCGTCTCCACGCCTGATCAGGCTGCGACCCGCGCATTGCGCGAAATTGTCGCCGAAAGCCCGGTGCCGATCGTCGCGGACATCCATTTCCACTACAAACGCGCGATCGAGGCCGCCGAAGCCGGTGCCGCCTGCCTGCGGATCAATCCGGGCAATATCGGGGATGAAACCCGCGTGCGTGACGTCATCGCCGCTGCGCGTGACAACGGCTGTTCGATCCGCATCGGGGTCAACGCCGGGTCGTTGGAAAAGCATCTGTTGGAGAAATACGGCGAACCTTGTCCCGACGCGATGGTCGAGTCGGGCATGGACCACATCCGCATCCTGCAAGACAACGATTTTCACGAGTTCAAGATTTCGGTGAAGGCCTCGGATGTCTTCATGGCCGCCGCCGCCTACCAGGCCCTGGCCGAGGCCACGGATGCGCCCATTCACCTGGGTATCACGGAGGCGGGCGGACTGACCGCCGGCACGATCAAAAGTGCGATCGGCCTGGGCAATCTGCTCTGGATGGGGATCGGCGACACGGTGCGCGTGTCGCTGTCCGCCGACCCGGTGGAGGAAGTGAAGGTCGGCTACGAGATCCTGAAGTCTCTGGGCCTGCGCCATCGCGGCGTGAACATCATCTCCTGCCCCTCCTGTGCGCGGCAGGGGTTCGACGTGATCAAGACAGTGGAGATCCTGGAGCGGCGGCTGGAGCATATCAAGACGCCGATGTCGCTGTCCATCATCGGCTGCGTTGTCAACGGCCCCGGCGAAGCGCTGATGACGGATGTCGGCTTTACCGGCGGCGGTGCCGGGAACGGCATGGTCTACCTGGCCGGGAAGCAATCGCACCGGATGTCCAATGACCAGATGATCGACCATATCGTCGAACAGGTCGAAGCCCGCGCCGCTGTCCTCGAAGAAGAAGAGGCCGCGCGCCCGGCGGCAGAATAGCCGGAGCGATGGCGCCGCCCCCTGTATGGGTCGCGGCTGAACGGTGCCTTTGCCCAGGTGTGGGCACGCCAGCGCCAGGTCAAAGACCGGCCCGCCGGTTGACCCGCCTTCCGGGCCGGATCACTCCGGCGCGGTTCCCAGATAGCGGGCCAGCACGATATCGGGCATCTCGCCTCGGAACATCATGTCGGGCAGGACATAGCTGGGCAATACGTCCAGGTTCAGCGTTGACATGATCAGTGTAAATTCTGCGATTTCAGCATGTTCTGCGGCGTTCCTCACGTTTTGCATGAGGGTCTCGGGCAGGCCGAGCCCGGCCATGACACGAGCCAGCACGACCGCATCGCCGGCGCGGCCCTCGGGGATTGCGGCGCGAAAGGTCAGGGCGGTTTCGGTGCCGTGCTCTGCCGCGATCTCCAGCGACAGGCGGTCTGCCAGCGTATCACGAGCCGGGCGCAGATCGACGCGCAGGTCGGGCAGGCGCTCTGCCATGGCGCGCAGGGCGCGTTCGGCGCGCTGGCAGGCGGCGCAGCCCGCTGCGGTGAACAGCGTCACTCGCGCCTCTGGATCAGCGGCGCCAAAGCCCAGCGGCGCAGCTGCGAACAGTCGCTCGGACAGCACGGCGATGCGGGCGCGGTCCTCGCGGATCTCTGCCGCCAACGGGGCCTCTGCGGCCGCGATCCGCGCCGCCTCGGCCCGGTGCAGGGCATCGGTGATCAAGTCCGGTTCCGCCGCGAACAGCGCGCGCAATTCGCGCCCCAGTTCGTCGCGTGGGGGCGTTTCCTCACCCTGGCTGTCCGCCGGGGCAATGGTCACGGTCAGCGCCAGCGCCCCCAGCGTCAGGAGAGAGGGCGCCAGCCCGGCCAGGGCGGTTCTCATTCGGCGCGCATCTCCGCCACGATCTGTTTCATCCCGTCATAGGGCACGTAACCGCGCAGCATCTGGTCATCCAGGATGAAAGTCGGCGTGCCATTGACCTGCATCCGCCGCGCCAGTGCGTGGTTCTCCGACAGGATGCGGTTCACCTCGTCACTGTCCATCTCGGCCAGGATGGGCTGGGCGTCCAGGCCCAGCCCTTCGGCCAGGCGGGTCAGGGCGGCGGGGTCATAGGCCCCGTCATAGCTCATGAGGGCGTCATGCACGGCTTTGTAGGCATCGTCGCCGGCAACCTGCTGGGTCGCCACGGCAAAGCGTGACGACAGAGTCGAGGCTTCGCCCAGGATCGGAAATTCCTTGAGGACAAACCGGATGTTGCCGTCTTCCTCGATCAGCTTTTCAACGTCCTCGTAGGCGCGCCGGCAATAGCCGCAGCGGTAATCCATGAATTCCACCAGCGTCACGTCGCCCTCCGGGTTGCCGCCAACCCAGGAATGGCCGTCGTCGAAGATGTCATCGGCATTGGCGCGAACCAGGTTGACGTCATTGGCGGCGGCCTGTTCGGCCTGCCGTGTCTCCATGGATTGCACGGCCTCGATGATGATTTCGGGATGTTCCATCAGGTAGGCGCGCACCTCGTCGCGGAACGTCTCCCGCTCCGCATCGGTCATCTCCGCCGCGGCGGGCTGGGTGAACGCAAGGGCTGCGGTGGCGGCAAGGGCGGTCTGGCGAAAGTTCATGCGACGTCTCATGCGTTGGGAGAGGGGTGGCCCGGTGCCGGGGGCAGGCTTCGTTGATTGACCTTTGCGGGCCATCCTGTGACACCCGGGCGAACGCCGCCACTTTCGGAGAACATCATGCGAGTTTCAACCCGCGGAACCGTCGATCCCTTCATTGTGATGGACATTCTGGGCCGCGCCGCCGAGGCCGAGGCCCAGGGCCGCCGGATCATCCACATGGAGGTCGGCCAACCCGGCACCGGCGCACCATCGGGCGCCCGCTCGGCGCTGACCACGGCGCTGGATCACAGCACGCTTGGCTATTCGGTGGCGCGCGGCCTGCCGGCATTGCGGGCGGGGATCGCGGCGCTGTATCGCGACTGGTACGGCGTGGATCTGGATCCGGGCCGGGTGATCGTGACCTCCGGCGCCTCGGGGGCGTTTTCGCTGGCCTTTGCCTCGCTGTTCGACAGCGGTGCGCGGGTCGGCATGGGGGCGCCGGGCTATCCCTCCTACCGGCAGATCCTGCGTGCGATGGGCATGGACCCGGTGGTCCTGCAAACCAGCGCGGCGGCGCGGTACCAGCCGGGGCCGCAGGACATCGCGGGGCAGGGGCTGGACGGGTTGATCGTCGCGTCGCCCGGCAACCCGTCGGGCACCATGCTGGACCACGCGGCGCTGTCGGCGCTGATCGGGGCCGCGGCGGCGGAGGACACCGCCTTCATCTCGGACGAGATCTATCACGGGTTGACCTACGAGACCCGGGCGACCACGGCGCTGGAAATCACCGATGACGTCTACGTCATCAACTCGTTTTCAAAGTACTTTTCCATGACCGGCTGGCGCGTCGGCTGGATGGTGGTGCCCGAGGATCACGTTCAGCGGGTCGAACGCATCGCCCAGCACATGTTCATCTGCGCGCCTCACGCCAGCCAGGTGGCAGCGCTGGCCGCGCTGGAGTGCCGCGCCGAGATGGAGGAGAACCTGAAGGTCTATGCCCGCAACCGCGCCCTGATGCTGGAGCGATTGCCGCAGATCGGGTTCGACCGGATCGCGCCGCCGGACGGGGCGTTCTACATCTATGCCGATGTCTCGGAGCTCACCGACGATTCCTTTGCCTTCGCGATGGAGCTGCTGGACCAGGCGGGGGTGGCGGTCACGCCCGGCCTGGATTTCGATGCTGAACGCGGACGCCGGACGCTGCGGTTCTCCTATGCCGCCGCGACCGCCGACCTGACGGAGGGGCTGGACCGCATCGCCCGCCACCTGGGGCGGGCGTAGGTCGGCGCGCGCACCGGGGAGCAGGTGACAGGCGCGCACCGACGGCATGGATCTGGACGCAAAGGTCGGGCAGGGGCGAACAACGGGGTCACGCATCGCCCCCGTGTGGACAGGCGGTATCGGCCGGGGCGGGGCGCCCGGCCGATACGGATCAGCGAAACGGCTGGTCCAGCCGCAGCAGGCGGCGGTGGAACGGCGTCAGATCCTCTTGCGAGACCAGCCCGCCGCGCCGGGCCGTGTCGAGGATGGCACCCACATTGCCGCCCAGATGCTCGTAGACCATCCGCGTCACGCGGGGGCCGGTGATCGCGTCGCGCACCGTGCGGGTGACGTAGCCTTCCCAGAAATTGTTGTCGAAGGAGGGCACGCGGGCCAGGAAGTTGAACGTGCAGGTCATCGCCCGCTTGCGCGAAATCAGCGCGGCAACGCCGTCTTCCTGGTTGATGAAGATGCCGCGGAATTCGCGGGCCTCCGGCGCGTCGTCCAGCCCCTGTTGGCGCATCGCCTCGCGGGCCTCGTAGCCGCGCACGAAGGTGCAGCCGTCGCGGCGGAACACGTAGACCAGCCCGATGATGCCCATGGTTTCGTCCACGAAGGAGCGGCGGGAGAACCTGTAGAAGCCCGAGGGTAGCGTGTCCTCGCCGACCTCGGTCGCGTTGGCGCCCAGATATTCCGCGATTTCGGGATGGTTCAGCAGATCGAACTGAGCCGGGGTAATCTGGCCCACCGGTTCCAGCAGAATGCGTGCATCGGTGTCGAAGAACTGACAGATCCGGTGCAGGACGTCGGGGCGGGGGAAACTCTCCCCGGAGAGGTAGCGATTGTATTGCGTGCGGTTGATCCCCAGTTCCCGGCAAAGCCCGGCGATGGATGGAAAACGGCTGCTCAGCAACCGCAGGTTGCTACCGAAGATACCTCTGATTTCGTCAGGCTGCATATCGTATTGTCCGGATTTCGTTCGCCGTTTGGCGCCGACCGTCCCCCCTGCTGCAAGTGTGTCCATAGGTCCTTACCTTCTTTCCGCAGTTGACTGCGAATTTTTCTCTGGATCTGGTGCTTGTTCGCGTCAATAATGCTGCTATCTTACGTCAATCCTTTAGGGATGCGACACAAAAATTGACTGACTGTAGGCGATTTCGGGAATCCTCTTTTTGCGGAGTCTCACTGATTATCGTTGTCCAATGCTAACCGCGGAACAATGGAAATTTTCCATGTTTGGTATCGTGTTATGGAGCGACCCGGCCCGTTGTAAAGCCGTGATCTGGTGCGAAGATCACCGCGGGCTGGCCTATGTAGACGGCGGCTGTGGGAACAGCGCCGACACCAGTTTGCAGAAATGTCCCCTGGACAGCGGCGATCTGGTGGAGTTCGAGCTGAGCGCCGATATCTCCTTCCGGCGGGCGCTCAACCCGCGCCGCGTCGCGGCGGAGCCTTGCCCGACGCTGGTTCACCGCCTGTTGGAGGCGCACGAGGCCCAGGAGGCAGAGCAGCCGCCGCTGCGCGTCGTGCCCGACACACCCAATGCCATCCGCCTGCCGCGCCGCGAAACCTCCCGTGACGCGAAGGCGCAGCAGCCGCCGCGCGGGCGCAAGGTCGTGCCCTTCGCCTGACCCGCTGTCGCCCGGATGGAAGGGGCGCAGCGCGCCGGTCCGCGCCCGAGGCGCCGGGCGATCCGGCGCGCGGAAAAAAGACGGGGCGCCCCGCTGCTGCGGTGACGCCCCGTGCTGTTTCGATCCAGCGGAATCGCCGCGCCCCAGCCCCCCCCCGGGGGAGCGGTCAGATCGTGCCGCGCGCCAGGGCGGCGACGCCGGTGCGCGCCATCTCTGCCAGGCCCAGCGGGCGCATCAGGTCGGCGAAGGCGTCGATTTTCTCAGGCGGGCCGGTCAGTTCGAAGACAAAGCTGCTCAGCGTCGAATCCACAACATTGGCACGGAAGATATCCGCCAGGCGCAGTGCCTCCACCCGTTTTTCGCCCTCACCCTCGACCTTCATCAGCGCCAGTTCGCGCTGGACCGACGGCCCTTCGACCGTCAGGTCGTGGACCTCGTGCACCGGAACGATCCGGCCCAACTGGGCCTTGATCTGTTCGATGATCTGCGGCGTGCCGCGCGTCACCACGGTGATCCGCGACAGATGGCCGGTGTGGTCGACTTCGGCCACCGTGAGGCTGTCGATATTGTAGCCCCTGCCGGAAAACAGGCCGATGACGCGGGCCAGCACGCCGGCCTCGTTATCCACCAGCACGGTCAGCGTGTGGCTTTCGATCACGTCGCTGTTGGGGTCGCGTAGCGCATAGACGGAATGGCTGGACGAACCCTGTTCGATTTTCAGTGCGGACATCACTTCTCTCCTTAGACCAGCGCGCCGCCACCGACGAAGGCTTCGGTTTCGGCGGCCAGCAGCATTTCGTTATGCGGCTTGCCCGACGGGATCATGGGGAAACAATTCTCGTGCTTCTCCACCAGGCAGTCGAAGATCACCGGCCCGTCGTGGGTCAGCATCTCCATGATGGCATCGTCCAGATCGGCCGGGTCTGAGCACAGAATGCCCTTGGCGCCGAAGGCTTCGGCCAGCTTGACGAAATCGGGCAGGGCCTCCGACCAGGAGGCGGAGTAGCGTTCGCCATGCAGCAATTCCTGCCACTGGCGCACCATGCCCAGGCGTTCGTTGTTCAGGATGAACTGCTTGACCGGCAGGCGATATTGCACGGCGGTGCCCATCTCCTGCATGTTCATCAGCCACGAGGCTTCGCCCGCGACATTGATCACCAGCGCCTCGGGATGGGCCATCTGCACGCCGATGGAAGCCGGGAAGCCGTAGCCCATGGTGCCCAGCCCGCCGGAGGTCATCCAGCGGTTGGGAGCCTCGAACCCCAGGAATTGCGCCGCCCACATCTGGTGCTGGCCGACTTCGGTGGTGATGTAGCGGTCATGATCCTTGGTCAGCGCCTCCAGCCGTTCCAGCGCGTATTGCGGCTTGATCGTCTTTTCCGACGGGGTGTAGGCGAGGGAACGGACCTGCTTCCACTGGGCGATTTGCTCCGCCCATGGGCCGGTGTTGCCGGTCTTGCGGCCGCGCGATTTCCAGACTTTCAGCACATCTTCCAGCACATGGGCCACGTCGCCGATGATCGGCAGGTCGACTCGCACGATCTTGTTCACCGACGAAGGGTCGATGTCGATATGCACCTTGCGCGAATTGGGCGAGAAGTCCTGCAACCGCCCGGTGATCCGGTCATCGAACCGCGCGCCCACGTTGATCATCAGGTCGCAGCCGTGCATCGCCATGTTGGCCTCGTAAAGGCCATGCATCCCCAACATGCCCAGCCATTGCGGGCCGGAGGCCGGATAGGCGCCCAGCCCCATCAGGGTGGAGGTCACGGGAAAGCCTGTCGCCGCCACCAGCTCGCGCAGGAGTTGCGAGGCCGCCGGGCCGGAATTGATCACGCCACCGCCGGTGTAGAAGATCGGGCGCTCCGCCTGTTCGATCATCTCCACCAGGCGGGTGACCTCGGCGATCGGCGCCTTGACCTGCGGCTGGTAATGAGAGGTCCGCGCCTTGGCGGGAGGGGTATAGGCGGCCTCGGCGAACTGCACATCCTTGGGCAGGTCGACCAGCACCGGGCCGGGGCGGCCGCTGGTGGCGACGTGGAAGGCCTGGTGCATCACGTCGGACAGCTCTGCCGTGTCCTTGACCAGCCAGTTATGCTTGGTGCAGGGGCGGGTGATGCCGACGGTATCCGCCTCCTGGAACCCATCGGTGCCGATCAGGAAGGTGGCGACCTGGCCGGTCAGCACGACGATGGGGATACTGTCCAGCAGCGCGTCGGTCAGCCCGGTCACCGCATTGGTGGCCCCGGGGCCGGAGGTCACCAGCACCACGCCCGGTTTCCCGGTGGAGCGGGCATAGCCCTCTGCCGCGTGCACGGCGCCCTGTTCGTGCCGGACCAGGACATGGCGGATGTCGTTCTGCTGGAAGATCTCGTCGTAGATCGGCAGGACGGCGCCACCGGGATAGCCGAATACCGTGTCCACACCCTGATCCTTCAGGGCCTGGACCACCATTTTCGCTCCGGTCATCTGAGCTGCCATCGTTCTCTCTCCGTCTGCGGCCGCGGCGCGACCTGTCGCAATAAAAAAGCCCCCGGCGGGAAGTCCGGGGGCGCATGGGTCCGTACTGGGGTTCCGGTGCTTACCGGCCCATGCGCCATTCCTCTACGATAATTACTAGTGCGGTCACGTGCGGGATCCCTTTGGTCATGAAGGATGCTTATGGGCTGCCTTGCCGAAGGTCAACCGCCAATATGGGGCGAATCTGTCGCGGTGCCCCAATTTTCTTTCCATTTCTTGCGCGCAGCCCCGATCCGGCGCAACGGCGCCGTGCTGCCGGGCCCGCGTGTCACCAGTGCACCGGGGTAGGGGGGCCTGTCCGCGAATAGGCCCGCGCGGCCAATGCCGCCGGTCCGGTGATCAGAATTGCCGCCCCGTCCCCTGCAACACGCCATGTTCCATCGCATACAGCGTCAAACCTGCGGTGGAGGAAATCCCCAGCTTCTTCTTGATGTTCTTGCGATGCGTCTCCACCGTGCGGACCGAGATATCCAGCGCCAGGGCCACGGCCTTGTTGCTTTTGCCCTGGGCCAGTTGCAACAGGATCGTCTGTTCGCGGTTCGTCAGCTGCCCGGCGCCGCGCCGGGGCGCCAGCGAACCCTTGGCCCCGGTGCAGAGGTAGCGCTCCCCCTGCATCACCGCGTCGATGGCGCGCTTGATCTCGTCGGTGGGCACGTCCTTCAGCACATAGCCCATGGCGCCGTGATCCAGCGCGGTAGAGATATATTCCGGGCTGTCATGCATCGACAGGATCAGGATGCGCAGGTCGGGATGGCGCTCCAGCAGCATTTCGCAGGCGGTCAGCCCGCCCATCTCCGGCATGTTGAGGTCCAGCAGGATGACATCGGGCGTGATCTGCTCCACCGCCTCGATGATGGCACGGCCGGTGCCGTAGGTGCCGACCACGACGATGTCGTCAAAGCTTTCCAGGATCGCCTCGATCCCCTGGGCGACCATGGGGTGATCATCCACGATGGCGACACGGATCGCCCCGGCCATGGTCTCGGGCGTGTCTGCGCCGGCTTTTTCAAGGCCAGCTGCGGCCGGGGGTGCGGAGTGAAGCGTCATGCGCTTTCCTTTCCGGTGAGTTCCGATAGGTCGGACCCGCTGCCGGGGTCCAGAAGGTGGGTCAGGGGCACGCGGGCCTCGATCACGGTGCCGGTGCGGGCGGACAGGATGCGCAGGGTGCCGTCCATCTGCTCCATCCGTTCCTGCATGTTGCGCAGGCCCAGCCCTGCGGGCGGGCGCCGGCCCTGCGCGGTCTGGATGCCGCAGCCGTCATCGGCGATGCGCATGGTGGCACCGTTTCGGTGGCCGCGCACATCCACGCTGACATGGGTCGCGCCGGAATGGCGTTCGACATTGGTCAACGCCTCCTGCGCGATCCGGTACAGCGCGATCTTGGCGTCGCCGTCCAGCCGGTTGCGGAACGGGACGGTGGTGAATTCGGTCTCGATCCCGGTGCGTGTGCCGAAATCGGCGACCAGCGCCTTGAGCGCCGGGCCAAGCCCGAGATCGTCCAGCACGCCAGGGCGCAGATCGCGGGAAATGCGGCGCACCTCCTGGATCGCCTCGCCCAGGCTGTCGACGCCGCGATCCAGCGTTTCACCGGCGCGCGCATCGCCGGTGTTCAGCCGGCGTCGGGCACTGTCCAGAGCATAGCGTACCGCCACCAGAAGTTGCGAGATCCCGTCGTGCAATTCCCGCGCCACGCGGCCACGTTCCTCTTCCTGGGCGTCGAACACGCGCTGCGTCAGCTCCTTCAGCTTGGCGTCGGCCAGGCGGCGCTCGCGGATGTTGATGATCAACCCGGAGGCGAAGACCAGAAACAGTGCCGCAGCCGTGATCGCGCCGATATAGACGAAGGTGCGGCGCACGCGGGCCTCCACATCGGCGCGGGCGGCGGCGGTGGTGGCCAGCACGTCGTCGATGAAAACCCCGGTGCCCACGACCCAGTTCCACGAATGCAAAGCTGCGACAAAGGACACCATCTGCGCCTCCTCGCCGGTGGACGGCTTGGGCCAGAGGTGGCTGACCCAACCCGATCCCTGGCGGGCGGTGGCGATGAAATTCTGCACCACCTTCTGCCCGTTGCCGTCCTCCAGATCCCACCAATTGCGGTTGATCATTCGGGTCTGGCGCGGCGAGACGTAATTCGTGCCTTCGTAATCATAGACGAAGAAGAACCCTTCGTCGCCGTAGATCATCGCGGCAAGGATCTGTTTCACCTTGGTCTTGGCGGTCTCGTCCGTGGGGTCGGCATTGCCGTAGATGAAGTGAAAGGCGTTGCGGGCCTGGGTCACGTAATTGCGCAGCTCGGCTTTCTTGGCGGCAATCAGCTGGCGTTCCAGCGCCGCGATCTCGCGCTCCGCCAGGTCGCGCGACTGATGGGCGACCAGCAGGGAAATCGCCGTCACCGCCAGAATCAGCGGCAGCGTCGCCAGGAGGAACAGCTTCTGGCCATAGCTGGGAAGGAACCGGGAGGGCAGTCGTCGCATGGGGCGGGTTTCTATGTAACGGCGGACCACTTTACCAGTTGCCGCAGCGTCGGCAGAGCGCACTTCCTGCGGTTTCAGACCCTTATATACGTATTCTTTGGTATTTCGCGACAGGAATTCCGCGGCTAGGGTCAGCGCCACTTGAAGCGATCCGCATCGCCCCGGGGAGGGCGGCGCATATCGTCAACCGGGAGGAAAATATATGGATCGTCGTTCTTTTCTGAAGAATTCCGCATTGGGCGGTACAGCCGCCGCGGCTGCCACGCTGGCCGCGCCCGCCATCGCGCAGGGCATGACGCAGCTGACCATGGTCACCACCTGGCCGCGCGGGCTGGCTGGTGTCTGGGATTCGGTCGAACGTTTCGCCAACAATGTCAACGAGATGTCCGGCGGTTCGCTGACCATCGACGCCAAGGCCGGTGGCGAACTCGTCGGCGCGCTGGAAAGCTTTGACGCCGTGACCTCGGGGCAGGCGGATATCTACCACGGCGCCGATTACTACTGGGTCGGTCAGCACCCCGCCTGGGCGTTCTTCACCGCCGTGCCGCTGGGCATGACCGCGCCGGAAATCATGGTCTGGTACTATGCTCAGGGCGGCATGGCGCTGCACCACGAGCTGGGCGAAGTCTTCGGGATCAAGCCGTTCATCGCCGGCCAGACCGCCGCGCAGGGCGGTGGCTGGTATCGCAATCCGATCAATTCCGCCGACGATTTCAAGGGCCTGAAATTCCGCATGCCCGGCCTGGGCGGCCAGGCGCTGGCGAAGCTGGGCGCATCGGTCCAGAACATTCCCGGCGGCGAAATCTATCAGGCGCTGTCCACCGGCGCGCTGGATGGCACCGAGTGGATCGGCCCCTGGTCCGACGAACGCCTGGGTCTGCAAGAGGTCTGCGATCATTACTACCCCGCCGGTTTCCACGAGCCGGGCGCGGCCCTGTCCGTCGGCTGCAACCTGGATGTCTTCAACGGCCTGTCGCCGGAGCATCAGAAGATCATCGAAGTCGCAGCCGCCGATGCGCACCAGCACAATTACGCGCTGTTCATCGCCAACAACGGCCCGGCGCTGGCGCGTCTGCAACAGGGCGGCACCCAGGTGCACGAGTTCACCGACGACGTGTGGGATGCCTTTGGCGCGGCGTCCAAGGAAGTTCTGGATGGCTTCATGGATGACGAGATCTTTGCCAAGATCCGCACGGCGGTTGACGAATCCATGGCCAGCACCGCCGGCTGGGTCTCCCGCTCCGACGGGGCCTATACCGCACAGCGGTCGCGCGTGAACGGGATGTAATCCCCGCCTGACGCGAAACGAAATCGGGCTGCGCATCCTGACGGTGCGCAGCCCTTTGCCAAGGGGAGAGGCGATGCTGGACGGTCTCATCTGGCTGCTGACGAATATCGGGGCGGGGTTCTATGACATCGTCTATGCCGCGACCCATCCGGGTCTGTGGCTGGACTGGTCGAACAAGGAATCCCTGATCCGGTTCATCTATTACGGCGGTTCTCAGGAATTCTTCTTCGCGGTTTTCGACATCTTTCTTGTCGTGACGCTGGCCGGTTTCATCTGGCGCCCTTTCATGTGGGGCTGCGTCCGGGTGCTGGAAGGGTTCGCGAATGCCGTGGGGCGCACCGCCGCCTGGGCGGGGCTGCTGATGGTCGCGCAACAGACCATGGTGGTGTTCCTGCAATCGATCTTTCGCCTGGGGGAGATCACGATTTCCCCGCTGGGCGTCGGGTTCACCCAATCCGTGGGCTGGTTCTCCGAAGGGCTGAAGCTGTGGAACGCGGCCGTGGTCGCGCTCTGCGTCAGCTACACCTTCGTGCAGGGCGGGCATGTGCGGGTCGATCTGGTCTATGCCGCCATCGGCCACCGGGCGAAACGCGTGGTGGACATGTTCGGCGCGCTGTTCTTCATGGTGCCGGTGGTCGTGCTGGCGTGGATGTATTCGTGGTACTTCCTGTGGCGGCACCTGATCACACCCAAGGTTTCGGCCAGCGACAAGCTGGACCTGATGCTGCGCAAATCGAAGATCGTGAAATGGAACGTGGAAACCATCGGCTTCTCGCCGGACGGGTTTTCCGCCTATTTCCTGTTCAAGATCCTGATCCTGTGTTTCGTCGCGCTGGTGTTCCTTCAGGCGGTGGCCTTCTTCTACCGTTCCTGGCTGGAATTCCGCGAGGGCGAGGAAAGTGCAGGCAAATACCTCGACCGCGATACGCTGGGCGAGGGCGAAGAAGCCTTTGAAGGCACGCATTAAGGGGCGGATGAACCATGCTATTCGGACTTGATGGCGTCGAGATCGGCCTGATTATCGTCTTTCTCTCGCTTTTCGCGGGAATTCTCTCGGGCTTTCCTGTCGCCTTCGCGATCCCCGGCGCCGGGCTGTTTGCCTTTGCCGTGATCGCCTACCTGGACGCCAACGGCCTGTTGATCCACCAGGCCATCGACCAAAGCAGCCAGGCCTATCGCGACCTGGTCAACAGCGGCGTCAACCGCGATTCGATATCGCTGTTCCGCTATCCCGACCTGCCGCGCCTGGAGCAGCCGGTGTTCGACCGGGGCTGGGAAATGGCGATGGACCGCAACCTGTCGTTCATCGTGAACCGCATGAACGAACGTGTCTTTGCCGGCCAGTCGATCGAGACGCTGCTGGCTGTGCTGATGTTCGTGCTGATGGGCATCACGCTGGAGCGGTCCAAGATCGCCAATGACCTGCTGACCACCATGGCGCGGGTCTTCGGGCCGCTGCCCGGCGGGCTGGCCGTGTCGGTCGTGGTGGTGGGGGCATTCCTGGCCGCCTCTACCGGGATCGTGGGGGCGACCGTGGTGACCATGGGCCTGCTGTCACTGCCCACGATGTTGCGCAACGGCTATTCGCCCGAATTGTCGACCGGCGTCATCGCCGCCTCCGGCACGTTGGGGCAGATCATCCCGCCGTCGATCGTGATCGTTCTGCTGGGCACGCTGGCGGGGGATCTCTATTCCACCGCGCAGGAGGCCCGCGCCCAGACCGTCGGCTGTTCCGACGCGCTGACCTACCTGGGCCGCCCGGCGGTCGTGTCGGTTGGCACATTGTTCCAGGCGGCGCTGCTGCCGGGCATCCTGTTGGCGCTGCTCTATGCGCTCTATGCCTTTGGCTATGCGTTGGTGAACCCGTCCAAGGCCCCCGCCGTGACCGCGCAGGCCGATGCCGCCGGTCCCTCCGGCAAAAGCAACAACTGGATGTGGTTCGTCATCCTGCCGCTGGTGCTGATCGGCGCCGTGGTCGGGCTGGGCAAGGTCGGGATCGTCGGCTCGCAGGACATCACCGTCAGCCAGTTCTCCGCCATGCCGGAACGCGCCGCCCTGCGCACCAACGTGTCCGAGCAATGCCAGGCCGCGATGATCGACCTGCATGGGCAGGCGAAATGGGACGCGGCCGTGCAGCAGACCGCCGACCTGGCCTCCGGGGGCGCCGCGCAGCAAAGCGTCGCGCTCACCGACGAGGAGATCCAGCAGGCCATCGTGACCAAGGCCGACGCCGCCGCCCCGGTCAGCACCGGGCTGGCGACGATCATCGTGCTGCTGGGCCTGGCCCTGATCGTCGCCCGCGGGGTCAAGCCCGAGGCAACGCCGCGGCCGCTGGTCATCGGCGGGGTGGCCCTGGCGGCGGCGGCACTGTGCGATGCGCTGTTCGTCACGCCCTTCACCTCGGACGGGGTGCGGGTGCTGATCCTGGCGCTGCCGCTTCTGGTGGCGCTCTGGGCCTGTCGCCACGCCGCCATCCGCCTGGCGGAGAACGAGCTGATCCGCGTCGTCTTCCCGCCTCTGGTGCTGATCATCGCCGTGCTCGGTTCCATCCTGGGCGGCATCACCAACCCGACGCCCGCCGCCGCGCTTGGCGCGGCCGGGGCGATCATGCTGGCCGCCTATCGCCGGCTGCGCGACGAAGGGCGCGACCCCTGGGTCATCACCTATGCGACACTGGCCGTGATGGCGATGATCCTGCTGGGGATGAACTTCGACCTGCGCGTCAATCAGGAGGTCGTGACGGCTGAAACCTGGATCGCCTACCTGCTGACCTACGGCGTCTACACCTTCGCCGCCTTTGGGCTGGGCTACGCGGGCTGGGTGCTGTTGCGCGGCGGGGTGCTGACCCCGGTGGTGCGCGAAACGGCCAAGGTGACATCGATGGTGTTCACCATCCTTGTCGGCTCGCAATTGCTGAACCTGGTGGTGATCTCCTTTGGTGGGGAACATTACATCCAGCAATTCCTGCGCAGTTTCGACAGCGAATTCCAGGTCTTCCTGATCGTGATGCTGGTGCTGTTCATCCTGGGCTTCGTGCTCGATTTCCTTGAAATCATCTATATCGTCATTCCCATCGTCGGCCCTGTCATCTATGGCGGCACCTTCGATCCGAAATGGGTGACGATCATGATCGCGGTGAACCTTCAGACCTCGTTCCTGACACCCCCCTTCGGCTTTGCGCTGTTCTATCTGCGCGGGGTGGCGCCGCCCTCGGTCACGACGGGCCATATCTACCGCGGCATCATCCCGTTCGTGGGGATACAGGTCGCGGGGCTGGCCCTGCTGTGGTTCGTGCCGGGCATCGTGACCATCGTCCCGGACCTGATCGGCAATTAACCTTAACCGCCGGCCTTACGGGGCCGGCGGTTTCCGTTCCTTCCTCCGCAACGCGACGCTTGCGCGCTCTCCCCGATCCTCCGGGCGCATGGCCCCCCTCCCTTCGGGCGTGAAAATACCGCCGCGCGGAGCGCACCGCCCGGCACGGGCGGTCCAGTGTGTTCACCATTTTCCTGAAAACAGAGGACAGGGCACAACACCCGCAGGAGGCGGGCCTTTCAGCCCCCCGACCGACGCGTCCCGCGCCAGCTACCTGGCGTTGCGCGCGTCCGGCAGAGAGATATTGGCCACCTGTTCGGCAATCGGATCGGTCTTCAGCGGATGGGTGGAACTGTCGTAATCCGCCGGATCGCGCATCTTCTGCCACTTGCCGCCGACAAAGAGTTCCAGCCCCGCGAAACGGCTCTTGTAGCCCATCTTGGGCGAGCCGGGCACCCAATAGCCCAGGTAGACATAGGGCAGGCCGGTTTCCTGGGCGATGCGGATATGGTCCAGGATCAGGAAAGTGCCCAGAGACTGGCGCGGCAGATCGGGGCGGAAGAACGAATAGACCATCGACAGACCGTCATCCAGAACGTCGGTCAGTGCGACGGCGGTCAGCTCCTCACGCGCGTCCAGATATTCGATGACCCGCGACCGGATCGGCGTTTCCTCGATCATCGCAGCGAATTCGAACACGTCCATGTCGGCCATGCCGCCATCGGCGTGACGATCGTCCAGGTAGCGGCGGAACAGCTCGTACTGGTCCTCTGTCGCCCAGGGGGAGGTGACGCGCCGGTGCAGCGTCGCGTTCCGGTTCAACACCCGGCGTTGCGAGCGGGAGGCGGAGAAGGCGGCCACGTTGACCCGGGCCGACAGGCAGGCGGCGCAATCCGCGCAGCTGGGCCGGTACAACACGTTCTGCGAGCGCCGAAACCCCTGTTTGGACAGGCTGTCATTGAGCTGTTCAGCCGTGTCGCCCTGCAATGCGGTGAACAACTTCCGCTCCATCCGCCCCTCAAGATAAGGGCAGGGCTGCGGAGCCGTCACGTAGAATTGCGGGGCAAGCGGTAGGGTGTGGCGCATGGGCGGAACACTTCTCTGGACCGCGCGACGATAGCAAGGGATCTGCGGGACGCCAAGCCCGGTTCGGCACCTCGCCGCCGAACGGCCCCACGCGGGGCAGGGCTGTGGGGCCGGTGGGCGATGGATGCCGGACCCCGTGCCGCCAGATGGCGCGGCCGGTCGGCGCGCCGGGCTCAATCCAGGGTGCGGTTCAGCGCCGAGCTGCCCAGCACGTGGTCGGTGACGCCCTGGCCCCGCGCCGTCACGGCCATCAGAACCACCGAAATCATCTGCACCGGGGCAAAGGCCAGCGACAGGCTGTAGCCCAACGTGTGCAGGAAGGCCTGAGTGGCGTCGAACCTGCGACCCTCCGCGTCGCGCAGTTCGATCGACATCAGACGCATCCCCCAGGTCGCCGATCCGTTGGCGAGGGTGCTCCAGCGATAGAGAAAGGACACGATCAGCAACAGGAAGCCCAGGAAAAACAACCCGATGAAGGCGGTAAAGATCACCACCACCATGGTCAGCAACCAGATCACCGCAGCGTCCACGGCCCAGGCGATCGCCCGTTTGACCGGCACGCTGTCGTAGAGTTCGGGAAATTGCTCCGGGTCGGGCAACTCGGTGGTGGTGAAGTCGGGCTGGCGCAGGGCGGACATGGGGGCCTCGTTGTCAGGTGTCGGGAAAGGGATGAAAAAATGGGCTGGCGCGGAAATGCGGTGCGGCTTGCCAGGGCATTTGCCGCAGACGGCGCCCCCTTCCGGGGGGGGCGCCGGGGCGTGCGGGATCAGGCGTCCTGGCGGGCGTCGTCCTCGTCCTGGCGGTTCTCGCTGCGGGCACGGTGGGCACGGTCGTCCATGAACTGGTCGAATTCGGCCTTGTCCTTGGCCTCACGCAGACGCTCCAGGAAGGATTCAAAGCTGGCCTGTTCGTCTTCGAGGCGGCGCAGCGTCTCCGTCTTGTAGGCATCGAAGGCGCTGTTGCCCGAGGGTTTCATCGCAGCCATGCCGGTACGGCGCATGTCGTGGCTGCGGGAGTGGCGGCAGGATTTGCTGAACATCTGTTTGCTCCAGATCATGTAGGCAAGAAGGGCAAGGCCGACAGGCCAGAAGAAGACAAAGCCGAGGACCATCGCGGCGATCCACGCGCCTTTGCCCTTGCGGTCAAGCCAGGCCTCGGACCGGGCCAGCCAGGACGGGCGCGTCCGGGAACTTTGGCTATAGAGATCTGCGGTTGCGGGGGTCATCTGTCTCTCCGTTGCTTGGGTATGTGAATGTCTTTCACATTGAATAGATTGGCATCCGGCCCCGCCCTTGCAAGGGTGTATGTGAAGGTATTTTACATTTTTCAGGAAACCGACGTGAAATCAGCTATTTGCGCGCCCGTAATTCGCGGAAGCTCCTGCGGATTCATGGCAAAGACATGCCGGGGCGTGCCCGCCGCGGCCCAGATTTCGGCGAAATCCAGCAGCCGGGGATCCAGGAAGGCCCGGATCGGGTTCAGATGGCCCACCGGGGCCACGCCGCCGATGGCAAAGCCGGTGCGCGCGCGGATCAGCGCCGCGTCGGCCCGGCCCAGAGGCTCCCCCGCGACGGTCGCGGCGCGCGTGTCATCCACCCGGTTGCCGCCGGCGGTCAGGAACAGCAGGACATCGCCGCTGGTCTCGCCGCGAAAGATGATCGACTTGGCGATCTGGTCGATGTCGCAGCCGACCGCGTCGGCGGCCTCCTGTGCGGTCCGGGCCTGCCCGGCCTCCACGATGCGGGTCTCTATGCCGGCGTCTTCCAACGCGCGGGCGACGCGGGCCTTGCTCTTGCTCATGGTATGTCCTTTCCTTGGGCCTTGAATGACAGCCTCGGGCGCGGCTGACCAGAGGGGGCGCGGCGCGGCGACATCTTGACCCCCGCCGCGCGGCGGCGCACCTTCCGCGCGATGAGCACGATCCTGACCCCCACCCGTATGCCGCGCCCCTTCGATTCCGACCGGGGAGGAGAGGCGCGCGCCCTGTTCCCCGATCTGCCCGCCCCGCTGGCCGACCTGATGCAGGGCGCCGGCGGGTGCAGCCCCTACCTGCTGGGTCTCATGGCCAAGGAACGCGATTGGGTGGTGCAGGCGGTCCAGGATCCGCAAGCGGCCTTCGACGCGGAACTGTCCCGGATCGCCGCGCTGGCGGCCGACCAGGCCGCGTCGGGCCTGCGCCAGGGCAAGCGCCGCATGGCCCTGCTGATCGCGCTGGCAGACCTGTCCGGCCATTGGCGCCTGGAGGAAGTGACCGGTCACCTCAGCCGGTTCGCCGATGCCGCCTGCCAATTGGCCCTGCGCACCGCCCTGTCGGCGGAGATCCGGCGCGGCAAGATTCCCGGCGCCACCGAAGACGATCTGGAAACCGGTGCCGGGCTGGTGTTGATGGCGATGGGCAAGATGGGCGCGGGAGAGCTGAACTTTTCCTCCGATATCGATCTGATCGCGCTGTTCGACGAAACCCGGTTCGACCCTGACGATTTCCTTGAGGCGCGGCCGGCCTTCATCCGGGCGACGCGCAAGCTGGCCGGGCTGATGAACGACATCACCGGCGACGGCTACGTGTTTCGCACCGACCTGCGGCTGCGGCCCGACCCTTCGGTCACGCCGGTCTGCGTTGGGATGGAGGCGGCAGAGCGGTATTACGAATCGCTGGGCCGCACCTGGGAGCGCGCCGCCTATATCAAGGCTCGGCCCTGCGCGGGCGACGTGGCGGGGGGGCGCACCTTCCTGGAGGCGCTGCGCCCGTTCATCTGGCGCCGGCACCTGGATTTCGCCGCCATCCAGGACGCGCATGCCGTGCGCCTGGCGATCCGCGACAGCAAGGGGCTGCACGGCGCGATCACCCTGCCGGGCCACGACATGAAGCTGGGGCGCGGCGGCATTCGCGAGATCGAGTTCTTTACGCAATTCCATCAGCTTATCGCCGGCGGGCGTGATCCCGCGCTGCGCTTGCGCGGTACGGTGGACAGTCTGGCGATGCTGGCCGAACGCGGCTGGATCCCGGCAGAGACGGCGGAGGAGCTGACCGGCCATTACCGCGCCCATCGCGAGGTCGAACACCGGGTGCAGATGGTACATGACAGCCAGACCCACGACCTGCCGCAGACCGATGACGGCTTTGCCCGGCTGGCGGCGATGATGGATCGCGACACGGCCGACTTGCGGCGGGAACTGTCGGACCGGCTGGAAGCCGTGCATGCGGTGACCGAGGAGTTCTTTGCCCCCGGCGGACCCGGCGGCGCCGCTCCGGAAGTCGGGACCACGCCGGACGCGCCCGACATCGCCTTTGACGCCGAACTGGTGGCGCGCTGGCGGTCCTACCCGGCGTTGTCCTCTGACCGGGCGCGGCAGATCTTCGACCGGCTGCGCCCGCATCTGCTGTCGGCGCTGTCGCGCGCGGCACATCCCGACGAAGCGCTGATGGCCTTTGACGGTTTTCTGGCCGGGTTGCCGGCGGGGGTGCAGTTATTCTCTCTCTTCGAGGCCAACCCCCAGCTGATCGCGCTGCTGGGCGATATCGTCGGTACGGCGCCGGACCTGGCGCGTTATCTCAGTCGCAATGCCTCGGTGTTCGATGCGGTGATCGCGGGGGATTTCTTTGCCGATTGGCCGGGCGAGGCGGCGCTGGTCGAGGCGCTGTCGGCCACCCTGAGGCGAGAGGCCGATTACGAGGCGCGCCTGGACACCGCCCGCCGCTGGGTCAAGGACTGGCACTTCCGCATCGGCGTGCATCATCTGCGCGGGCTGATCACCGCGCGCGAGGCGGGGCGCCAATATGCCGATCTGGCGGATGCGGTTCTGCGGGTGCTCTGGCCCGTTGTGCAGG
Organism: Pseudooceanicola aestuarii; assembly: GCF_010614805.1. Lineage (NCBI taxonomy): Bacteria > Pseudomonadati > Pseudomonadota > Alphaproteobacteria > Rhodobacterales > Paracoccaceae > Pseudooceanicola > Pseudooceanicola aestuarii. The sequence continues at coordinate 2,563,664 of NZ_JAAFZC010000001.1, forward strand.
ACAATTTCGCCACCCGCCACGGCCCTGCACCGGGACGCGGCGCGGTGGTGGTGGGCATGGGGTCGCTGGGGGCGCAACGGCTGAACGCCCGATCGGATCTGGACCTGATCGTGATCTACGACGCCGACGGGGTCGAGGCCTCGGAAGGGCGCAAGCCTTTGGCCGCACGCACATATTACGCCCGGCTGACGCAGGCGCTGGTGACCGCGCTGTCGGCGCCGATGGCAGAGGGGCGGCTGTACGAGGTCGACATGCGGCTGCGCCCCTCGGGCAACCAGGGGCCGGTCGCGACCTCCTGGGCGGCGTTCCGCGATTACCAGCGCAATCAGGCCTGGACCTGGGAACACCTGGCGCTGACCCGAGCGCGGGTGATCACCGGCCCGCCGGGCCTGTCGGGTGACGTGGCGGCGTTCCGTTGCGAGATCCTGTCGCAGGACCGCGCGCCCGCCAGCGTTCTGCGCCAGGTCGCGGAGATGCGCGCCCGCATCGCCCGGGCGCGGGGCGGGACCGGCCGCTGGGACGTGAAGACCGGCCCCGGCCGCAACCAGGAGATCGAGCTGCTGGCCCAGGCCGGGCTGCTGATTGCCGGGCACCCGGACGGGGGGATCTCGGAGGGGTTGGAGAGGCTGGCGGATGGCGGCTGGCTGACCGCCGAGGAAGCGACCAGCCTGAAGGAGACCTATCGGCTTCTGTGGCAGGTCGGGCAGGTTGGCAAGTTGCTGACCCCCGGCGCGCTGGACCCCGACGCCATCGGCGAAGGCGGGCGTGCGCTGCTGTTGCGCGAGACGGGCATGGAGGAGGTGACCGCGCTGGAGGCGCTGTTGCAGGACCGCACCACCGAGGCAGAGCAGGCCATGACGGCCGGGTTGGCCCGAGGACAGGAGACAGATGATGAAGGGTGACGCCATTGACCCCAAGGCCCTGATCCGGGAGGCCTATGCGATAGAAGGGATTTCCGACGATGAATGCCGGTCGATCCTGGTGGATTGGGCTCTGAGCCTGCCGGAGGGGATCAGTCAGCGTGCGGCGCTGGAGACCCTGGTGGACCGGCACGGCACCACGGCGCCGGACCATCCGATGACCGCGCTGCTGCGTGCCGGGATGGAGGCGCCAACCAACCTTGGCCGTCGCGGGGGGCGCAATGCCCGCCTGCGTCACTGAGAGGGGCTCCCCCGCCGCCCGCGCAGCTCCTTCTGTCGCGATACCTGCGTATCCCCATGATGGGGACGTGGCCCGGTCGGCTTGGCCGGACGATCCGATCAGCGGGGCAGGGCGGCGGCCTGGGCGGCCAGCGTGGTGATCGCGTCCCAGTCGCGGGCGCGGATCAGCCCTTCGGGCGCAACCCAGGAGCCGCCGACGCACAGCGTGTTGGACAGCCCCAGGTAGGTCGGCGCATTCTGCGGCGTGACGCCGCCGGTGGGGCAGAATTTTACCTGCGGGATCGGCGCACCGATGGATTTCAGCGCCGGGGCGCCGCCTGCGGCCTCGGCCGGGAAGAACTTCTGCACGCTATAGCCCCGCTCCAGCAGGGCCATGCATTCGCTGGCCGTGGCGGCGCCGGGCAGCATCGGCAGATCCGCGGCCTCCGCCGCGTCCAGCAGGCGATCGGTCACACCGGGGGACACGCCGAATTTCGCCCCCGCCGCCACGGCGTCGCGGACGTTGTCGGGGGTCAGCAGGGTGCCCGCGCCGACCACGCCGCCTTCTACCTGTGCCATGGCCCGGATCGCATCCAGCGCGGCGGGGGTGCGCAGGGTGATTTCCAGAACAGGCAGCCCGCCCTTGACCAGGGCGGCGGCAAGATCGGCGGCGGTGGCGGCGTCATGGACCGTCAGCACCGGGATCACCGGGGCAAGGGCGCAGAGCCGGGCAGCTTCGACGCTGGCGTGTTCCGGGGTCATGGGCGAGATCCTTTGCAACTGTATTCCGCCATCGGCGGGCAGGTTCGAGAGAGGAGGGGTCAGACGACGTTGGAGGCGCCTGCGGTGGCTGCACCGGCGTTTTGGCGGAAGTTTTCAAACAATTCACGACCAATGCCGTGGGAATTGCCCGACAGATCGGGCGTGGCGGGGGCGCGGGCCTCCAGATCGACATCGGTGTGCACGGTCCCGGCAACGGCATCCACACGGACGATATCGCCGTCGCGCAGCCGCGCGATGGGGCCGCCATCTGCGGCCTCCGGCGTCAGGTGGATGGCGGCGGGCACCTTGCCCGACGCGCCGGACATCCGCCCGTCTGTCAGCAGCGCGACTTTCAGCCCGCGATCCTGCAACACCGCCAGCGTCGGGGTCAGCCCGTGCAATTCCGGCATCCCGTTGGCGCGCGGTCCCTGGAACCGGACGACGACGATGGTGTCGGCGGTGAATTCCCCGGCCTTGAACGCTGTCTTCACACTGTCCTGATCGTGAAAGATGCGCACCGGCGCCTCGATCACATGGCGTTCGGGGGCAACGGCGGAGACCTTCATCATGCATTGGCCCAGATTGCCGCGCATCTGCTTCAACCCGCCGGTGGGCTGGAACGGATCGCTGGCCGGGCGCAGGATCTTGTCATTGTGGTTCCGGCGCGGCTCTGCCTCCCAGGTGACGCGGCCGTCGTGGACCTTGGGCTCGCGGGTATAGGCGGCCAGCCCTTCGCCGGTGATGGTCTTTGTGTCGGGATGCAGCAGCCCGTTTTCCAGCAATTCGCCGATCAGGTAGCCCAGCCCGCCGGCGGCGTGGAAATGGTTCACGTCGGCCAGACCGTTGGGATAGACCTTGGCCATCAGGGGGGTGGCGGCCGAGAGATCCTCGAAATCCTCAAGCGTCAGGGTGATCCCGGCGGCGCGGGCCATGGCGGGCAGGTGCAGCACCAGATTGGTGGAGCCGCCGGTGGCCATCAGCCCCACGATCCCGTTGACAAAGGCCTTTTCGTCCAGAATTTCGCCCGCCGGGATGAAGCTGTTGCCAAGCGCGGTGATTTCCAGCGCGCGGGCGGTCCCGGCCTCCGTCAAGGCATCGCGCAACGGCGTGCCGGGATTGACAAAGGAGGCGCCGGGCAGGTGCAGCCCCATGAATTCCATCAGCATCTGGTTGGAATTCGCCGTGCCGTAGAAGGTGCAGGTGCCCGGTGAATGGTAGGAGGCCATCTCGGCCTCCATCAGCGCATCGCGGCCGATCTCTCCGGCGGCGAATTGCTGGCGCACGCGGGCCTTTTCGTCATTGGGCAGGCCCGAGGGCATCGGCCCGGCGGGCAGGAACACGGCCGGGATATGGCCAAAGGTCGCCGCCGCCATCACCAGCCCCGGCACGATCTTGTCGCAGACGCCAAGATACAGCGCGGCGTCAAAGCAATTGTGCGACAGGGCGATCCCGGCGGCCATGGCGATCACGTCGCGCGAAAACAGCGACAGTTCCATCCCCGGTTGACCCTGAGTGACGCCGTCACACATGGCGGGCACCCCGCCGGCCACCTGCGCGGTGGCGCCGCGGGCGCGGGCGGCGGCGCGAATCAGGTCGGGGTAATGTTCGAACGGCTGATGCGCCGACAGCATGTCGTTATAGGCGGTCACGATGCCAAGGTTGGGTGCCCGTCCCTTGGCCAGCGCGTCCTGATCGGCGGGCACCCCGGCATAGGCATGGGCCTGATTGCCGCAACTCAGATGCGCGCGGACCGGCCCGGCCTCCGCCGCGCGGCGAATCCGGTCGAGATAGGCGGACCGGTCGGGGCGGGACCGGTCGATGATCCGGTGGGTGACGTGTTCGACGGTGGCATTCAGGCTCATGACGCGTCTCCTGATGGGATTTGCGCGCAGGATATCATGTTGGTTTAGCGCTAACAACGGGCGTTTGGCGCGAGCGCCCTCGCCGGGCGTTTGCCAGGCCCGGTCGAAGGGCGCATCGCAGGCGGGCCTGCCAAATGCTGACGTGCAGGGAAACTTCGCGGGGAGGCCGCAGAGCCGCCCAATTTCGGCCCCGATTCCCCGCCATACCAGACAGGCGAACAACGCAACGGCGCAGAAGCGTCACAGAGCGCAGAAGCGCCAAGGGTAGATAAATGTGGAATGACAAACCGGGCCAATGCCCGAGCAGCCGAGAAGTGCCCCCTGCCACCGCGCCGGGCATCGGTCGAACCGACAGGGGCCTTGCCTCCGAAGGTCACCGCCTGGGTTGAACCGCGCCAGGGGCCGCCGATCCCGATGATCGTGCCGCGTCCCGATGCGCAATGTCTTCCTGTCCTGACCCTTCCCAGACCGAAGGTCCACGTTACGGACATCCCAGCGGGTCGTGCAGCCGCTTTGTCACTGCCGAGACGTTCCCGACTTCCCCCGACGTGGGGAAGACTATAGGAGGATGGCCATGCGACCATCCTCCTTTTTTCCGTCCGTCCGGCTGAAACCGAAAACCGATGCAAGACGCATCCGTCACGGCTTTCCCTGGGTTTATGCAAACGAGCTTGTCACCGACCGGCGCACCAAGGCGCTGGAATCCGGCGCGCTGGCCGTGCTGGAAGATGCCGACCGCCAGCCGCTGAAGCTGGTGACGGTGAACACCGAAAGCCGCATCATCGCCCGCGTGCTGGACGATCCCGACGCGGCAGAGCCGGACCAGGCCTGGTTCGCCGCCCGCCTGGGCCGGGCGCTGGCCCTGCGCGACCGGCTGTTCGACGCACCCTATTACCGGCTGATCCATGCCGAGGCCGATGGCCTGCCGGGTGTGATCATCGACCGGTTCGGCGATACGGCGGTGATCCAGCCCAATGCCGCCTGGGCCGATGCCCGGCTGGAGGCGCTGTGCGCCGCGCTGGTGCAGGTCACGGGCGTAACCAACGTGCTGAAGAATGCCGGTGGCCGCGCCCGCGGGCTGGAGGGGCTGGACGATGTCTCCGCCGTGCTGGCGGGCGCGGCGCCGGACGCACCGGTGCCGGTGCCGATGAACGGCGCGACCTACATGGCCGACCTGACCGGGGGGCAGAAGACCGGGCTGTTCTATGACCAGCGGCCGAACCACGCCTTTGCCGCGCCGCTGGGACGCGGCGGGCGCGTGCTGGACGTCTTCTCCCATGTCGGCGGCTTTGCCCTGGCGGCACTGGCACAGGGCGCGACCCGGGCGCTGGCCGTCGACGGATCCGAACCGGCGCTGAGCCTTGCGCAGGCCGGGGCGCAGGCGGGCGGCATGGCGGATCGCTTTGCCACCCGGCGCGGCGATGCCTTCGCGGTGATGGAGGCCCTGGCCCAGGAGGGGGAGACCTTCGAGCTGGTGATCTGTGACCCGCCGGCCTTTGCCCCGTCGAAACAGGCGATGGAGGCCGGGCTGCGCGCCTATGAACGCGTCGCGCGCCTGGCCGCGCCGCTGGTGGCGCAGGGGGGCGCGCTGGTCCTCTGCTCCTGTTCCCACGCGGCGGATCTGGCGAAGTTCCGCGCCGCCTGCATCCGGGGCATCGGCCGCGCCGGTCGGCAGGGCGCGCTGATTCACACCGGGTTCGCCGGACCGGACCATCCGATGCATCCGCAGCTGGCCGAAAGCGGTTACCTCAAGGCGCTGGCCTTCGCGCTTTGAAAGGGTTCCTCGATGCCTGCGTGCTATATCCCACGGTGATGCGGGAGGTGCTGCTGGGCGCGGCGGCGGCGGGGTTGTTCACCCCGCTGTGGTCGCCCCGCGTGCTGGAGGAATGGGCCCGTGCCACCCGCAAGATCGGTCCGGAGGGAGAAACCATTGCCCGGGCCGAAATCGCCGCCCTGCGCCGCGACTGGCCCAAGGCCGAGGTGCAGCCGGCAGAGGCGGTCGAGCGCCGTCTCTGGCTGCCCGACCCGGCGGATATCCATGTGCTGGCGGCGGCCATCGCGGGGTCGGCGGATGTGATCGTGACGGTGAATGCCCGCGATTTCCCGCGCAACACCCTGGCAGAAGAGGGGCTGGCGCGGGTCGACCCGGACGCCTTGCTGACCGGATTTGCCAGCCATCACCCGGACGCGATACTGCGGGTGGGTCAGGCGGTGCGCGACCGCGCCCGCGCCCTGTCGGGAGAGGATTGGCAGATCCGTGCCCTGATGCGCAAGGCCCGATTGCCGCGTCTGGGCAAGACGCTCGCCCGGTTGGAAGACGGATAGCCCTGCGGACGCCCGTTCCGGGCGACGCGCTGCGCGCGACGGTATTTGTCGCCCGAAGGGAGGCAGATCGCGCGTTGTCGCCCCCCTTCGGGCCGAAATACCGCAGGGGTGAATTGAGCCTACGGCTCAAGCGGGGGCAGCGCCCCCGAGCTTTCTGCCTTCAGGCCGCCGTGCCGCCCAGGGCCTGCATCGCTCTGGCCGCGATCTCGAAGGATTCGATCCGTGCATCGATGTCATGCACCTGGCTGGCCAGGATCAGCTCGTCCGGTTGGTAACGGTCGATCAGCGTCTTCAGCCCCGCCTGGACCTGTTCCGGCGTGCCCATGGCGGTGACGGACAGGGCTTCTTCCACGGCGGACAGGTAGTGCGGGGGCACGTGGTCCTCGATCCGCTCAACCGGGCGCGGCAGGGGACCGGGCTGCCCGGTGCGCAGCCGGACAAAGGCCTGCTGGACAGAGCTGCGCAGATAGCGCGCTTTCGCCTCCGTGTCGGCGCCAAAGACGTTGGCGGCCAGCATGAAATAGGGCGCCTCCAGCTGAGCGGAGGGGCGGAAGGTCTGGCGGTAGACCTCGGCCGCCTGATCCAGGGCGGCGGGTGCGAAATGCGAGGCGAAGGCATAGGGCAGCCCCAGATGCGCCGCCAGCTGCGCACCGTACAGCGACGATCCCAGGATCCACAGCGGCACCTGGGTGCCGGTGCCGGGCACGGCGCGGATGCGCTGATCCGGTGTGGCCGGGCCGAGATAGGCCTGAAGCTCCATCACATCCTGCGGAAAGGTATCGCCGGCAGCCATGTTGCGACGCAGGGCGCGGGCGGTGTCCATGTCGGTGCCCGGCGCGCGGCCCAGCCCCAGGTCGATCCGGTCGGGGTGCAATTCGGCCAGGGTGCCGAATTGTTCGGCTACCATCAGCGGCGCATGGTTGGGCAGCATGATGCCCCCCGCGCCGACGCGGATGCGGCTGGTCGCGGCGGCGACATGGCCGATCACCACCGCCGTGGCCGAGGAGGCGATGCCCGGCATGTTGTGATGTTCGGCCAGCCAGTGACGGTGGTAGCCCGCCGCCTCGGCCGCGCGGGCCAGCCGGACGGAATGGCGCAGCGCGTCGGCGGTGGTCTGCCCCTCGGGGATGGGGGCGAGGTCGAGAAGAGAGTAATGCATGGGGATCCGTTTCGTGATGTCGGTTCAGCCCTGCCACCCGTCCGACAGGCGCCGGATCGCGGCGATGCGGTCGTCGGTCTTGGGGTGGGACAAAAGCCAGGCGGGGGCGCTGCCGGCGCGGCCGCCCGACAGCGCCTCCAGCTTGCGGAACAGGGTAATCTGCGGCTCCGTACCGATGCCGGCCTTGGTCAGCAGGGCGGCGGCATAGGCGTCGGCCTCGTATTCATCGCCCCGCGACAATCGCGCGGCCAACAGGCTCATGGCGCCATGGGCGACCAGGTGGCCCAGTCCGGGCAGGATGCGGTTCAGCACCATGGCGATGGCGGTGCGCAGGGCGTTCTGGCCGGAAAAATCGATCATCCGGCGCCGCGAATGGCCCAGGGCCACATGCCCCAGCTCATGCGCCACGACAGAGGCAAGTTCTTCGGCGGTGACCTCGCCTTCGGTGAACTTGGTGTAAAAGCCACGGGTCAGGAAGATCCGCCCATCGGGCGCGGCCAGCCCGTTCACCGGCGCGATCTCGTAGAGATGCACGCGGATGCGCGGCAGGTCCAGGGCGGCGGCCAGCCGCTCCAGCACCGGACGAAAGGCCGGGTCGGCCAGTTCCGCCGAGTTCTCGTCCAGCTCCTTGCGGGTGCGCCAGGCGGAAAAGCGGTAGGCCACAAGACCATAGAGCAGGGCAAGAAGGATCGGCGTGAACTTCAGCATGCAACGGATATGCGCCCGCCCGCCCGCCACCGCAAGGGGCGCGCCCGCACCGGCCCTGGCATCGGTTGTGCGTCGGAGTGTGGCAGGATGGGCAAAATCCTCCTGGCCCGGCGTGCCACGCGGCCCCCTTCGGGCCGAAATACCGCGGGGGTGAATTGAGCCGCAGGCTCAAGAGGGGGCAGCGCCCCCCCTTGCTTTCCTGTGAACCTTGGCGATGCTGCGTTCCTGTCCCGCCCCCCTGGCTTGAGGCCGCGCCTCATCCACGGGCGCCGCACCCGACCGCAAGGCTGGCCCCTTGCCACACCGGGGGGCAGGTCAGGCAAGCGGGGCGTGGCATCGGCCAGGGCGACGGTGCCGGTGACACCCCGACAGGCGCACCATCAGAACAGGCGCACCATCAGGACAGGCGCGCCTCCATCGTGATTTCCGCGCCGGTCAGCAGGCGGGAGATCGGGCAATTCGCCTTGGCCGTCTGGGCAGCCTCTTCAAAGGCGGCGGCATCGGCGCCGGGGATAGTGGCTGTGACGTCCAGATGCACCCGCTTGACCGAAAAGCCGTTGTCATCCTTGTCCATATGGACCGTGGCGCGGGTGTCGATCGCCGTGGCTTCCAGCGATTTTTCCCCCAGGATCATCGACAGCGCCATGGAAAAGCAGCTGGCATGGGCCGCGCCGATCAGCTCTTCGGGGTTGGTTCCGGGCTGGTCCTCGAACCGGGTGTTGAAGCCATAGGGCTGGCTGTCCAGCGCCCCGGATTCAGTGGAGACGGTGCCCTTGCCCTCCTTGAGGGAGCCGGACCAATGGGCGGAGCCGTGTTTCTTGATCATCTTCTGTCCTTTCCTTGCGGATCGCATGGACCCGGCCGTGCGGGCCGGAGTGGAGGGACAGGTAAGCCGCGCGACGAATGGGGCAAGCCGGAGGGGGCAAGCCGGAGGGGGCAAAGCTGCGCAAGGGTTGAAAAGGCAGAGGGCGGACCGGGTGCGCGCGGCGGGCTGGCGCTGGCAAATGCGGGCGGGCGCGGGGCGACGCGGGTGGGGGGCCGGGCGGGTGCTCCGCCCGGCAAGGAGACTCAGCTGTCGCCGAAGACCCGTTTGAAGATCGTATCGACATGCTTGGTATGGTAGCCCATGTCGAATTTCTCCTTGATGCCGTCTTTGCCGAGAGCCGCGACCACATCGGCATCGGCCAGAAGCTGCTCCTGGAAATCGACGCGCTCTTCCCAGACCTTCAGCGCGTTGCGCTGCACCATGGCATAGGCATCCTCGCGGCTGACACCGGCCTGGGTGAGGGCCAGAAGCACCCGCTGGCTCATCACCAGGCCGGGGAACTTGTTCATGTTCTCCAACATGTTATCGGGGAAGATCAGCATCTTCTCCACCACGCCGGCCAGCCGGTGCAGGGCAAAGTCCAGCGTCACCGTGGCATCGGGTCCGATCGCGCGCTCCACCGAGGAATGGGAGATGTCCCGCTCGTGCCAGAGGGCGACATTCTCCATCGCCGGGATCACGGACATGCGCACCAGACGGGCCAGCCCGGTCAGGTTCTCCGTCAGCACCGGGTTCTTCTTGTGCGGCATGGCGGAAGACCCCTTCTGCCCCATGGAGAAGAATTCCGCGCCCTCCAGAACCTCGGTCCGCTGCATGTGGCGAATTTCCACGGCGATATTCTCGATCGAGGAGGCGATGACCCCAAGCGTGGCAAAGAACATCGCGTGCCGGTCCCGCGGGATCACCTGGGTGGAGATCGGTTCCGGCGTCAGGCCCAGCTGCTTGCAGACATGTTCTTCGACCGCCGGGTCGATATTGGCAAAGGTGCCGACCGCGCCGGAGATGGCGCCGGTGGCGATTTCGTCCCGCGCGGCCAGCAGGCGGGCGCGGCCCCTGTCCATCTCGGCGTAGAAGCGCGCGAAGGTCAGGCCCATGGTGGTGGGTTCGGCGTGGATGCCATGGCTGCGGCCGACGCGAACGGTGTCCTTGTGCTCCATCGCGCGGGTCTTCAGCGCGGCCAGAACGCGGTCCATCCCGGTCAGCAGGATGTCGGCGGCGCGGGTCAGCTGGATGTTGAAACAGGTGTCCAGCACATCCGAGGAGGTCATGCCCTGATGGACGAACCGGGCCTCCTCGCTGCCGACATGTTCGGCCAGGTGGGTGAGAAAGGCGATCACGTCATGCTTGGTCACCGCTTCGATCTCGTCGATGCGGGCGACGTCGAATTCCACGTCCTTGGCCTTCCAAACGGCATCGGCGTTTTCGCGGGGGATGACGCCCAGATCGGCCATGGCATCGCAGGCGTGGGCCTCGATCTCGTACCAGATGCGGAACTTGGTGGCAGGCTCCCAGATGGCGACCATGTCGGGACGGGAATAACGCGGGATCATCGGCGGCTCCTTTACTCCGGTTGGGCTGGTCCTTACTGCGGCAGGGCAGGGGCGGCAAGGGCGCGCGCCCCGGTTGCAGGCAGGAGGTATGAATGCCGGGGCTGTGGGATTTCGCGGGGCTGTGGCGGATCGACCGGATGGTGGAGAATTCCGCCGGGCCGGACGCGCGGTTCGCCGGGCAGGTGCGGTTCACCGCAGGCGACGGCGGGCTGTGGCAGGCAGAGGACGGCGTGATGCGGATGGCGGGCCAGCAGATGCGCGCCACCCGCCGATATCACTGGCGGGCGCAGGCCGGGCTGATCCGCGTGGATTTCGCGGACGGGCGGTTTTTCCACGCCTTCGATCCCGCGCAGGATCATCCGACGGCCCATCACGATTGCCCGCCCGACAGCTACGCCGTGACCTATGACCTGTCGGCCTGGCCGGAATGGCGGGTCACCTGGCGTGTGCATGGCCCGCGCAAGGCGTATTGCATGAGTTCTCATCTCCTGCCGGTTGCAAGCAATGCTTGCCAGGGTGCGACGGCTGGGGCAGAAATCGGGGTCAACAACAGTTCCGAACAGGAGGAGGGACAATGACGACACAGGTTCTGAGCGAGGCCTTCGGGCCGTCCGAAGGCGTGGCGCTTCGGCTGAAACAGGCGGTTCTGGTGGTGGCGGGTATCGCCCTGCTGAGTGTGATGGCCAAGATCAAGCTGCCGATCCCGCCGTCCCCGGTGGCCATCAGCATGGGCACCTTTGCCGTGCTGACCGTCGGCGCCGCCTATGGCCCGCGCCTGGGGCTGGTGACGATCATGGGCTACATGCTGATCGGGATGCTGGGGTTCGACGTGTTCCAAAGCTCCACCGCCGAGGTGAACGGCATCGACTACATGCTGGGCGGCACCGGCGGCTATCTGGTGGGCTATGTCATGGCGACGGTGCTTCTGGGTGTGCTGGCGCGGCGCGGTTGGGACCGGAATGTCGGCTGGATGGGCGCGGCGATGTTGCTGGGCAACGTGGTGCTCTATGTTCCCGGGCTGGCCTGGCTGGCGTTCCTGTACGGGCTGGACAAGCCGATCCTGGCCTGGGGGCTGACACCCTTCCTGGTGGGCGACGCGATGAAACTGGCGCTGGCGGCGCTGCTGCTGCCGGCGCTGTGGAAGCTGATCGGTACCGCCCGCGCCTGACCGCGCGGGACAGGACAACAGGCAAGGGGCGCGCGCCATGGGCCGCGCCCCTTTTTGTGTGCGGCGCCGCGCGACGGGGCCGGGCGCTGGGGGCTATCGCCCCAGCATTCCCGCGACCATTGCCGCCAGCGCCACCAGGTGGACCAGCATGATGGCGCGGTCCTTCCACAGCACGCCCACGGCGAACCACCCCAGCACGCCCACCAGGAACAGGTAGAGGTTCGCCGGTGTCCAGCCGAACCCCGTGGCCGCGTAGCCCGCGATCTGGATGGCGGAGGCGACCCATTTTACGACAAATGCCAGCCGTGCCTGTGTGGCGACGGCGGGTGTCAGGTTTTCTATTGCCATGATGCCGGGGGTCCTTGTGTTTGGGGCTGGGTATGGGGCGTGAGGCTTGTGAAACAGCAGCTAGGTGCCTTAGGCTGTGGTGACCAGCCAGAAGGGATGTCATGAGGGTGCAGGAAAACTATCGTGTCTGAGAAGGGCGCTCCGCCGGGGCCAGGGCCGCTGCCGACGCAGACGGATGCGGAGGTGAGGGTGATGGCAGGTCAGGACCGCGAACCGGTGGGGGCCGGTCCGGGGATCCCGGATCAGGCGCAATCGGACGGGCTGGCGGGCGCGGCGCCCGCCGAGGGGGCAGCTGCTGGCCAGGCAGACCCTGATCCGAACCTTGGCGATGTGCCACTGACCGCGCTGCGGGCCTTTGCCGCCGCCGGGCGGGCCGGGTCGTTTCGTGCGGCGGCGGAGGGACTGGGCGTCACCCAGGGCGCCGTTGCGCAGCAGGTGCGCGGGCTGGAAGCGCGGCTGGGCCTGGCCCTGTTCCTGCGTCGGGCGCGGGGGCTGACCCTGACCGATGCGGGCCGGCGCTACCATGGAGCAATCAGCGATGCGCTGGATCGCATCGCCCGCGCCACGGCCGAGCTGCGGCCGGAGCCTGCGCGGGTCACCGTCAGCGTCACGCCGACGCTGGCGTCAAAATGGCTGATCCCGCGTCTGGCGGATTTCACCGCCCGCCACCCCGGCATTGATCTGCGGATCTCGGCCACGGAACGGGTCGAGCGGTTCCATGCGGATGCCGTCGACCTGGCGATCCGCCAGTCCGAGCCGCCGTTTGGCGCCAGCCTGCGCGCCGATCTGCTGTTTCGCCAGCAGGTCGTCGCGGTCTGCGCGCCGCATCTTCTGGCCGGACAACGCCTGCCGCTGAGGGCGCGGGCGCTGGCGGGGATGACGCTGTTGCATGACACGCATGGGCTGTGGCCGGTGTTCTTCGACGGGCTGGCAGGTGGCATGCCGCGCGGCACGCGGGGGCTGCGGTTCAGCCAGACATCGCTGTGCCTGGACGCCGCGCTGGCCGGGCAGGGCGTGGCATTGGCCAGCCGGTTCCTGGTGCGTCGCGACCTGGCGGAGGGCCGGTTGGCCAGTCCGGTGGATCACGTTTTGTCGGGTGTGCAGGATTTCCACCTGATCGCGCCCCGCGCCGCAACCGGTGAGGCGCAGGCCATTGTGCGCGACTGGCTGCTGCGCATGGCCCGGTCGGAGGGCGGCGAGGCATAGGGCGCACATCTGAGCTGGTGCGGACCGCTGCGCGCGGACCCCGCGCTGAAACGTCCGGGCCGGCCAGCGGCGCGCCGGTTTCCGCGGACAGCGCACCGCGAAGGGGTCGGCTGCTGGCAGGCGGCTCAGTCCTCTACCAGCCGGGTCTGGATGTGAGAGCTTTGCTCCAACGTGCGGTGGACCGGGCATTTATCGGCGATTTCCAGCAGTTTGGCCCGTTGCTCGGCGTCTAGCGCGCCTTCGAACCGGATCAGCCGGGTAAAGCTGTCGGCGCGGCTGGCATGGCCGGGGGCGGCGTCCTGGGCGTGAACCTTGTCATGGGTGACGTCGACCTGCACATGATCCAGCGGCCAGCCCTTGCGCCGGGCGTACATGCGGATCGTCATGGAGGTGCAGGCGCCCAGCCCGGCGGCCAGCAGGCCGTAGGGGGACAGCCCGCGATTGGTGCCGCCATAGGCCTCCGGCTCGTCGGCGACAAGGTGATGCGACCCGTTGGTGATGTCCTGCAGGAAGCCGCCGGGATCGGCCTCGCTGATGCGGGTGACGCCCTCCGGCGCGCCGGGGGGCGCGGGCGGCGGCGACAGGTCCAGATAGCGGCCGGCCCAGGCGGCGATGACCTCGGCCGCGTAATCGGCATCGGCGGCGCGGCTGACCAGGTGATCTGCGTCGTCGAGGGTGACAAAGCTCTTGGGATGGCGCGCGGCCTGAAAGATCCGGGTGGCGTTGTCGATTCCCACCACGTCATCCAGCGGTGCATGCAGCACCAGCAACGCCCGGTGCAGCCCCTGGATGGCGGGTTCCAGCCGGGCCTGCGCGATGTCGTCCAGGAAGTCGCGGCCGATATGGATGGCGCGCGGCCCCAGCTGCACCCGCGCCTTGCCCTCGCGGCGAATCTCTTCCAGCGCGTCGCCGAAATTATGTGTGACATGGGCGGGATCGACGGGGGCGCCAATGGTCACCACGGCCCGGGCCGGGACAATATCGCCGGCGGCGCGCAGGATCGCCGCACCGCCCAGCGAATGGCCGATCAGCAGCGCGGGGGGATGGCCGTTCTCCTCCATCCAGCGGGCGGCGAGGCGCAGATCCTCGACATTGCTGTGGAAGGTGGTGTTGGCGAATTCCCCCTGGCTATGGCCGAGCCCGGTGAAGTCGAACCGCAGCACGGCAAAGCCCGCCGATGCCAGCCGCTGCGAGATCCGCTTGGCCGCCGCGATATCCTTGCCACAGGTGAAGCAATGGGCGAACAGCGCCGCCGACAGGACCGGACCGTCCGGCATGTCCAGCCGGGCGGCAAGTTTCAGGCCGTCGCGGCCGGGAAAGGTGATGCGTTGTGTGGGCATGGGGACGGACCTGTGCGAAGGGGCGTGACGGGGCGGGCGGGATGTCGCGGGAAGGTGACGCCCGGTGGCACGGCGGGCAACCCCATGTCGCCCGCGTCACGCGGAGTTGAGGCCGGGTGATCGCCCGGCTAGGGTTCGATCATGGACCCGCATGTGCAACCCGCCCCGATCCTTCAGACCCGTCTGCCCTATGATGCGGACGGCCTGCGCCCCTTGCCCGGCATCGCCCCGCTGGCAGAGGCGGAGCTGATCCTGCGCGACGAGGCCCATGCCCCGCAGATGGCGCTGCGCGACCGGCTGCTGGCGGACCACCGCGCGGCTGTGACGGACCTGCGTCCCGGCGCGCTTCCTGCCGCGCAGGAGCTGCTGGAGGAGGTGCTGAACCTGCTGTGCCGCGATCCCGGCTATGTGCGGGAGGGCACGCGGATCACCCGGCCCGACGGGACGATCGTGGCGCTGGATCCGACGCTGCCGCTGATCACGCTGGGGCGGCTTGTGCAACAGGATTTCTGCCTGCTGGAAAAACCCGAAGGGGCGGCGGAGCATGTGCTGACCGGCGCTGTCCTGTGCTTTCCCTCCAGCTGGACGCTGGCGGAAAAGATCGGCCATCCACTGGTGCGCATTCACCGCCCGGTGGATTCGTATGACGAGAATATCGCCAAGCGGGTGCAGCGGCTGTTCGACGGGGTGCAGACGGGGCGGCCGCTGTGGCGGTTCAACCATCTGCCCTACGAGGATTTCAGGCTGTTCCAACCCCGGCGGGAAGGGGCGCCGATCGACCCGGCGCGGGCGCGGCGCGAAAAGATGAAATACCTGAGAAGCGAAAGGCAGACGCTGTGGCGCCTGCCTTCCTCTCGGGCGGTCGTGTTTGGGATTCACACCTTTGTCCTGCGCCGGGACGCAGAACAGGACTGAGGGTCAGAAGAACAGGAAGCTGGCGGCGTTGGCCGTCGTTCCGCCCAGCCCGGCGAAGACCGCGGTCAGGGTCAGCGCATGGGTGGAGATGCGAAAATCCTCGCCCTTGACCAGGTTGTAGGCGGCCAGGGTGGCAGCGACCGGCGGGTTGATCACGGCAACCGTGGCATTCACGGTCCAGGTGGCCAACCGCGCCTCGATCGGGCGCTCCTCTTCCTCTTCCTCGGGCGTGGTGCGGAACACCTCGGCGAGGGAGGCCATTTCCTCCCGCATGGAGCGGGTGGCCACGCGGGCCGGATCGGTGCCGACCCAGGTGTTGGCCTGGCGGGCCGATTGACGCGCCTCGTCCCGCAGCGCCGCAAAGCGGGCATCGAGGGCGTTTTCCTCGATCTCGGGGAAGATCGCATCGCCTGCGGCCTGGGTGTCCAGGTCCTCGGTATCCATGTCGATCTCGTCGACGAAGGCTTCGTCAGCGGGCATCAGGATCGGCGAGAAGGCGGATTGGAACCGGCGTGAGGTCAGCACCGTGTCGCCGTTCAGCCATTGCACGAAGGGTGCGCCGGTGGCGGCGATGCAATGGTGCAGCAGTTCCGCCAGCATGGCCTTGGACGCTTCGGGGTGCTGGCCCTCGGCGCGACCATGTTCCTTGATCGTGACGTGCAACCAGAAGGTCGGGTTTTCCAGCGCCTGGCGCGAAACCGCGTCCAGGTGGGTGTTCTTGTCCTGACGGACCACGCAATGCGTGTCGGGGTCCGCTTCGGGGCTGTCGAAGATCTGCGCCTCGACATCCAATGTGGCACCCTGAATGCGGATGCGATCGAAATCAAGCTCGGGTTCCGCCTGCGCTTCCTGGCCGAACGCCTGCATAACGGCAAGGATCGGGTAGGTGAGCTGCGCAATCGCAACGTCGCTTTCGTCAGTGAAGATAAGTCCGGCCTGATACACCTGCGGGGCCGATTTGGCCGAGAAGGATTTCAGTGCTTCGAAGGTGCGAGACATTTTGCTGTCCTGTTTGTTCCCATGCTTCGAACATGACACCCGTTTAGGGAGAAAATTGGTCGTCACACCCGCTAAAGTTAAGACTTCGAGGTCTTTTCAGGGCGGTACGCCTTTCGATCGCCACATTGTGCCGGGAATGGGGCGGGGGCGCTGGGTCAGAGGGCGAAAAGCCACATTTCCGCCCTTGTCGATTGATTGGCGGGTCAATCGGCCCCGAAAACGGCAGTTGCTTCGAATCGCCTGTTGCAAAGATCAAGGGGCCCTCCTTGCGGAAATCGATGAATGTTGCGGCGGTTTGCGCGGGTTTCGGGCCACTCCGTGGCTTTCTTATGGGAATGTGAAGAAACTGTGACAGGCGTGACACAGATTGTGTCAGGAGGGAAACGTTTTCGCGCAACCAGACGATTTGACCGATATCGTTTCAGTCTGCTGATACGGTTGCCGTGATGGCATGGCGGGCGGGGGCATTGACGGATGGGATGGCTGTCAGGTCAGGGATCTGCGGCCGCCGGGCCCCGGGCGGAACGCACCAAAGGTGGGGGCGCGGAGCAATCAGTAGCGACCGGGCAGTCCCAGGGGGGGCAGGCGGGGGAAATGCGCCCGACTGCTGGCCATAAAAAAAGGCGCCCCGCAGGGCGCCTTTCGGGTCTGTCGCGATCCGGCGGGGATCAGCAGCTGTAGTACAGCTGGAATTCCACCGGGTGCGGCGTGTGTTCGTACAGCTCGATCTCTTCCATCTTCAGGCCGATATAGCCTTCGATCTGGTCCTTGGTGAAGACGTCGCCGGCCAGCAGGAAGTCCATGTCGGCCTCCAGCTCGGTCATCGCCTCGCGCAGGGAGCCGCAGACGGTGGGAATGTCGGCCAGTTCCTCGGGGGGCAGGTCGTACAGGTTCTTGTCCATCGCCTCGCCGGGGTCGATCTTGTTCTTGATCCCGTCGATGCCGGCCATCAGCAGCGCGGCAAAGCACAGGTAGGGGTTGGCCGAGGGATCGGGGAACCGGGCCTCGACGCGCTTGGCCTTGGGGCTTTCGGTCCAGGGGATCCGGACACAGCCCGAACGGTTGCGCGCGGAATAGGCGCGCAGCACCGGCGCCTCGAACCCGGGGATCAGCCGCTTGTAGCTGTTGGTCGAGGGGTTGGTGAAGGCGTTCAGGGCCTTGGCATGCTTGAGGATGCCGCCGATGAAATACAGCGCCTCCTGGCTGAGGTCGGCATATTTGTCCCCGGCGAACAGCGGCTTGCCGTCCTTCCAGATGGACATGTTCACATGCATCCCGGTGCCGTTGTCACCCGCGATGGGCTTGGGCATGAACGTCGCGGACTTGCCATAGGCCTGGGCGACGTTGTGGATGATGTACTTGTATTTCTGAAGCTCGTCGGCCTGCTTGGTCAGGCTGTCGAAAATCAGGCCCAGCTCATGCTGGCAGGAGGCGACTTCGTGGTGGTGCTTGTCCACCTTCATGCCCAGACGCTTCATCGTCGACAGCATCTCGGACCGGATGTCCTGCGCGTCGTCGATCGGGTTGACGGGGAAATAGCCGCCCTTGACGCCGGGACGATGGCCGGTGTTGCCCATCTCGTAATCGGTGTCGGTGTTCCAGGAGGCGTCCAGCGCGTCGACCTCGTAGGAGACCTTGTTCATCGCGTTGGAGAACTTCACATTGTCGAACAGGAAGAACTCCGCCTCCGGACCCATGTAGGCCACATCGCCGATGCCGGTGGATTTCAGGTAGGCCTCGGCCTTCTCGGCGGTGCCGCGCGGATCGCGGTCATAGGCCTCGCCGGTGTCGGGCTCCACGACGGAGCAGTGAATGCACACGGTTTTTTCCGCATAGAACGGATCGACATAGGCGCTTTCGGTGTCGGGGATCAGCTTCATGTCGGAGGCTTCGATGGACTTCCACCCGGCGATGGAGGACCCGTCGAACATGAACCCTTCTTCCAGGAAGTCCTCGTCCACCTGATCGGACATCAGGGTGACGTGCTGAAGCTTGCCGCGCGGATCGGTGAACCGGATGTCCACGTATTCCGCGTCTTCGTCCTTGATAAGCTTGAGAACCTTGTCTTTGCTCATGCTTTGTTATCCCTTCGTTGATTTTCTATGTCAGAGCGCGTCCGGCCCGGTTTCCCCGGTGCGGATGCGAATGGCCTGTTCCACGGGCGTGACAAAGATCTTGCCGTCGCCGATCTTTTCCGTCTTCGCAGCCTCGATGATCGCGGCGATGGCGCTGTCGACCTGATCGTCGTCCAGCACGGCCTCGATCTTCACCTTGGGCAGGAAATCCACCACGTATTCGGCGCCGCGATAAAGCTCCGTATGGCCCTTCTGGCGGCCGAAGCCCTTGACTTCGATGACAGAGAGACCCTGGACTCCAACGTCCTGAAGCGCCTCCTTCACCTCATCAAGCTTGAACGGCTTGATGATCGCTTCGATCTTTTTCATCGGAAACTCCTCGCAGATACGTCGCCCCCGGTCAGATCACTTTCCCCCACCAGCCACAATTGGCTAACGTCTCCGAAAGGGTGCGGCGGCGGATGCGGGCGAAGGCGTCGCACGATAAATAGGCGCATCGCATAAGAATTGGGCGATTTGAGAAAAACATGACAGTATTGCTGACCTGTCGCGAAATCAGAGACCTGGAAACCGCCGCCATCGCACGCGGTGCGACCACCGGCGCGGCACTGATGGACCGCGCGGGCCAAGGCGTCGTCAGGGCGCTGCTGGCGCGCTGGCCGGTGCTGGCCTTCGGCCCGCGCCGGGCGGCTGTGCTGTGCGGGCCGGGCAACAATGGCGGAGACGGATTCGTCGTGGCGCGGCTGCTGCGGGCGCGGGGATGGGCGGTCACGGTCTACCTGCTGGGCGACGTGGCCGCGCTGTCTGGCGATGCGGCGGCGATGCGCGCGGCCTGGAACGGGCCGATCACCGCACTGGAGGCCTGCACGGTGGAAGCGGTTCAGGGCGCCGACCTGGTGGTGGATGCCGTGTTCGGGATCGGGTTGCGCCGGCCGGTTACGGTGACGAGCGCAGTGTTTGCCGGGTTGGCGGCACTGCGGCGGAGGGGCGAGGGGCCACGGGTGGTGGCCGTGGATCTGCCCACCGGCCTGTGCGCCGAAACGGGGCGCGTCTTTGGCGTCGGGACCGGCGGCGCGGCGCTGGCCGCCGATCTATGCGTGACGTTCCAGGCGCCGCGGCCGGGACATTACCTGGAGGACGGCCCGGATTATTGCGGGCAGGTGGCGGTGGTCGATCTGGGCCTTGCGGGGCAGGGCGGGGCCATCGGGATGACCTGCGCGCCGGACCCCGGATTGTTGCGCAAATCGGGTGCTGCGCACAAGTTCGGGCATGGCCATGCGCTGGTGCTGGCCGGGGGCGCCGGGCGCACAGGTGCCGCGCGGCTGAGCGCCCGGGCCGCCCTGCGCATCGGTGCCGGGCTGGTGACGCTGGGCGCACCCGGTGCCGCGATGTTCGAGGTTTCGGCCCAGATCACCGCCCTGATGCTGGCCCGGATCGACGATGCGGCGGCGTTCGAGGCAATGTTGCAGGACGCCCGGATCAACGCGCTGTGTCTGGGTCCCGGACTGGGCGTGGCGCGGGCGGCGGAGCTGCTGGCCGTGGTGCAGGACGCGAAGCGCGCGGTGGTTCTGGATGCCGACGCCCTGAGCGCGCTGGCGCAGAAGGGGGCGGCGCTGTTCGCCGACCGTCCGGGGGCCGTGGTGCTGACGCCCCACGGCGGCGAATTCGCCCGGCTGTTCCCGGACCTGGCGGCGCGGCTGAAACAAGGCCCGGAGGCTCCTTCGGCGCTGTCCCGGACCGGGGCGGCGCAGATGGCGGCCGCGCGCACGGGTGCGGTGGTGGTGCTGAAGGGGCCGGACACGGTAATCGCGGCGCCAGATGGGCAGGTTCGGATCAACGCGGCGCGCTATGACCGGGCGGCACCCTGGCTGGCGACGGCGGGGGCTGGCGACGTACTGGCGGGGATGATCACTGGTCTGTTGGCACGGGGTGTCGATCCCTTCGAAGCTGCCTGCGCCGGGGCGTGGCTGCATGTCAGCGCCGCGCGCCAGGTCGGGCCGGGACTGATTGCGGAGGATCTGCCAGAGGCCCTGCCGGCGGTCATGTCCGGATTGGGCGTGCAGTAGCGGCAACCGAATTGGGGGAGTGGAGCGGTCGGGTCAGCCGATCCCGTGCGCCATCCTGACCTGTCAGCGCGATATCGTCGCGGGCGTTTCGGCGGCGAGTTCCAGGCCGCTGGCATATAGCACGTGATCACGGTCAAAGATGATCTCGTAGACGTCCAGGACCTGCTGTCCCATCAGCTTGACGAATTCGCCGTCGACCAGGCGCGACACCGGCACCAGGGCAGATTTCTTGCCAAAGAGCGCCTGGGCGCGCCAATCCCGGACCAACACCTTCTGCCCTGCGGGGAGCAGGGTGTCGCCCTCGGGGCGCTTGTGACCCAGGGAGCCGGCGGTGATCTGCACGGTGTCGCATGTGATCTTGCGCCGGCGGAGGCCGCGGACCAGGGCCATGCCGCTGTCACGGGTGACCACGCGGTCACCGGCGGACAGGAACTGGACCGGCAGCTCGCCATCGAGGGTCAGGACATGGGTTCCGACCGTCAGGCCCGAGGCGGGCGTTGCCGGTTTGGCGGGAACATTTGCGAGGCCACGGAGTTTGGCAAGGGCCTTCATAGTCATATCCTCTTGATCACTGGACCTATCCTTTCGTCCCAATACGGCGGAATTGGGTATATTTCCGGAAAATTGGGGGGCATTGGGGCAGTCCGCGCCCCGTTTTGGCCACAATTCACCCCCAAATCACCCTCAAACCGCGCGAAGACTGCCCCGGATGCGGCCCCATCGCCCGGCTTTGTCGCAAAGTGTCAACCTGTTTCCTCCTCTCCCTGGCCTTTGCGGACTGTATGCGCGCAAGTGTTAACAGCCGGTAAAGAAGCAACGGTCCGACGGATTTTTCCCGTGGCAACCCGCGCAGCACTTTGATATTCAGCGCTGCACCGGCGGCGCGATCGCCCCGGAACGTGCGGGTGTGGCGGAATTGGTAGACGCACCAGATTTAGGTTCTGGCGCCGCAAGGCGTGGGGGTTCAAGTCCCTTCACCCGCACCATTTTTTCAATTCCCAATGCCGGGCCTCGGTGTCTTCGGGCCGGGCGGCTCGCGATCATGTGATCTGCCGTGGCCGCTTTTTCCCTGCCGGGTCGGGGGAACGCGTTTGGCTTGGCGCGCAAAAGGCGTAATTGAGGGGGGATGTCGCGTTTCGCCCTGATCCTTCGCCCGGCCGTCCTGGTCCTGATGGCGCTGCTTCTGCTGCCGCTGGGCGGCATGACGGCGGCGGCGAAGGTTGCGCGGCTTCAGGCGCAGCATCAGCAATCGTCCGTCACGCCACATGCCCCCATGCCAAGGGCCGACACGGCGCCGATCAACACGGGGCAGGTCAACATGGGCCTGGCTGTCCCGGACGCCGGCATCGCCCGGCCCGAGGCCGCGCCAACGGGCGGGCATCTGCGGGCCAAGGCGCGGCGCTGTACGGTGGCGGCGGTTGCGGGCGTGCCCTGTCCGCCCGACGCGGCGCTGAGCGCGCCGCTTCCGCCGCGGCTGGAACCGGGGCGCGCCCGGCTGCCGATGCCGGCCAATGACCGACTTGTGGCCGCGCTGGACCCCGCGCCGCCGCGCGATCCGCCGCGCCGGTCCTGATCCCGCCATCGGCCCGCAAGGCCCCCCGTGATCAGACCAACAAGGATACCCCACATGTTTACCCGACGCAGTTTCGTCGCCCTGGGCGCGGCGGCAGGTCTTGCCGCCTGTACCCGTCCCGCGCCGGAGGCCGCCACCCGCGCCGCCCCGGCCACGCCGCCCGCTCCGAAATATCCGCCGCTGCCGGAGTTCTACGGCGCGATCGATGACGAACCCTTTCCCATCCCCGCGATCGCCGAAGGGTCGTTGGCCCCGAAATACTGGCGCCAGGATGTGACCAACCCCTGGCCGCAGCACCCGCATGGCACCATCGTCGTGGACCCGGACGAAGCGTTGCTGTTCTTTGTCGAGGACGCGCAGACCGCCACCCGATTTGGCGTCAGTGTCGGCGCTGCCGGTTTCGACTGGGAGGGGACGGCCCGGCTGCAATTCACCCGCGACTGGCCGCGCTGGAAGGTGCCGGCCAGCATGATCGCGCGCCAACCGGAGCTGGAGCCCTATTCGGTGGCGAATGGCGGCATGGATCCGGGGCCGGACAATCCGCTGGGCGCGCGGGCGCTCTACCTGTTCCAGAACGGTGTCGATACGCTGTACCGTGTGCATGGTGACGCGGTGCCGCAGGAACTCGGGCGGTCGGTGTCCTCGGGCTGTATCCGCATGCTGGACCAGGATGTCATCCACCTGCACGACAGGTCGGTGCACGGGGCGTCGGTGATCGTGCTGCCGTCGTTCAAGCCGAAGGGGCTGACACCGGTCTATTGACCGGCTGCGCGCCGCTGGGGCGGGGTTTAGCCCTTGCAACAGCCAACAGGCGCCCATAGAAGGGCGTCTGATTTACAACGCCGCCCGCGCGGCCGAGACCGAGATAAAAGGACGACGCAACATGCAGGTCACCGAGACCCTGAAAGACGGCCTGAAACGCGGCTACCAGATCACCGTGACGGCGGATGAACTGGACGGCAAGGTCAACGAAAAACTGGCCGAAGCCCAGCCCGACGTGGAAATGAAGGGCTTTCGCAAGGGCAAGGTGCCGATGGCGCTGCTGAAGAAGCAGTTCGGCCAGCGTCTGCTGGGCGAAGCCATGCAGGAAGCCGTGGACGGTGCCATGGCCCAGCATTTCGAGGACAGCGGCGAGCGCCCTGCGGCCCAGCCCGCGATGGAGATGCAGGCCGGCGAAGAATGGAAAGAGGGCGACGATGTCGTCGTCAACATGTCCTACGAAGCCCTGCCCGAGATCCCCGAAGTCGATCTGAAGGCCGTCAGCCTTGAGAAGATGACCGTGAAAGCCGAGGACAGCGCCGTTGACGAAGCGCTGGAAAACCTGGCCGAAAGCGCACAGGATTTCGACGCCAAGGACGGCGCCGCCGAAGAGGGCGATCAGGTCGTCATGGATTTCGTCGGCAAGGTCGACGGCGAGGCCTTCGAAGGCGGCTCTGCCGAGGATTATCCGCTGGTGCTGGGGTCCAACTCCTTCATCCCCGGCTTTGAAGAGCAGCTGACCGGCGTGACCGCGGGCGAGGAAAAGGCCGTGACGGTCACCTTCCCCGAGGAATACGGTGCGGAGCATCTGGCCGGCAAGGAAGCCACCTTTGATTGCACGATCAAGGAAGTGAAGGCCCCCAAGGCCGCAGAGCTGAACGACGAGCTGGCCAAGAAATACGGAGCCGAGTCGCTGGACGCCCTGCGGGACCAGATCCGTGAGCGCCTGGAGGCCGAATATGCCGGTGCCGCCCGCGCGGTGATGAAGCGTGACCTGCTGGACAAGCTGGACGATGTTGTCAGCTTTGAACTGCCCCCCAGCCTGGTGGAGGCCGAAGCGGGCCAGATCGCGCATCAGCTGTGGCACGAGGAAAACCCCGACGTCGAAGGCCACGATCATGACAAGGTCGAGCCGACCGAAGAACATGTGAAACTGGCGGAGCGTCGCGTGCGCCTGGGCCTGCTGCTGGCGGAGCTGGGCCAGAAGGCCGAGGTTGAAGTGACCGACCAGGAGATGACCCAGGCGATCCTGACGCAGGCGCGTCAATATCCGGGTCAGGAACGTCAGTTCTTTGAATTCGTGCAGCAAAACGCACAGATGCAGCAACAGCTGCGCGCTCCGCTGTTCGAGGACAAGGTCGTCGATTACATCTTCGAACTGGCCGAGGTTTCCGAGAAAGAAACCTCCCGCGAGGATCTTCAGAAAGCTGTCGAGGCGCTGGACGAGGAGTGATCCTCTCCCACGTATCGGAGTGAGAATTGGCCGCCCTTCTTGGGGCGGCCTTTTTCGTGGCGGCGACCGGCTTCCGCGCCTCCTCCGGGACCGCATGTCGCAGCCCCGGCCGCTTGCAGGGCGGGGGCGGGCGGCTAGTCTGCGTCGGAGATCGGGAGGCGGATCGCATGGGCGGGAGCGGATGGCAAAGCGGCGCCGGCGCGGCGCGGGCAGGGGTGATGGTGGTGGCGCTGGTGACGGCGCTGTTGGCCCTGCCCGATACGATGCGGGCGCAGGACGGCGCGGCTGTCCCGCCGCAGGGGCAGGGGCAGAATGGCCTGCCCAAGGGGCAGACCAAGGCGCTGCGCGGCAATCTGGTCCTGTTTCAGGGACAGCCCATTCATCTGGCGGGCATGGATTGCCCGGACTTCTCCACCGAGGAAGGCCGGGAGGCCAAATTCGTGATCACAACCATGCTGCGCGCGCCCCTGGTGGAGTGCATCTCCCGCGAATTGCCGGGCGGTGGGTTCGAGGGCGATTGCTTTGTCCGGCGCAACGCGCTGGTGCGGGCGCGGTCGATGATCAACGAGTTGAAGGCCCGCAACCTGTGCCTGCCGTTCTGCAGAACCTGACGGGCGCCCTTGGCGGGAGGAGCGGCGGGCGCCTGATGGCGGCGGTGCCGCCGGAGCGCCAAGGGGCGGATAGCAGCATTGCCACACCATACCCATACGAAAACGGGCCGCATCCGGAGATGCGGCCCGTTTCGATCTGTTCAACGCGCCGAAAGGCCGATCCGCCGGGGATCAGTCTTCGTCGTCGCCTTGCGCTTCGGCGCGGGGCGCGGGCTGGTCGTCGTCATCCGATGCGGCGGAGCCGAGATCGTCGAAAAGCTCCGCGATCTCGAATTCTGCTGCGGCTTCTTCTTCGGCTGCGGCGTCCTGGATGGATTTGCCGGAGGCCTGAAGCTCTGCCTCTTCCGGGGAGCGCGCGACGTTCAGGGTGATCTGAACTTCGACTTCCGGGTGCAGGTAGATGTCGACATTGTGCAGGCCCAGTTCCTTGATCGGAAGCGGGATGATGACCTGTTTACGCTCGACCGTGTAGCCGCCTTCGGTGGCCACGGCGGCGACGTCACGCGGGGTGACGGAGCCGTAGAGGTTGCCGCCATCGGAAGCGGAGCGAATCACCACGAAGGTCTCGCCATCCAGCTTCTCGCCCAGGGCTTCGGCCTCTTTCTTGGTTTCCAGGTTGTTCGCTTCCAGCTGTGCCTTTTCGGCTTCGAAGCGGGCGATGTTCTCTTTCGAGGCGGTCAGCGCCTTGCCTTGCAGCAGCAGGTAGTTGCGGGCAAAGCCCGGCTTGACCGACACGATGTCGCCCATCTGGCCCAGCTTGGCCACGCGTTCAAGAAGGATCACGTCCATTGGTTCTGCTCCTTACTTAACAGCGTAGGGAAGCAGGGCGAGAAAGCGGGCACGCTTGATCGCGCGCGCAAGTTCGCGCTGCTTCTTGGCGGAGACGGCGGTGATGCGGGAGGGCACGATCTTGCCACGCTCGGAGATGTAGCGTTGCAGCAGCTTCGTGTCCTTGTAGTCGATCTTGGGTGCGTTGTCCCCGGAGAAGGGGCACACTTTGCGACGACGGAAAAACGGTTTTGCAGCCATGGGTTCAGGCTCCTTTCTTCAAGACGGGATCAGCGACGTTCACGACGGCGATCGTCGCGGTCGTCACGTTTCTGCATCTGGATCGAGGGGCCTTCCTCGTGGGTGTCCACCTTGATGGTGAGAACCCGCATGACGTCGTCATGCAGACGCATCAGACGCTCCATCTCCTGCACGGCATCGGCCGGTGCATCGGTCCGCAGGTAGGCGTAATGCCCCTTGCGGTTCTTGTTGATCTTGTAGGCCATCGTCTTGACGCCCCAGTATTCCTGGTCGATCAGCTTGCCACCGTTATCGGCAAGCACGGTGCCGAAATGTTCGATGAGCCCTTCGGCCTGCGTGTTGGACAGGTCCTGGCGCGAGATGAAAACATGCTCGTAAAGCGGCATGTGCACTCCATTTCTATCTAGGCGCATTTCATAGGAGGGCCTGACCTTCCGCGGCCCCTCCACGAGAGTCTGCGCGGTTCGATTTCCGTGCGGAAGGAACCGCTCCTATAGGCGGTAAGTCCTGAGGGCGCAAGGGCGGGCGACGGGGCGTGGTGACGCCCCGCTGTTTCCCCGCGCGTGCCGCCGCCCTGCCATCAATTTGCCGTGCCGCCGGGATGATCTGGCCGTGCAACAAGGCCGGGAGCGGGAAAGATGCGGGGATCGTGGGACGGGATGCTGGCGCGGGCAGGGATGCGGATACTGGCGGTGGCCGGGATTACCGCGGGGCTGGTGCTGGTGCCGTTGTCGGGATTGCAGCCCGGTCCGCTGGCCCTGTCAGCGGGGGTGCTGACCACGGGGTTGATCCTGGCGGTCGGCGGCTGGGGCGCGCTGCCGCCCCGGTAGACGCCGGGGACAGGCGGGGCGGCGGGCAGTGCGAGAGGGCAGGCCAGCCTGAGAGCCGGAGTGCAGGTCAAAGGGCAGGTTCGAGGGAAAGCCGGAGGGAAAGATTGCCATTCCACGGCGCAATCGCTATCCCGCCTGACAACAAAATAGCCACAGACGCAACCTCAGGAGGGCTTCATGAGCCGGGCATTCGTATTTCCGGGACAGGGCGCACAGACCATCGGAATGGGGCGCACCCTGGCCGACAGCTATCCGGCGGCGCGCGCCGTCTTCGACGAGGTCGACGCGGCGCTTGGTGAAAAGCTCTCGGACCTGATCTGGGAGGGCGATGCCGAGACGCTGACCCTGACGCAGAACGCACAGCCGGCGCTGATGGCCACATCGCTGGCGGCGATGCGCGCGCTGGAGGCCGAGGGGGTGGCGATCACCGATGCCGCCTTTGTCGCCGGGCATTCGCTGGGGGAATATTCCGCGCTGGCCGCTGCTGGCGCGCTGAGCGTCACCGACGCGGCCAAGCTGCTGCGCATCCGAGGGCGCGCCATGCAGGAGGCCGTGCCGGTAGGCCAGGGCGCGATGGCCGCGCTGCTGGGGCTGGATTTCGACACCGCTCGTGCCGTCGCGGAAGAGGCTGCCCAGGGGGAAGTCTGCCAGGCCGCCAATGACAATGACCCCGCGCAGGTCGTCGTGTCGGGCCACAAGGCTGCCGTTGAACGCGCGCTGGACATCGCCAAGGCGAAGGGCGCCAAGCGCGCCGTGCTGCTGCCGGTGAGCGCGCCGTTCCATTGCGCCTTGATGGCCCCCGCCGCCGAAGTCATGGCCGAGGCGCTGGCCCAGGTGGACTTTGCCGCGCCCAGCGTGCCCGTGGTCGCCAATGTCCGCGCCGAGGGCGTGCAGGCCGCCGAGGAGCTGAAGCAGCTTCTGGTGGAGCAGGTCACCGGATCGGTGCGCTGGCGCGAAAGCGTGACCTGGATGGCCGGGCAGGGCGTGACGGAGATCTGGGAGATCGGCGCCGGCAAGGCGCTGTCGGGCATGATCCGGCGGATCGACCGGTCGGTCGCCTGCCGCAACGTCGGCGCGCCCGATGACGTCACCGCCGCTGCCACGGCGCTGAAAGGCTGATCCCATCCTGCGGCCAGGCGATGCCCGGCCCCCGCATCGAATTCTGACAGACCAGGGACGGCGCGCGGGGCCGTCCGCAGCGAGGCGAAGATGTTCGATCTGACGGGAAAGACGGCGCTGATCACCGGCGCGAGCGGCGGCATCGGGGGCGAGATCGCGCGCGCCCTGCATGGGGCGGGGGCCGTGGTCGGCCTCTCCGGCACGCGGGAGGCGCCTTTGCAGGCCCTGGCGGAGGAACTGGGAGAGCGCGCCCATGTGCTGCCCTGCGATCTGTCGGATGCCGCAGCCGTGGACGGCCTGCCGAAACGCGCCATCGAGGCGATGGGCGGGCTGGATATCCTGGTGAACAACGCGGGCATCACCCGCGACCAGATCTTCATGCGCATGTCCGATGACGATTGGGCCAAGGTGATCGAGGTCAACCTGACCTCCACCATGCGGCTGTGCCGGGCGGTGATGCGTCCGATGATGAAGGCCCGGTGGGGCCGGATCGTCAATATCTCCTCCATCGTCGGGGCGACGGGCAATCCCGGCCAGGTGAATTATGCCGCCTCAAAGGCAGGGATGGTGGGGATGACGAAGTCCATCGCCTACGAAGTCGCCAGCCGGGGCATCACCGCCAATTGCGTGGCGCCGGGTTTCATCGAGACGGCGATGACCGACGGGCTGACCGATGACCAGAAATCCGGCATTCTGGGCCAGGTGCCCATGGGCCGGATGGGCAAGGGCCAGGAGATCGGCGCCGCCGTGTTGTACCTGGCCAGCGCGGAGGCGGGATATGTCACCGGCGCGACGCTGCATGTGAACGGCGGCATGGCGATGCTGTAAGATGCGCCCGGCGATCCGGTCCTTCGTGGCCGCCATCGGCGGCAGGGGAGATTCGGATTGCCGCCCGCCGCGGGCTGCCGCCCAGGCGCGGTGACGCGGCGCGTGCGGTGGCTTTCTCCGCCATTTCCAAGGGGTTGACGGCACGCGCGACGCGACGGAACAATTGGCGGAAAGGGGCCGGATTTCAGGTGCTTGGGGGGATTTCCCCCATTGCATGGACTTGCGATCTGGACCATGCTGCCCCATCTAGCGAAAGCGTTTGCCTAGGCGGATCGATATGCTATAGGCGGCGCAGATTTTCCGAAGGCATCCCGTTACGGGGCCTTTGGTGCCTCGGCCTTTCCGGGGAGAGACCGCCCGGCTGGGCAGCAGTATCAGGCCCGCCGGGGCATGGCAAAGTAACGGGCCAAGCGCCCAAAGGAACGTGAGGGGAAATCCTATGAGCGATGTCGCAGAGCGCGTGAAGAAGATCGTCGTTGAGCATCTGGGCGTGGAAGAGGACAAGGTGACCGAGAACGCCTCGTTCATCGACGACCTGGGCGCCGACAGCCTGGACACGGTCGAGCTGGTCATGGCGTTCGAAGAAGAGTTCGGCATCGAGATCCCCGATGACGCCGCCGAGAACATCCAGACCTTCGGCGACGCGGTGAACTTCATCAAGGAAGCCGCCTGATCCGTCGGATCGGTGCCGGGCCGGGATGACTGGCCGGACCAGAGAATTTACCGCCTGACGGCGGGAGAGGCGCGGGAGAGATCCCGCGCCTTTTGCTTTGCGCGGGACGTGCCGATCAGCCACTGGGCTGTCGGCGACCTCGGGGACCGGACGTTGGCCGGGGTCAGGCCAGCGCGGGGGATTGCCTCTTGCCAAGGTGGTCGGGTGCGGATTGTGATGGGCCGGACCAACCCAGCCACGGAGAGCCCCATGCCCAAGAGCCTGAGCGAATTGCGCGACCTGTACGGCAACGACAAGGGCACCGCCTTTCACGATCCCCGGATGAAGGCGGTGGCCGACCAGGTCTTTGCCGTCGGTGGGCGACGGGCCTGGCCCTTTGCCGGGATCTCCACCCTCCTGGACGCGCGCCCCGCGCCGGAGCTGGCCGACAGGCTGTCCGAGGGCGGACGGATCGACGGGCTGGACGTGGCGCTGGTGGGCGTGCCCATGGACCTGGGCGTGACCAACCGCGCCGGATCGCGGCGCGGCCCGAAGGCGGTACGCGAAGTGGAGCGGATCGGCCCCTGGAACCGGGTGCTGGATGTCGCGCCGCTGCACAGGCTGCGGGTGGCCGATATCGGCGATGTGCCGATGCGATCGCGCTACGACCTGGCGTCCTGTCACGCCGATATCGAGGGGTTCTTTACCGCGCTGGTGTCCAGCGACGTGGCGCCCTTGGCGGTGGGGGGCGATCACTCGATCTCGCGGCCGATACTGGCGGCGCTGGCGGCGCGGCACGGGCCGGTTGGCATGGTGCATATCGACGCCCATGCCGACACCAGCGGCGTCTACGAAGGCGCCAAGTTCCACCATGGCGGCCCGTTCCGGCAGGCGGTGCTGGAGGGATCGCTGGACCCGACGCGCTGCGTGCAGATCGGCATCCGGGGCGGCGGCGATTACCTTTGGGAATTCTCCTTTGCCAGCGGAATGCGGGTCATTCATGCGGAGGAGGTTGCGCAGATCGGCGTGGATGCCGTGATCGCCATCGCGCGCGAAGTCGTGGGCGCGGGGCCGACCTATGTCAGTTTCGACGTGGATTCGCTCGACCCGGGCTTTGCCCCCGGAACCGGCACGCCGGAGGTTGGCGGGTTGACCCCGCGCGAGGTTCAGGCGATCCTGCGCGGCATGGCCGGGATCGACATGGTCGGTGGCGATGTCGTGGAGGTCGCCCCGTCCTATGATCCGACCAGCAACACCGCCCAGGCCGGTGCGCAGATCCTGTTCGAATTGCTGTCGCTTTATGCGGTGCGCGGACGCTGAAATACGGCGCCGCAGCGCCGGGTCGGCGTTGTTCCGCGTGGGGTTGCTCTTGCTCAGACCGGGCGGGACAGGCTAAGAGCAGGACGCAAGAATACGTGTGGAAAGGGCAGGCAATGCGTCGTGTCGTCGTAACGGGTCTGGGGCTGGTGACGCCTTTGGCAGATGGGGTCGAAGAAAGCTGGGAGCGGATTCTGGCCGGAAAATCCGGCGGTGGCCGGATATCGCAGTTCGATCCTGAGGGTTTAACCACGACCTATGCCTGCGAAGTTCCGCGCGGCGATGGCAGCAATGGCACGTTCAACGCCGATGCCTACATGGAGCCGAAGGAACAGCGCAAGGTCGATACCTTCATTCTGTTCGGCATGGCCGCCGCGCAGCAGGCGGTGGAAGATGCGGGCTGGACCCCCACCGGAACCGAGGATCTGGAGCGCACCGGCGTTCTGATCGGATCGGGCATCGGGGGGCTGAACTCCATCGCCAACACTGCCCTGGTCATGGAAGAACGCGGCCCGCGCCGGGTCTCGCCGTTCTTTGTGCCGGGTGCGCTGATCAACCTGATTTCCGGCCAGGTGTCGATCCGCTATGGCTTCAAGGGGCCGAACCATTCGGTGGTGACCGCCTGTTCCACCGGGGCCCATGCCATCGGCGACGCCGCGCGGCTGATCCAGTGGGGCGATGCGGACGTGATGGTCGCCGGCGGCGCCGAGGCGGCGATCTGCAAGATCGGGATCGCCGGGTTCAACGCCTGCAAGGCGCTGTCGACGAAATATGCCGACACTCCGGAAATCGCCTCGCGCCCCTATGACACGGATCGCGACGGCTTTGTCATGGGTGAGGGCGCCGGGATCGTCGTGCTGGAGGAATACGAGCACGCCAAGGCGCGCGGCGCCAAGATCTATGGCGAATACCTGGGCTATGGCCTGTCGGGCGATGCCTATCACATCACCGCCCCGTCCGAGGATGGCGATGGCGGTTACCGTGCCATGGTCGCTGCGCTGAAACGCGCCGGGCTGTCGCCGGAGGATGTGGATTACATCAATGCGCATGGCACCTCCACCATGGCCGACACGATCGAGCTGGGCGCGGTGGAGCGTCTGCTGGGCGATCACGCGTCCAAGGTGACGATGTCATCGACCAAGTCGGCCACCGGGCATCTGCTGGGCGCGGCCGGCGCGATCGAGGCGATCTTCTCCATCCTGGCGCTGCGCGATCAGGTGGCACCGCCGACGATCAACCTGGACAACCCCGCCGTTCAGCCCAAGCTGGACCTGGCCCCCAATGCCCGGAGGGATCGGGAAGTGAACGTGGCGCTGTCCAATTCCTTCGGCTTTGGCGGCACGAACGCCTCCATCATCTTCGGAAAGGAACGCTGAATGTGGCGCGCCGTCGCGTCCAACGGGTTCACCCTGCTGATCGTCGCCGCCTTTCTTCTGGCGGGTCTGATCCTGTGGGGGAAGTCGGAGTATACGGCCGAAGGACCGCTGGAAGCGGCGATCTGCGTGCGCGTGCCTTCGGGGGCGAACATGACGCGGGTGTCCGACAATCTTCAGGATCAGGGCGCGGTGCGGTCTGCCGCGATCATGCGGATCGGGGCGGATTACACGGACAAGTCGGATGAGCTGAAGGCGGGCGCGTTTCTGGTGCCGGAACGGTCGTCGGTCGAGGAAATCGTGGATATCGTGACGCGGGGCGGGGCGTCGACCTGCGGGACTGAAATCCTGTACCGGATCGGCGTGAACAGCGCCGATGTGGTGGTGCGGGAGCTGGACCCGGCAACCTCGCGCTTTGTCGAGAAGGCGAAGTTCGTACCACAGGAGGACACCGCCGCGCCGGAGGAATTCACCCGTGTTCGTGACCTGGCCGATACACGTTATCGCGTGACCATGGCCGAGGGTGTGACCAGCTGGCAGGTGGTCGACGCGCTGAGCCGGATCGACGTGCTGGACGGCGATGTCGCGGAGCGGCCGGCGGAGGGGTCATTGGCCCCCGACAGCTACGAGGTGGCAGAGGGCGACAGCCGGCAATCGGTGATCGACCGGATGCGTGATGCGCAATCCGAGCGGCTGCGGGAGGCCTGGGTGAACAGGGCGCCGGACCTGCCGATCTCCTCTCCCGAAGAGGCGCTGATCCTGGCCTCGATCATCGAGAAGGAGACCGGCGTGCCCGAAGAACGTGGCCAGGTCGCCAGCGTCTTTACCAACCGCCTGCGCGAGGGGATGCGCCTGCAAACCGACCCGACGGTGATCTACGGCATCACCAACGGGGAAGGCGTTCTGGGCCGTGGCCTTCGGCGGAGCGAACTGGACCGGGAGACACCCTACAACACCTACGTGATCGCGGGGCTGCCGCCGACGCCGATCGCCAATCCCGGCCGCGCCAGCATCGCGGCGGCGGTGAATCCCGGCGACAGCGACTTCCTGTTCTTCGTGGCCGACGGGTCGGGCGGACATGCCTTTGCCAGGACGCTGGAAGAGCATAACAGCAACGTCGCCCAATGGCGCAAGATCGAGGCGGAACGCGCCAATCAATAGCCCTCATTGCGCGACAGGTTAAGATCTGGTTAACGGGGCGTTACGATAAAGCGTTGATTTTGCTGGAGAAATATTGACTTTCCCCTGCTGTTCTGTAAGGATGGCGCGGCAAGCTGGTGAACATGACGGACGGTCGGGCGCAGTTGCGACCGGCCGTTTTTCTTTTGCGCGGACGAAGACCCATGTCGCAAGAGGCTGCATCAATGACAATTATAACGAATGACGAACACGTCATGCGGTTGGGTAGGACGATCGACACGGTCGAAACACAGGTTGGGGACATCACGGCGGAATTGGCCGCGTTGCAGGGCAGGCTGCGCGCGGGCGATGTGGATGCGGTGAAGGATTGCCTGGGCAAGATCGCGGAGATCCGGCACTGGATGAAATTCGCATTGGAAACGGAGGCGAAGCTAGATGAACGACGACAGCGGGAAGGGGGATATTGCGGGACAGGGGCAATCGATCTCGATGCTGCGCGGGCTTCGATCCGGTGCAAGCTGGATCGCCTCCGGGACTGCGGATCTTCAGGCCAGGTTCCTGGATGAACTGGATGAGGGAGAGCTTGGCGCTCTCCCTTTTTTGTTCGAGTTCTGGGCCTTGCCGCATCAATTGCCGCCGGCGGGGGACTGGCGCTCCTGGGTGATCCTGGGCGGGCGCGGCGCGGGCAAGACGCGGGCCGGCGCCGAATGGGTGCGCGCACAGGTCGAGGGTGCGCGCGCCGCCGATCCGGGGCGCTGCCGCAAGGTCGCACTGGTGGGGGAAACGGTGGACCAGACGCGGGAGGTGATGATTTTCGGCGAAAGCGGCATCCTGGCCTGTTCGCCGCCCGACCGGCGGCCCGAATGGCAGGCCGGGCGCAAGCGGCTGGTCTGGCCCAACGGCGCGGAGGCGCAGGTGTTCTCAGCCCATGACCCGGAGGCGCTGCGCGGGCCGCAATTCGACGCCGCCTGGGTGGACGAGCTGGCCAAGTGGAAACGCGCGGGCGCGGCCTGGGACATGCTGCAATTCGCGCTGCGGCTGGGCGACCGGCCGCAGGTCTGTGTGACCACGACGCCGCGTGACGTACCGTTGCTGAAGGATTTGCTGGACCGGCCTTCGACCGTGGTGACGCAGGCGCCGACAGAGGCCAACCGCGCGAACCTGGCCGACAGTTTCCTGGAGGAAGTCCGCGCCCGCTATGCCGGGACGCGGCTTGGGCGGCAGGAACTGGACGGGGAAATGATGGAAGCCGCCGAAGGCGCCCTGTGGAGCGCCGCGATGCTGGAACGCGCCGTGGTCGTCGAGGTGCCGGAGCTGACCCGGGTGGTGGTGGCGGTGGACCCGCCGGTGACGGGCCATGCGGGATCGGACGAATGCGGCATCATCGTCGCGGGCGTCCTGGCAGAGGGCCCGGTGCAAAGCTGGCGGGCCTATGTGCTGGAAGACGCGACCGTCCACGCCGCCAGCCCAGCGCAATGGGCGGAGGCCGCGATCGCCGCCATGGCGCGCCACGGCGCCGACCGCATCGTGGCGGAGGTCAACCAGGGTGGTGACCTGGTGGAGGCGGTGATCCGCCAGGTCGATCCGCAGGTGCCGTTGAAGCAGGTGCGCGCCAGCCGTGGAAAAGCGGCGCGGGCCGAACCGGTGGCGGCGCTATATGAACAGGGACGGGTGCGGCATGTGCCGGGTCTGTCGGGGTTGGAGGACCAGCTGGTGCAGATGACCATGCTGGGCTGGCAGGGACGCGGCAGCCCGGACCGGTTGGACGCGCTGGTCTGGGCACTGCACGAATTGCTGATCGCTCATGTGCCCGCTCGGCAGCCGCGGATGCGGTCGTTGTGAGCCCCCATTCCCGCCTCGGGCGCCGTAACGGTGCTCGAGGCGGGGGTTAACCCTTCTTCCCCATAGTCCTTTCGTGACAGGCGCACGTCCCTGGACGCGGCGCGGCAACGGGAGGAGGGGCACATGGGCGTCATCGACTATTTCCGCCGGGAGGCGCAGGCGGCGCCTGAGGCCAAAGCCTCGGCTGCGGCGCGGGTGATCGCGGTGCAGAGCGCCGGGCGGGTGGCGTGGACCGCGCGGGACATGGTGACGCTGACGCGCACGGGATTTGCCGGCAACCCGGTGGGGTTTCGCGCCGTCCGCATGATCGCCGAGGCCGCCGCCGCCCTGCCGCTGGTGCTGGAAGGAGAGGCCCGGCGCTATGACAGCCACCCGGTGCTGGCGCTGATCCAGGCACCGAACCCGGTGCAAGGCCGGGCGGAGCTGATGGAGGCGCTGTTCGGACAGCTGTTGCTGACCGGCAATGCCTATCTGGAGGGGGTAGCCCCCGATGACGGCCTGCCGGTGGAACTGCATGTGCTTCGCTCGGACCGGATGGCGCTGGTGCCCGGCGCGGATGGCTGGCCGGTGGCCTTCGACTATACGGTGGGCGGACGCAAGCATCGATTCGATGTCTCCGGTGAGGCGCCAGCGATCTGCCACCTGAAGAGCTTTCACCCGCAGGATGATCATTACGGGCTGTCGCCCCTTCAGGCCGCCGCCCAGGCGATCGACGTGCATAATTCGGCCTCGCGCTGGTCCAAGGCGCTGCTGGACAACGCGGCGCGCCCGTCGGGGGCCATCGTATACCGGGGGGAAGGCGGCGACGGTACCATGACCGCCGATCAATATGCGCGGTTGGTCGACGAGATGGAGACCCATCACCAAGGCGCGCGCAATGCCGGGCGGCCGATGTTGCTGGAAGGCGGGCTGGACTGGAAACCGATGGGGTTCAGCCCCTCGGACATGGAGTTCCAGAAGACCAAGGAGGCCGCCGCGCGGGAGATCGCTCTGGCCTTCGGGGTGCCCCCGATGCTGCTGGGAATTCAGGGCGACGCGACCTATGCCAATTATCAGGAAGCCCATCGCGCCTTTTACCGGCTGACGGTGCTGCCGCTGGCCACGCGTGTGGCCGCACGGGTGTCGGATTGGCTGGCGCGGCTGGCGGGAGAGGCCGTTGTGCTGAAACCCGATCTGGATCAGGTGCCGGCCCTGTCGGCGGAACGCGACGCACAGTGGCAACGGGTCAGCACGGCCGATTTCCTGACCGAGGCGGAGAAACGCCACCTGCTGGG
The DNA here is from genome assembly GCF_010614805.1 of Pseudooceanicola aestuarii. Taxonomy (NCBI): domain Bacteria; kingdom Pseudomonadati; phylum Pseudomonadota; class Alphaproteobacteria; order Rhodobacterales; family Paracoccaceae; genus Pseudooceanicola; species Pseudooceanicola aestuarii. The sequence continues at coordinate 2,599,912 of NZ_JAAFZC010000001.1, forward strand.
ACTGCCGGTGCTGGAGGGCGATTCCGATGGCTGATCCCACCCCGCTGAAGGCGTTCGAGCCGTTTACCTGCGCGCCCGGCTTGCGGTTGGAGGCGCATGAGCGGCTGACCGATCTGCAAGTCGCGGCGATGAACGCGCGCCTGGCCCGGATCGAGGAAATGATCGCGCGGCTGGACCGGCGCCTGTGGCTGGCGGTCTACGGCATCGTCGGGGTGATCCTGGCGCAGGCGTTTCAATCGCTGATCGGACAATTGCCCTGAGCGAAGGAGAACGGGATGGATGTGATGACCTCGGAACTGGAGACGAAATTCTGCCGGCCTGAGCAGGCGCTTACCCTGTCGGACGGGCTGGAGATTGCGGGCTATGCCTCTCGGTTCGGCGTGGCGGACCAGGGCGGCGACCGCGTGGCACCGGGGGCCTATGCGGCCTCTCTCGCCGCGCTGAAGGCTGAGGGGCGGCGGGTAAAGATGTTGTGGCAGCATGACCCCGCACAGCCGATCGGAATCTGGGAGGAGATGCGTGAGGATGCGACCGGGCTGTGGGTGCGCGGGCGGCTGTTGGAGCAGGTGACCCGGGGCCGGGAGGCCGCCGCGCTGATCGGGGCCGGGGCGATCGACGGGCTGTCCATCGGCTACCGCACCCGCCGGGCCACCAAAGCCGAGAGCGGTGGGCGACTGCTGACTGAGCTGGAGCTGTGGGAGGTGTCGTTGGTGACGTTCCCGATGTTGCCGACAGCCCGCGTGGCCGGCAAGTCCGGCACCGTGGCCGAGGCAGATCCTGGAATGCGCCAGTTGGCACAGGCGATCCGCCGGGCGGGGGCGGCGCTGCGCCCGACCACGGCTGTGCCCGAACAGAGCCATAGGAGGAGGAACTAATGGGAACGATACAGAGGCCGGACCAGACCGGGGCAGTGATGTCACCGGTCAGGGAGGTTGCGGATGCCGTCGCAGAATTCATGATCAAATTCAATGGGTTTCGCGACGATCTTGAAGCAAGACTTGAACAGCAGGAAACCAAGATGACCAAGATTGACCGGAGATATCACAGCGCCGCGCGCCCCGTTCTCGCCAGCGCCGCGGAAACCTCGGCGCCGCATCTGAAGGCCTTTGGCGCCTATCTGCGCACGGGCTGCGACGACGGGCTGCGAGGGCTGGAGCTGGAGGGCAAGGCGATGTCCACGGCGGTGGCGGGCGACGGTGGCTACCTGGTCGATCCGCAGACTGCGGACAGCATCCACGCGGTCCTGAAAAGCACCGCGTCCATCCGCCAGATCGCCAATGTGGTGCATGTGGAGGGGACATCGTTCGACGTGTTGATCGACACGACGGATGTCAGCGCGGGCTGGAACGACGAAAGCAACGTGGCCGAAACCGCGACGCCGACCATCGACCGGATTTCCATCCCGCTGTTCGAATTGTCGGCCATGCCCAAAGCCTCGCAACGGTTGCTGGACGACAGCGCCTTCGACATCGAGGGGTGGCTGGCGGAGCGCATCGCGGACAAGTTCGCCCGTTCGGAGGCGGCGGCCTTCATCTCGGGGGACGGGGTGGACAAGCCGACGGGCTTTCTGACGCATCCCCAGGTCGCCAATGCGTCCTGGGCGTGGAATTCGCTGGGCTACGTCGTCAGCGGTGCCTCGGGCGGGTGGGATCCCACCGATCCGGGCGATGCCATCATCGATCTGGTCTACGCGCTGGAGGCCCGCTATCGCGCCAATGCGAGTTTCGTGATGAACTCGCGGACCGCCGGGGCGGTGCGCAAGCTGAAGGACAACGACGGGCGGTTCCTGTGGGCCGATGGCTTGGCGGCGGGCGAACCGGCGCGGCTGATGGGCTACGCGGTGCTGATTTCCGAGGACATGCCGGATATCGCGGCGGATGCGGCGGCGATCGCCTTTGGCGATTTCCACGCCGGTTACACGGTGGCGGAACGGCCGGACCTGCGGGTGTTGCGCGATCCGTTCAGCGCCAAGCCGCACGTGTTGTTCTACGCGACCAAGCGGGTGGGCGGCGATGTCAGCGATTTCGCGGCGATCAAGCTGCTGAAATTCGCCGCTTCCTGAGGGGGTGGCGGGTCGGCCGGGCCATGAGGTCCGGCCGGGTGCGTGTCATGTTCCCGCGTTGTCCAGCTGCTCCCTTCGTCCGAGCAACGTGGCGTGACACGCGCCGAAGGGACGCAAGCGCAGCGTGAAGATCGGAGGCCAAGATATGATGTTGACGGAAACCACCCGCGTGCCGCTGGCAGTGCTTCCCCTGGAACGGCTCAAGTCGCAATTGCGACTGGGCACGGGGTTCGCCGCGGAGGATTTGCAGGACGATCTGCTGGAGGGCTTCTTGAGGGCGGCGCTGGCGGCGGTGGAGGCGCGGATCTCCAAGGCGTTGATCCTGCGGGACTTTACTTTGCAGGTGACAGCGTGGCGCGACCCCGCTGGCCAGGCGTTGCCCCTGGCCCCGGTGCAGGAGGTCACGGCGTTGCGGTTGGTCGACGCGACCGGGGCGGAACAGGTGGTCGCGGCTGAGCGCTACCGGCTGATCCACGACCGCCACATGCCGGTGCTGGCCCCGCGCGCCGCCGGGTTGCCTGCGATCCCGACGCAGGGGCGCGCCGAGATCTCCCTGCGCGCCGGGCTGGGCGCGGTCTGGTCCGATCTGCCCGGCGACCTGGGCCAGGCGGTGATGCTGCTGGCGGCGCATTACTACGAATACCGCAACGAGACGGCGTTGGGCGAGGGTTGCATGCCTTTTGGGACTTCGGCGTTGATCGAGAAATACCGCCCACTGCGGGTGGGTTTCGGAGCGGGCGCATGATCCCGCGTCTGAACCGCCGGCTGGAACTCCAGGTGCCGGTGCGGGTCGCGGATGGCGCGGGTGGCATTGTGCAGAGCTGGGCGGCGCGGGGCACCCATTGGGCGGAGATCACGCCGCGCACGGCCCGCCCGATGGAGAAGGGCGCCGCCGGGATCTATCGCCAGGGGTTGAAAATCACCCTGCGGGCGGTGCCGCACGGATCGCCGGGACGGCCGCGCCCCGGACACCGGTTTGCCGAGGGCGCCCGGATCTACGCGGTGGAGGGCGTGGCGGAGAGCGACCCCGACGGTCGGCACCTGGTCTGTTTCGCGGTGGAGGAGGTCGCAGGATGAGCTATGCCCTGGCTAGTGGTTTGCAAGAGGCTGTTTTCACGAGGCTTTCAGGCGATGCGGCGGTCGCGGCCCTGACGGAGGGGAAAATCTTTGACGCCCCGCCCACCGGGCACCCGCCACCGACTTATGTCGCGCTTGGCCCGGAAAGGGTCCGCGATCGGTCGGACAAGGGCGGGGCAGGCGCAGTGCATGATTTCACCGTCTCGGTGGTGACCACCGCAGCCGGGTTCCGCGCCGCCAAGGAGATCGCGGGCGCGTTGTGCGATGCGCTGTCCGGGCCGGTCCCGGAGATGTCACGCGGCTACGTCGTGGCCCTGAACTTTCGCCGGGCGCGGGCACGGCGGGACGAAGCCGGGCAGTTGCGCCGGATCGACCTGGAATTCCGCGCCTTCGTGCAGGACGACTGAACTCAATCCGAAAGGAGGTCCGCGATGGCGGCCCAGAACGGCAAGGATCTGTTGATCAAGGTGGACATGACCGACAGCGGTCAGTTCGAAACGCTGGCAGGGCTGCGCGCGACGCGGCTGAGCTTTAACGCTGAAAGTGTCGATGTGACGTCTTTGGACAGCCAGAACGGGTGGCGGGAGCTGCTGGCGGGGGCGGGCATGCGGTCGGCTGCGATATCCGGGGCGGGGGTGTTCAAGGACGCGGGCAGCGACGAACGCGCGCGGCAGATCTTCTTTGACGGGGAAGTGCCTGATTTTCAGGTTGTCATCCCCGGGTTCGGGATCGTGGAGGGGCCATTCCAGGTGACTGCCATCGAATATGCGGGTGCCCATGACGGAGAGGCGACCTATGAGCTGTCGCTGGCCTCGGCCGGGGCGCTGAGCTTCACGGCGATCTGATGGCGAACCCCTGGGCCGGAGAGGTCGCGATCGTTGTGAACGGCAAGCGGCGGGTGATGAAGCTGACGCTGGGCGCTCTGGCGGAGCTGGAAGCGGGGCTGGGCGAAGATAGCCTGGTCGCGCTGGTGGAGCGGTTCGAGACCGGTGCGTTCGCGGCCGGCGACATCCTGGCATTGCTGGTTGCAGGATTGCGGGGTGGCGGCTGGCAGGGCCGGACGGAGGATCTGCTGTCGGCCGAAATCGAGGGCGGCCCGGTGGAGGCAGCCCGGCGGGCGGGGGAGTTGCTGGCCCGGGCCTTCGCCCTGCCGGAGCAGGCAGGGGGATGACCGGGTTCGACTGGCCGGGGCTGATGCGCGCAGGGATGCAGACCCTGGGGCTGAACCCGGCGCGGTTCTGGGCGCTGACCCCGGCGGAACTGCGGCTGCTGCTGGGCGCGGGCGCGCCGTCTGCGGCGATGGGGCGCGATCGGTTGGAGGAGATGCTGGCCCGGTTCCCCGACGCGGCCACCGCCGGAGCCGCGCGGGATGCGGGAAACACGAAAGGATCCGAGGATGGATGAGAATGATGCGCTGGAGGAAATGCAGGACCAGGTCGCGGGGCTGTCGCAGGGGCTGGGACAGGCAGCCGGGATGGCGGCGGGGTTCGAGGGCGAGATGCGCCGCCTGCGCGGTACCTTCGCCGAGACGGGCCGCGACATGCAGACACTGGAACGCGGGCTGAGCCGGGGATTGCGGCGCGCGCTGGACGGGGTGCTGTTTGACGGAATGAAGGCGTCGGATGCGCTGCGCAGCGTGGCGCAATCGGTGGCCGCGACGGCCTGGTCGGCGGCGGCGAAACCGGTGACGTCGCATTTCGGCGGCATGATCGCGCAGGGCGTGGGGTCGTTGATGCAGGGGGTGTTGCCCTTTGCCCGGGGGGGAGCGTTCTCGCAGGGGCGGGTGCGGCCCTTTGCGGGGGGCGGGGTGGTGAACGGGCCGGTGCAATTCCCGATGCGCGGCGGCGTCGGAGTGATGGGCGAGGCCGGGCCGGAAGCGATCCTGCCGCTGACCCGGGGCGCCGACGGGCGGTTGGGGGTGCAGGCGGGCGGCGGTGGCCGGACAGTGAACGTGGTGATGAACATCCGGACGCCCGATGCCGAAAGCTTCCGCCGCTCGCAAAGCCAGGTCGCCGCACAGATGAGCCGCGCCCTGTCCATGGGCCGCCGCAACCGCTGACATGAAGGGATCACCAGATGAGCACGAGCACTTTTCACGAAACCCGGTTTCCCGCGACGCTGAGCTTTGGCTCTTCCGGGGGGCCGGAGCGGCGCACCGATATCGTCACGCTGGCCAATGGCTTCGAGGAGCGCAACTCCCCCTGGGCCCATTCGCGGCGGCGGTATGATGCCGGGGTGGCGCTGCGGTCTCTGGACGATATCGAGGTGCTGATCGCCTTTTTCGAGGCCCGGCGCGGCCAGATGCACGGGTTCCGGTGGAAGGATTGGTCGGATTGCAAATCCTGTCTGCCTTCGGCGCAGGTCAGTTTTCGCGACCAGGTGATCGCGATCGGCGACGGGGTGACGGATGTCTGGCCTCTCGCCAAGACCTACCGGTCCGGGCTGCAAGGCTATACCCGCCCGATCACCAAGCCGGTGGCCGGCAGCGTGCGGGTCGGCGTGGCGGAGGATGCGCTGGTCGCGGGGCTGCATTACGAGGTCGACATCACCACCGGGCTGGTCACCTTTGCCGAGGCGCCGAAAGAGGGGATGGAGGTCACCGCCGGGTTCGAGTTCGACGTGCCGGTGCGATTCGATACCGACCGGCTGGCGACATCGGTGGCGGCCTTCCGGGCGGGTGACGTGCCCAGCGTGCCGGTGGTCGAGGTGCGGATCTGATGGGCTTTGACACGGAGCTGGCGCGGCACCTGGCCACGGGCGTCACGACATTGTGCCATGCCTGGGAGATCCGGCGGCGGGACGGGCAGGTGCTGGGTTTTACCGATCATGACCGGGATCTGCGGTTCGGCGGAGTGACCTTTCACGCCGACAGCGGGCTGAGCGCGATGGCGTTGCAGCAGGGCACGGGCCTTGCGGTGGACAACACGGAGGCCTCCGGCGCGCTGAGCCATGCCGCTCTGACCGAGGCCGATATCGACGCGGGTCGGCTGGACGGGGCCGGAGTGACGGCCTGGCTGGTCAACTGGGCGGCGCCCAAGGCGCGGCAACTGGTGTTTCGTGGCACGCTGGGCGAGGTGCAGCGCGCGGATGGCGCGTTCCGGGCGGAATTGCGCGGGCTGACAGAGGCGCTGAACCAGCCGACCGGGCGCGTATTCCAGAAGCCTTGCGGCGCGGTTCTGGGGGATGCGGCCTGCGGGGTGGATCTGGGCGATCCAGAGCTGACGGTCGTTGCGGCGCCCGTGGCGGTGGAGGGCGCGCAAAGGTTGGTCTTTGCCGGGCTGGAGGCGCCGGAGGGCTGGTTCGCGCGCGGCCGGGTGGAGGTCCGGGCGGGACCGGCGGCCGGATTGACAGGGCTGGTGCAATGGGATCGGGCGGAACCTGCGGGGCGGGTGCTGACCCTTTGGACGCCCCTGCCGGTCGCACCGCAGCCCGGCACGGCGCTGCGGTTGATCGCGGGCTGCGACAAGCGGTTCGGCACCTGCGGGGAGAAATTCGACAATGCGCTGAATTTTCAGGGGTTTCCGGACATTCCAGGTGATGATTGGCTGACCGTCCTGCCGGTCCAATCCGGCGAGACCGATGGCGGGAGCCGTCGAACATGAGCGCGCCGCAGGTGGTACGCGCCGCACGGGGGTGGATCGGCACACCTTATGTGCATCAGGCCTCGGCCCGGGGGGCGGGGGCGGATTGCCTGGGTCTTTTGCGCGGGGTCTGGCGGGAGGTTCTGGGGGCGGAGCCCGAGCCGATCCCACCCTACACGCCGGATTGGGCAGAGCCGCAGCGCGACGAACGGTTGTGGCGGGCGGCGCGGCGGCATCTGCGCGAAAAGCCGTTGTTGCAGGCGGCGGCGGGCGATGTGCTGTTGTTTCGCATGCGGGCGGGAAGCGTGGCAAAGCACCTTGGACTGGCGGCGCGCGTGGGCGCGGGGTCCAGCTTCGTGCATGCCTATGCCGGGCATGGCGTGGTGGAAAGCCCGTTGTCCCGGCCCTGGGCGCGGCGGATCGTGGCGCGGTTCGCCTTTCCTGAACATGTTGGCCCGAAGGAGGGGATCTGATGGCGACCATATTGCTTTCGGCGGCGGGGGCCGCGATCGGATCTTCGGTCGGCGGTTCGGTGTTGGGCCTGTCGGCGACGGCGATTGGCCGGTTCGCCGGTGCGGCCCTGGGACGCAGCATCGACACGCGGCTGCTGGGCGCCGGTTCGGCCCCGGTGGAGACGGGACGCCTGGACCGCTACCGCATTACCGGCGCGGGAGAGGGCGATCCGATCCCGCGCCTGTTCGGGCGGATGCGAGTCGGCGGGCAGGTGATCTGGGCCAGCCGGTTCCGCGAAAGCGTCAGCGAGAGCGGCGGCGGCAAGGGTGCGCCGACCAGTCCACGCACCCGCGCCTATGGCTACAGCGTCAGTTTGGCCATCGCCCTGTGCGAAGGGGAGATTTCCGGCATCGGGCGGGTCTGGGCGGATGGCAAGGAAGTTGCGCCCGATATGCTGAACCTGCGGGTCCATACCGGCGCGGCCGATCAGTTACCCGACGCGACGATGGAGGCGGTGGAGGGCGCGGGCCAGGTGCCCGCCTATCGCGGCGTGGCCTATGTGGTGCTGGAGGATCTGCCGCTGGAGAGCTTCGGCAACCGGGTGCCCCAGTTCAATTTCGAGGTGCTGCGCCCTGCGCCTTTGGCGCTGGCGGGGGCGGAGTTCGAACCGGCCCATGCGATCCGGGGCGTGGCCTTGATGCCGGGCAGCGGCGAATATGCGCTGGCCAGCACGCCGGTGCATTACGATCAGGGCGCCGGTGTGGTGAGCGTGGCCAATGTGAATTCGCCGTCGGACAAGGCGGATCTGCTGACCTCGCTTGATCAGCTGGAGGCCAGCCTGCCCAATTGCGCGGCGACATCCCTGATCGTGAGCTGGTTCGGCAACGACCTGCGCTGCGGGAATTGCGAAATCCGGCCCAAGGTCGAACAGCGGGAGTTGGACGGGGCGGAAATGCCCTGGACCGTGGCGGGCGTCGCGCGGGCGGAGGCGGAGCTGGTTGCGATGGCGCAGGACCGCCCGGTCTACGGCGCGACGCCGGCGGACATGTCGGTGATCCAGTCGATTCGCGCGCTAAGGGATGCGGGGCAGGCGGTGATGTTCTACCCCTTTGTCCTGATGGATCAATTGCCGGGCAACGCCTTGCCCGATCCGCATTCGGAGGCGGAGGACCAGCCGCAATTGCCCTGGCGGGGGCGCATCACCCTGTCTGAGGCACCGGGCCGCGCCGGCAGTCCCGATGGCACTGCGCAGGCGGCGGCTGAGGTGGCGGCGTTCTTCGGCACCGCACAGGCGAGCGATTTCGACGTGGAAACGGACAGAGTGACCTATAGCGGGCCGGAGGAATGGCGGTTCCGGCGATTCATCCTGCATTGCGCGGCGCTGGCCCGTGCGGCGGGGGGCGTGGACAGCTTCTGCATCGGCTCCGAAATGGTTGGGCTGACCACGATCCGGGGCGTCGATCACAGCTTTCCCGCCGTGGCCGCGCTGCGCGATCTGGCCGGAGAGGTGCGCGCGATCCTGGGGCCTGATTGCAAGATCGGCTATGCCGCCGACTGGACGGAATATTCCGGCTACCAACCGCCCGATGCGCCGGGGGATCGGTATTTCCACCTCGACCCGCTTTGGTCCGATCCGCAGATCGACTTCATCGGGATCGACAATTACCTGCCACTGTCGGATTGGAGGGACGGCGAGGACCATGCGGATGCGGATTACGAGAGCATCTACAACCCGTTGTACCTGCAAGGAAATATCGAAGGGGGGGAGCTTTACGATTGGTATTATGCCTCTGCCGGGGCGCGGGCGGCGCAGATTCGCACGCCCATTACCGACGGTGCCCACGGGGAGCCCTGGATCTGGCGGGTGAAGGATATCCGCAATTGGTGGGGCCAGCTTCATCACGAGCGGATCGACGGCTTGCGGCGGGCCGATCCCACCGGCTGGCTGCCGCGGTCGAAACCGATCTGGTTCACGGAACTGGGCTGCGCGGCGATCGACAAGGGCACCAATCAGCCGAACAAGTTCCTGGATCCGAAATCCTCGGAATCGGCGATGCCCTATTTTTCCACCGGGCGGCGCGACGATCTGATTCAGATGGAATACCTGCGGGCGATGCATGAATATTGGTCCGACCCGGTGCATAACCCGGCCTCGGACCTGTATGAGGGGCGGATGCTGGACATGTCGCGCGCTTTTGTCTGGGCCTGGGATGCGCGGCCGTTTCCGTGGTTTCCCGGCAATGACGCGCTGTGGTCGGACGGGCCGAACTACCGCGCCGGCCATTGGATCACCGGCCGGGCGTCGGGCCGGTCGCTGGCGCTGCTGGTGGCAGAGATCTGCACGGCCGCCGGGCTGACGCGATATGATGTCAGCGGGCTTCACGGCTATGTCAGCGGCTATCTGGCGGAAGACACGGTCAGCGCGCGGGAGCGGCTGCAACCGCTGATGACGCGCTATGCCTTTGACGCGGTGGAGCGCGATGGTCTGGTGCGGTTCGTCATGCGCGGCGGGCCGGTCGCGGCTGAGGTGACGGAGGCCCAGGTCGCGCTGTCGCCGGATTTGGATGCGCGGATCGAAAAGACGCGGGAGCCGGAGGCGGAACTGTCCGGCCGTCTGCGGCTGAAGTTCGTCGAGGCGGATGCCGATTTCGATGTCATCGCCGAAGAGGCGATCCTGCCGGACATGGACAGTGGCGCGGTGGCCGGATCGCAGATGGCGCTGGCCATGCCGCGCGGCACCGGGCGGGAGGTGCTGGAACGTTGGTTGAGCGAGGCGCGGGTGTCGCGGGACCGTCTGCGGCTGACGTTGCCGCCGTCGCGCCGGGCGCTGGGCGCCGGTGACGTGATGCGGGTGGTGGACAGCGGCGGAACCGCGGGGCTGTACCGGATCGACCGGGTGGAGCACGGGCTGGGATCGCTGGTGGAGGCGGTGCGGATCGCCCCCCGGATCTATGGCCCGCCGGATCTGCGCGAGGTGCCCGGACCGGGCCGCAACTACACTCCGCCCTCGCCGGTCTTTCCGCTGTTCCTGGACTTGCCCCTGATGCGCGGGGACGAGGTGCCCCACGCGCCGCATGTCGCCGTGACGGCAGAGCCATGGCCGGGTGCGGCGGCGCTGTATCACGCGGCGGGGGATGCCGGCTATGCGCTGGATCGCCGGATCGGGGCACGGGCGACATTGGGGGTGACGCTGAACGCTCTGCCGCGTGCGCGGGTGGGCCTGACGGATCCGGGGCCGGCGCTGCGGGTGCGCCTGACCTCGGGCACGCTGGCCTCTGTGGATCGGGCGGCGCTGTTGTCCGGGGCGAACCTGATGGCGATCGGATCGGGCGATCCCGGCGGTTGGGAGCTGTTTCAATTCGGCACGGCGGATCTGGTGGCGCCGGGAGTTTACGATCTGTCGCAACGGCTGCGCGGGCAGCAGGGCAGCGGGGCGGCGATGCCCGACAACTGGCCGGCGGGCAGCTACGTGGTGGCAATGAACGGCGTGCCCGAGCAGATCGGCCTGGCGCCGCAGGCCCGCGGCGTGACGCGGCACTACCGGGTCGGCCCGGCGGCGAAACCGCCGGATGACCCGTCCTACAGCCATCACGCGCTGGCCTTTGCCGGGGTCGGGTTGCGGCCCTGGCGGCCCTGTCACCTGCGCGCGGAGTTCGAAGGCGATGATACGTTGCGCCTGCGCTGGATCCGGCAGACCCGCGTTGATGGCGACGGCTGGGATCAGCCGGAGGTGCCGCTGGGCGAGGAGACAGAGCGCTATCAGGTCGAGGTCTATCACGCCAACACGTTGAAACGGCAGGAGATCGTGACTGCGTCCGACTGGACCTATCCGTTGGCGGCGCGGCTGTCGGACGGGGTCTCGGGGCTGGTGGAATTGCGGGTGGCGCAGGTGTCTGCCAGTTTCGGCGCCGGAGATTTCGCCCGGCTGATCACGGCAAGCTGAGAGAGATCACCTGCCGAAATGCGGGTGATCACGGCTTTGCGTTTCTGTCCTGCCCTCCTATCTGGTAAGCTGACGGTCCAGAGACGGAGACACCCATGCCCGACGCCCGCCTGCAGCTTGCCCAAATCGACCCGGTCTGGGACCGAATCACCCGCGAGGCGCGCGCCGCCATCGCGGATGAACCCGTGCTGGGGGGGCTGGTGCATTCCTCGGTCCTGCACCATCCGTCGATTGAACGCGCGCTGGCCTATCGCGTGTCGATGAAGCTGGCCAGCGACGAGATGTCGGTGCAGATCCTGCGGGAGATCTGCGACGAGGCGCATGGCAGCGATCCGACGATTGCCGATGCCGCCCGCGCCGATATCGCGGCTATCTTTGATCGCGATCCGGCCTGTCATCGGTTCCTGCAACCTTTGCTGTATTTCAAGGGGTTCCAGGCAGTTCAAAGTCAACGCATCGCTCATTGGTTGTGGCAGGAGGGGCGGCGCGATCTGGCCTATTTCTTCCAGATGCGCGCGTCGGAGATCTACGGCGTCGATATCCACCCGGCCGCCCGGATCGGGCGCGGGATCATGATCGACCATGCGCATTCCATCGTCGTGGGCGAAACGGCCGTGGTCGGCAACAATGTCTCCATGCTGCATTCCGTGACCCTTGGCGGCACGGGCAAGGAGGACGAGGACCGTCACCCCAAGATCGGCGACGGCGTGTTGATCGGGGCCGGCGCCAAGGTGCTGGGCAATATCAGCATCGGCCATTGTTCCCGCATCGCGGCCGGGTCCGTCGTCTTGCATGACGTGCCGCCCTGCAAGACTGTTGCAGGCGTGCCCGCGAAAATCGTCGGGGAGGCGGGGTGCGATCAGCCCTCCCGCTCCATGGATCAGCTTCTGAACATGTAGGCCCGTGCGGGGCCACCTTTGCGAAACCCCCCGCCGTTTCCGACGGGGGGCATCTTCGTCTGCGGTCATCGGCGCTTCCGCCTGTACCGCCCCGGCAATGTGACGCGAAAACCTTACCGAAAGGTTGAGATCATCTTTGTCTTCCCAAATACTTTGGGGGGAGACGCCCGCAGGGCGGCGGGGGGCAAAGCCCCCCACGCGCAAGTTTTGTCCTGAAAACCCCCGCTAGGGGTCAGCGATCAGGCCAGCATCACCATCGGGTTTTCCAGGTTCTCCACGATGGCTTTCAGCAGATCGGCGCCCAATGCGCCGTCGATCACGCGGTGGTCGACGGACAGGGTGACGGACATGATGGTGGCCACCTCGACCTCGCCCGCGTCATTGACCACGGGTTTCTTCACCCCTGCTCCAACGGCCAGGATGGCGCCGTGGGGCGGGTTGATCACGGCGTCGAAATTGTCGATGCCGAACATCCCCAGGTTGGAAATCGCAAAGCTGCCGCCCTGATATTCATGCGGTGCCAGTTTGCGGTCTCGGGCGCGGGTGGCGAGGTCTTTCATCTCCGCCGAGAGGGCGGAGAGCGATTTCATATCCGCGTCCTTCAGCACCGGCGTGAACAGCCCGCCGTCGATGGCCACGGCCACGGCCACGTCCGAGGGGGTCAGCTCCAGCACCCGGTCGCCGGCCCAGACGGCATTGGCCTTGGGCACGGATTGCAGGGCCAGGGCGCAGGCCTTGATGATGAAATCGTTGACCGAGAGTTTCACCGACCGCGATTCAAGCTGCTTGTTCAGCTGGGAGCGGAACGCCAGCAGCGCGTCCAGACGGATGTCCCGGCGCAGGTAGAAATGCGGGATCGTCTGCTTGGCCTCGGTCAGACGCGCGGCGATGGTGCGCCGCATGCCGTCCAGCTTGACCTCCTGATGGGGGCGGTCGGCGTACATCTTCTGCACCACCTCGGTGGACAGGCCGGCGGGAGCCGACGCCGCAGCCGGGGCAGGGGCCGCCGGGGCCGCGGCGGCGTCGGCGGGTTTCGCCGCTTCGCCGGTTTTCGCGGACTCGACATCCGCACGGATGATCCGCCCGCGCGGGCCGGAGCCTTCCAGCGCCGTCAGGTCCACACCGCGATCCGCCGCGATGCGCCGGGCGAGGGGGGAGGCGAAGATACGGTTGCCATCCGCATCCCTGGGTGCGGCGGGGGCCTTGGTCGTGCTCGCCTCTGCCGGGGTGTTGGCCGTTTGCGACGGAGCCTTCCGAGGCGCATCCTTCTGGGGTTGGGCCTCTTGCGGGGTGGCGGACGTTTCGCCGGTCTCCTCGGGATTGGCCCTGGCCGCGTCCGCGCCGGAGCCGGCGGGAAGGTCATCCGCGCTTTCGCCCTCTTCCAGCAGGATTGCGATGGGGGAATTGACCTTCACCCCTTCGCTGCCTTCTGCAACCAGGATCTTGCCGATGGTGCCTTCGTCCACCGCTTCGAATTCCATGGTGGCCTTGTCCGTCTCGATCTCTGCCAGCAAGTCGCCGGAGGAGACGGTGTCGCCCTCCTTGACCAGCCATTTCGCCAGCGTGCCTTCCTCCATCGTGGGGGACAGCGCGGGCATCAGGATTTCCGTGGGCATTCTCCGCACTCCTTACCGATAGGTGACTTTATGCACGGCCGCGACGACCTCGTCCGTGGTGACCAGCGCCAGTTTTTCCAGATTGGCGGCATAGGGCATGGGCACGTCCTTGCCGGTGCAGTTGATCACCGGGGCGTCCAGGTAGTCAAACGCGCGTTCCATGATCGTGGCCGACAGGTGGTTGCCGATGGCGCCGACGGGGAAGCCCTCTTCGACGGTCACGCAGCGGTTGGTCTTGCGGACCGAGGCCAGCACCGTGTCGTAATCCAGCGGGCGCAGGGTGCGCAGGTCGATCACCTCAGCCTCGATCCCGTCCTTGGCCAGGCGGTCGGCGGCCTCCAGCGCGTATTGCATCCCGATCCCGAAGGACACGATGGTCACGTCCGAGCCTTCGCGCCAGATCCGGGCCTTGCCGAAGGGGATGGTGAAATCCTCCAGCATCGGCACCTCGAAGGAACGGCCGTAGAGGATCTCGTTCTCCAGGAAGATCACCGGGTTGGGATCGCGGATCGCGGTTTTCAAAAGGCCCTTGGCATCGGCGGCCGAATAGGGCTGTACCACCTTCAGCCCGGGAATATGGGCATACCAGGCGGCGTAATCCTGGCTGTGCTGGGCGCCGACACGGGCGGCGGCGCCGTTGGGGCCGCGGAAGACCATGGGGGCGCCCATCTGGCCGCCGGACATGTACAGCGTCTTGGCGGCGGAGTTGATGATCTGGTCGATCGCCTGCATGGCAAAGTTGAAGGTCATGAACTCCACGATGGGGCGCAGCCCGCCAAAGGCCGCCCCGACCGCCAACCCGGCAAAGCCGTGTTCGGTGATCGGCGTGTCCACCACGCGCTTGGCGCCGAATTCGTCCAGCAGGCCCTGCGTCACCTTGTAGGCGCCCTGATATTCGGCGACCTCCTCCCCCATGATGTAGACATTGGTGTCGGCGCGCATTTCCTCGGCCATGGCGTCGCGCAGGGCCTCGCGCACGGTCTGGGATTTCATCTCCGTCCCCTCGGGCCAGTCGGGGGTCTGGTCGGGGCGGGGGGGCTGATCGTCTTCGGCCTGTTTCGCCTGAGCGGGGGCCGGGGCTGCGGTGGTTTTCTCGGCGGTGGCGGCATCGCCGGACTCTGCCGGGGCGGAGGTGGCGCCGATATCGTCGGCGGTTTCACCCTCTTCCAGCATCACGGCGATGGGGGTGTTGACCTTCACGCCTTCGGTCCCTTCGGCGATCAGGATCTTGCCGATGGTGCCTTCGTACACGGCCTCGAATTCCATGGTGGCCTTGTCCGTCTCGATCTCCGCCAGGATATCGCCGGAGGAGACGCTGTCGCCTTCCTTGACCAGCCACTTGGCAAGCGTGCCTTCTTCCATGGTGGGAGAGAGGGCGGGCATCAATACTTCGGTGGGCATATGGTGATCCTCCCTCAGGCGTCTTCGTCGATGGCCGCGCCCTGGGGCAGATCGGCGGAATAGATGTCGGTGTAAAGCTCGTCGACCGAAGGTTCGGGGCTTTCCTTGGCGAAATCTGCGGACTTGTTCACGATGTCCTTGATCTCCTTGTCGATGGCTTTCAGGTCATCCTCGCTGGCGTGCTTGCCGGCCAGCAGAAGGTCGCGCACATGTTCGATGGCGTCCTTTTCCTCCCGCATCTTCTGGACTTCCTCTCGGGTGCGGTACTTCGCCGGGTCGGACATGGAATGCCCGCGATAGCGATAGGTCTTCACCTCCAGGATATAGGGGCCCTTGCCGGCGCGGCAGTGGGCGATGGCCTTGTCGCCGGCGGCCTTCACCGCCAGCACGTCCATGCCATCCACCATCTCGCCGGGGATGCCGAAGGGTTCGCCGCGCTTGTAGATATCGGCGGTGGATGTCGAACGCTGCTGCGAGGTGCCCATGGCGTACTGGTTGTTCTCGATCACGAAGATCACCGGCAGCTTCCACAACGCGGCCATGTTGAACGTCTCGTAGACCTGGCCCTGGTTGGCCGCGCCATCGCCGAAATAGGCAAAGGTCGCGCGGTCGTTTTCCAGATATTTGTCGGCAAAGGCCAGGCCGGCGCCGATCGGCACCTGGGCGCCGACGATCCCATGCCCGCCGTAGAAATGCTTCTCCCGGCTGAACATGTGCATGGAGCCGCCCTTGCCCTTGGAATAGCCGCCCTCCCGGCCCGTCAACTCGGCCATGACGCCGTCGGGATCCATGCCGCAGGCCAGCATGTGGCCGTGATCGCGGTAGGAGGTGACGCGCTTGTCGCCCTCGCTCGCGGCGGCTTCCAACCCGACGACGACGGCTTCCTGACCGATGTAGAGGTGACAGAATCCGCCGATCAGGCCCATGCCGTAAAGCTGGCCGGCCTTTTCTTCGAAGCGGCGGATCAGCAGCATGTCACGGTAATAGGTTTTCAGCTCGTCCGCCGATACGTTCGGCTTGGCTGTGGATTTGCGGGTCGCCATGCGTCCTCCTCCGGAAAAACAACTCTCTGTCAGAGATAGTTTAGTGTTAAACTATCCATATCGGATTTCCGCCCGCGATGCGAGGGGGATTTTCTGCCCCGCCCCCCGGACCCGGTTTCGCAAGGGTCCGTGCCGCGTTCGGATGGCCCGTTCCGGGGGCCGCACGGATCAAGATACGTCGCGCGGGCCGAAAATCCATGCGGTCCCCGCCACATCGTGGCACATAGGGCGCGGCATTGCCAAAGGGAGGAACAGATGCCCCATACATTGCAGGTCGCCTATCCCAAGACCGCCGATACCACGTTTGACATGACCTATTACCTGGACCGCCACATGGCGCTGGTCCGGGACACCTGGGGCGCGGGGGTCGCCGGGGTGGCGGTCTCTGCCGATGCCGGGCTGGACCCTCAGGCGCCATTCCACGTCATCGTGACGATGGAGTTCACCGACCGTGCCGCGTTGGACACGGCCCTGGGCAATTCGGCGCCGCTGATGGGGGATATCGCGAATTTCTATACCGGGGCGCGGGCGCAGGTGCTGATCGGGGAAAAGCTGCTCTGATCTCCGGCGCCGGGGCGTGGCCCTCAGCGGATGACGATCTCGTCGCCACGCAGCAGGCCCAGCACGTCGCGGGCCTGCTGGTCCAGCAGGTCTAGGTCCAGGAAATCGTCGGACAGGCGCTGTGTACGGTTTTCCATGTCGGTGATGCGGGCCTCCAGCTCGGCCAGCTGCTGCCGCATCTTCGCGCTCTCGGCCTCCACCTCGGCGCGGCGAAACAGGCCGAATTCGCCCTGCACCGCCGCAAAGGAGAAGTAGAGCCCGGCCACAAGGGCACCGGAAATACAGAAAAGGGTGCCCAGGGTCGGGCGTGTGTCGCTACGCATGATCGGCCTTGTTCCCCATTCACTTCCGGGCCCCTGTCACTTTCGGACCCCCGTCACTTTCGGACCCCTGTCACTTTCGGGTCTCGTCTCTTGCGGACGGTCCGGCCATCTTGCCACAGGTGATTCGGGAAGGGAATCCCCCGTGACGCCCGCCGCCGCAAATGTGATCCCTTTGCCGTAGACCGCGCCTGGCAGGCAGATCGCAACGTAACGCCGCGCGTGGCTGGCGCCGGGCCGCGTGCGCTGACATCCTGCCGGCAGGAGGAATTTCACCATGCCGACCAGCGACCCGCACGCCCATCTGTCCACCCACGAGGTTCTCAATCAACCGGTGCCCCCCGCCGGCCGCGATCTCTGGGCCGGCGATCCGGTCCTGCGCCATTGGTGCGACGTGGCGGGCGCGCCCGGCGACACCCTGGCCGGCGCCGGCGCCCGGCTGGGCGGTGCCGCGCTGTTTGAAGCGGGGCGCGAGGCGCGGCGGGACACGCCCCGGCTGGTGCCTTTCGACCGCACGGGTCGCCGCCTGGACGAAGTGCATTTCGCGCCTGCCTATCACCAGCTGATGGGCGCCGCCCGCGCGGAGGGCTACACGGCCCTGCCCTGGGAGGGGGCGCCGGGCGGCCATGCGGGCCACGCTGCGCTGGTCTACATGTTGTCGCAGGTAGAGCCAGGGATCTGCTGCCCCCTGACCATGACCTATGCCGCCCATCCCGCCATGGCCGCCACGCCCGCGCTGGCTGCCATCTGGCAGCCCCGGCTGGCCGCGCGCGACCATGATCCCGCCACCCTTCCGGCGGCAGGGAAATCCGCCGTCACCCTGGGCATGGCCATGACGGAAAAGCAGGGCGGATCGGACGTGCGCGCCAACACCACGCAAGCGGTGCGCGAGGGGGATCACTACCGCCTGACAGGGCACAAATGGTTCTGCTCCGCCCCGATGTCGGACGGGTTCCTGACTCTCGCCCAGGCGCCCGAGGGGCTGACCTGTTTCCTGGTGCCGCGCTGGCTGGAGGGCACACGCAACACGCTGCGTCTGCAACGGCTGAAGGACAAGCTGGGGAACCGGGCCAATGCCTCGGCCGAGATCGAGTATGACAACACGCTGGCCTACCGGCTGGGCGAGGAGGGCGCAGGCGTCAAGGTGATCATCGAAATGGTGCATCACACCCGGCTGGACACCGCGCTGGCCCCCGCCGGGCTGATGCGCGCGGCACTGGCCGAAGCGGCGTGGTGGGCGGGTTCGCGCCGGGTGTTCCAGAAAACGCTGATCGACCAGCCGTTGATGGCCGCGCTTCTGGCCGATCTGGCGCTGGATCAGGAGGGGGCGACCGCCCTTGGCATGGCGGCGGCGGCGGCCTTTGACGGCGTGGGGGCGGAGGACCGCGCCTTTGCCCGGATCGCGGTGGCGCTGGCGAAGTACCTGTCGAACAAGCTGTGCCCGCTGGTCATCGTCGAGGCGATGGAGGTTCTGGGCGGCATGGGCTACGTGGAGGAGACCCCGATGCCGATGCTCTACCGCGAAGCGCCGCTGAACGGCATCTGGGAAGGCTCCGGCAACGTGATCTGCCTGGATATCCTGCGCAGCCTGCACCGCGATCCCGCCGGGGCGGAGGCGTTGATGACACGGCTGCGCGCCGCCAAAGGGGCCGACCGCCATTTCGACGCGGCGCTTGACGATCATCTTCAGCGCTGGCCCAAGGGCCCGACAGAGGCAGAGGCCCGGTGGTTCGCGGAAAGCCTGGCGCAGCTTCTGGCCGCGGCAGAGCTGATCCGCCATGCCCCTGCCGCCGTGGCGGACGGCTATTGCGCCACCCGTCTGGGCGCCCCGCGCGGGCGCCTTGCCGGCGCCACCGGCGGCCTGGACAGCGCCGCGCTGCTGGCCCGCCTCACCGGGTAGGCCACGACACGACGGCCCGAAATCCTGCCCGCGCCCGATCTTCTGCCCGGGATGGTCGAATGGCACGCGGGCGGGCGTCCTTCGGGCCGAAATACCGCGCGGGTGAATTGAGCCGCAGGCTCAAGAGGGGGCGGCGCCCCCTCCCTGTCAGACCCCTGGGCCATCCCGGCGGGGCCGCTTCGATCCCGGAGTGCCGAAACGGCGCTGGCCCGAAACCTGGCCGACACTCCCTCCCGCGGGCGCCCAGCCGATCCGTTCCCTGGGGCCTAACCGGCGACGGAGGCGGCGTGAATACCTTCGATCCCCTGCGCCAGCACGTCGTTGAACGCAGCGTCGTCCTGTTGCGCCGACAGCCCTTCGGTCAGCGCGCGGGAGAAGCTGGCGATCATGCCGGACTGGCGCGCCAGGCGGGCGTTGGCCTCGTAGCGGGCATAGCCGCCGGACAGGGCCACGACCTTCAGCACGCGGGGGTGATCCACCAGCGGTTTGTACAGGTTGTCGACCTCGGGCAGCGTCAGCTTCAGCATCACCTGGCGGTCATCGCGCAGGGCGTCCAGCGCCGCCAGCAGGGCGTCGCGCAGCAGGGTTTCGGCCTCGGCCTTGTCGGCGATGGAGATCGTCACCTCCGGCTCGATGATCGGGACCAGCCCCTTGGCCAGGATCTGCTGGCCGATCTCGAATTGCTGGGCGACGACGCGGTCGATCGCCGGCCCGTTGGCGGCAGAGATCACCGAGCGCATCTTGGTGCCAAAGATCCCCTTGGCCACCGCGCGGTCCAGCAGGGCGCCCAACTCGGGCATGGGGTTCATCACCTGCACGCCGTCCTCTTCGTCAGCCAGGCCCTTGTCCACCTTGAGGAAGGGGACCACGCCGCAATCTTCCCACAGATATTGCGCGGTCGGTTTGCCCTGAACCTCGCCCTCCATCGTGCGTTCGAACAGGATCGCACCCAGCACCTTGCCGGAGGAGAAGGCAGGCGCGGTGATGATCCGCGCGCGCATGTCGTGGATCAGGCCGAACATCTCGGCGTCATTGGCATATGCATCTTCGGAAATGCCGTAGAGTTTCAGGGCCTTGGGGGTGGAGCCACCGCTTTGGTCCAGGGCCGCGATGAAACCGTTGCCGGTGCGGATACGCTCGGCCTGGGCGCTGTTGGTCATGTGTGTCCCTCATGATCTGGTCCGGCCGGATCCGGTATGGCACCCGGCGATTTGGCCCTTCTCTAGGGGAGGGGAAAGGCCCTTGCAATCGCGGTGGCGCTAACGGCTGGCGATTAGCCCGCCAGTGCCGCGACGCCGGGCAAGGTGCGGCCTTCCATCCATTCCAGGAAGGCGCCGCCGGCGGTGGAGACATAGGTGAAATCGCCGGCCACCCCGGCCGCGTTCAGCGCCGCGAC
The DNA here is from genome assembly GCF_010614805.1 of Pseudooceanicola aestuarii. Taxonomy (NCBI): domain Bacteria; kingdom Pseudomonadati; phylum Pseudomonadota; class Alphaproteobacteria; order Rhodobacterales; family Paracoccaceae; genus Pseudooceanicola; species Pseudooceanicola aestuarii. The sequence continues at coordinate 2,620,164 of NZ_JAAFZC010000001.1, forward strand.
CGTGTCGCCACCGCCCGCGACGGAGATCAGCCCGTTCTCCGCCGTCAGCCGCGCGGCCTCCCGCGCGGCGGCGAGTGTGGCGGTGTCGAAGGGCGGGATCTCGAAGGCGCCCAATGGGCCGTTCCAGATCAGGGTCTTGGCGTTGGACAGGGCGGCGCCGATGCGGGCCACGCTGTCGGGGCCGGCATCCAGGATCATGGCGTCGGCGGGGCATTGCGTGGCCGGCACCGTCTCGTGCGGGGCACCGGCGCGGAACTCGCGGGCCACCACCACGTCGGAGGGCAGGATGATCTGGCAGCCCAGATCCAGCGCCTTCAGCTGGATTTGCTTGGCGGTCTCCGTAAGGTCATGTTCGGCCAGGGATTTGCCCACATCCACCCCCTGCGCGGCCAGGAAGGTATTGGCCATGCCGCCGCCGATGATCAGGCGATCGACCTTTTCCACCAGGTTGCCCAGCAGGTCCAGCTTGGTCGAGACCTTGGCCCCGCCGACCACGGCCACAACCGGGCGTTTCGGGGCGCCCAGGGCGGTCTCCAGCGCCTCCAGTTCCGCCTGCATCAGGCGCCCGGCGCAGGCGGGCAGCAGCCGCGCCACCCCTTCGGTGGAGGCATGCGCGCGGTGCGCGGCGGAGAAGGCATCGTTGCAATAGATATCGCCCAGCCCGGCCAGGCGGCGGGCGAAATCGGGGTCGTTGGCTTCTTCCCCCGGATAAAAGCGGACGTTCTCCACCAGGATCACATCGGCGTTGCGCTGTTCGTCCGTCGGGCTTTCGGCGGCCTCCAGCGTTTCGATGAAGGCGACCTTGCGGCCCAGGGCCTTTTCCAGCGCGGGCAGGGTGATGCGCAGCGACATGTCCAGCACCACGCGCCCCTTGGGGCGGCCGAAATGGGCCAGCAGCATCGGTTTGCCGCCCTTTTCCAGGATCGTCTCGATCGTCGGCACAATGCGGTCGATGCGGGTGGCATCGGTGACGCGCCCGTCCTCGGTCGGGACGTTGATGTCGACGCGGGTCAGCACCGTCTTGCCGTTCAGGTCCATCTCGTCGAGCGATTTCCAGCCCATTTCAGCCTCCGTATCCGTTGGTGCCTTGTGCGTTGCCGCCGTTCATAAGCGTCCGGGGGCGGGGGTCAACCGATCAGCTCGGTGCCGGGTGGTCTGGGGGCGGGTCAGGCGCGGCGGGGCCGGATATCGCAGGGCGAGCGGGGCAGGACCGGTCACTCCCGCGATCGGCGCCATGCGCCGCGCAGGGCCAGGGCCTGCACGCGGTCCGACAGATCGCGCGGAGGGGCCAGAGACAGCCGGGCCAGCGCGGCGTCCTCGCCCTTGGCGGGCCGGCCGCTCAGCCCCTGCCAGAGCAGCCCGGCCAGCGCCCTGCGGCTGCCCTGCGCGGCGGAAAGTTCCGCCAGCGCCGGCAACAGCGCACGCTCCTGTGCGTCGAAATCGGTACCGAAGGGGAAATCGGGCAGATCCTGTGGCGCCAGCCAGCGGCGCAGCGCCTCCGGGGTATTGTGACGCCAGGCCTCGGGCAGGGTGGCGTCCCGCGGCAGTTTTCCCGCCGACTTGGCCCGCGCCAGCAGATCCTCCTGAAACCGGCTGTCGGTGATCCGCAACATCTGCCGGATCGCCTCGGCATCGGTCCGGGCGCGCAGATCGGCGATCCCGTATTCCGTCACCACGATATCGCGATACTGGCGCGGTACGGTTTCATGCGGGCGGTCCCAGACGATGTTGGAGCTGACGCGCCCCTTGCTGCGGCGGGTGGCGGGCAGGGTGATGATGGCGCGCGCCTCGGGCAGGGCAAAGGCCTGTTCGACGAAATTGAATTGCCCACCCGCGCCGCTGACCACGCGCCCGTCGTCCACGGCGTCCGAGGACACGCCGCCCAGGGCGGTGACCTGCATCGCGGAATTGACGAAGCGGGCGTGGCGGCGGGCGGCGCGCTTGGCGTCCTCCTGCCCGTAAAGCGCATTGGTGAAGGACACCGGCCGCATCTGGATCCGGGCGCGATCGGCGGGGGCAAGGGCCCGCAGCCGGGCGTAGAAATCGCGGCAATCGACAAAGAACCCGGCATGGATCGCCGCGCCCTCGACCTCCCGGCGCAGGATACCGGCCTCGAACAATTGCAGCATCCCGTCCACCAGCATTTCCGTCACGCCGTAAAGGCCGATGTCGAACGGCTCGTGTTCGGCTGCGGGGGGTGCGGAAAAATCGTCAGGGGCGAACGGGCAGGCCCGCGAGATCGCGCGGGTGCGGCCGTTCTGGCGGACGATCAGCGCATGGGCGACCGCGTCGCCGATGGCGCCGATGCCGATCTGCAAGGTGCCGCCATCGCGCACCAGCCGGGAGACATGCAGCCCGATGGCGTGTTCGGCGCGGCCGACGGGCCGTTTCACGACCGAGAACAGATCATAGGGCCGCTCGGCGCGGTAAAGCGTTGTGACCTCGGATCGGGGCAGGCTGGCGTCGGGGCCGGTCATGACGGGCAGGTCGGGATGGACCTCACCCACCAGGATGAAATCCTGACGCCCGGCGCGGCGGTCGGCCAGCAGATCGGCGGTGATGTCGGTATTGCCGCCCAGTGACAACTGGCCCGCGTCGTCCTCTGCCAGCAGATGCAGGAGCAGATTGGGCCGCCAGTCGCGCAGCATGTCCAGCGCATGGGTGTAATTGGCGGCGATGTAATCCTGCTGCATCGTCGGGACGGACAGCCAGCGCCCGGCCAGAAGAAAGAACTCCCGCAGCTCGATATTGGCGGGCAAGGTGCCGTCGCGGCGCATCCGGGCATAGTGGAGTTCGGGGTAGTCGCCGAACAGCCGGTCGGCGGCGGGCCGCAGGAACCGCGCGGCCATGCCGGTGGACATCGCGGGGCGTTCCAGCGTCAGCGCGGTCAGGATCGACAGCCGGGCGCCTGGGGTGCGCGCCACCAGGTCGGTCAGCGCATTGGTCAGGCGCAGCGCCTTGCCCAGGCCCAGCGGCAGGGCCAGACGGATGTCGCCGTCCAGCCGGTCCAGAAGGTCGCGGGCGATGGCCTCGGCCTGGGGGTCGGTGGTGTTGGCCGCCGGGTCGGGATCGGTGCCTGTATCGGTGCCTGTATCGGCGCCGGGATCGGGGGCAGGCACAGGGGCCGGCGCGGCCCTCTTGCCCGCCGGTCCGGCGCTGGCGCGCGGTCCTCCGGCGGGGCGGTGCGTGTCTTCGGTCGTCATGGACGGGCGTGCTGCCAGCCTGCATCGGGGGCGAAACGCGGGCCATGCGCGGCCTCCAGCCGGGTCAGCCGGTCATGGGCGACATCCCGGCCCAGCGTGGCCGCGTAGTGCATCGGCCCGCCCCGGAACGGAGCCCAGCCGGTGGCAAAGATCATCGCCGCATCGATCATGTCGGCATCCTGCGCCACGTCGCAGCGCAGCAATTCGACCCCGGCGTTGCACATCGGCAGGACCAGCCGGTCGAGCATGTCCTGTGGCGGCGCGTCGTCCGATCCGCTTTCGGGCGGATGGGGCGTGCCGTCGGACCAATCGTACAGACCGCGCCCGGCCTTCTTGCCGGTCTCTCCGGCCTCGACCATCTCGCGCAGCCAATCGGGCACCTCGGCGATGGGCCGGTCCAGGCTGGCGGCCAGGCTGTCGGCGACATGCAGGCAGATGTCCAGCCCGACCTGGTCGGCCAGGGCCAACGGCCCCATCGGCATCCCGAAATCCAGCATGGCGCGGTCGATCTCCTCGCGCTTGTGGCCCTCGTCCAGCAGCATCATCGCCTCCAGCAGGTAGGGTGTCAGCACGCGGTTCACCACAAAGCCGGGATGATCGGCCACCCGCGCAGGCAGGCGGTCCACCCCGGTGCAGAACGCCGCCAGCCGGTCCAGGGTCTCTGCCCCGGCGGCGGGGTGGGAGACGACCTCCACCAGCTGCATCTTCGACACCGGGTTGAAGAAATGCAGTCCGGCAAAGCGGTCGGGGGCGGGCGCGTCCTCCACCAGCTTTGCCAGCCGCAGGGAAGAGGTGTTGCTGGCCAGGATCGCATCGGGCCGCATCTGTTGGCCCAGCTCGGCATAAAGTTTGCGCTTCAGGGTGGGTTTCTCGGGCACCGCCTCGATGATCAGGTTGGCGCGGGCACGGCCCAGCCCGTCGGGATCGGGCATCAGCCGGTCCAGCGTGTCGCGGGTTTCAATGCCGGTGGCATGGGCGCCCTCGCAGATCCGGGCCGCCCTGCGCATCGCGGCGCCCAGCGGGTCGAGCGCGATATCCTCAAGCGTCACCGACTTGCCCTGCAACGCCGTCCAGGCGGCGATTTCCGCTCCCATGGCACCGGCACCGATGACATGGACATGGCTGATGTGATCGGCGACGCCCTTGCCAGCCGATTTCAGCCGCTGGCGCAGGTGGAACACCCGGATCAGGTTCTGCGCCGTGGCGCTGTCCAGCAGCGCGGCAAAGGAGGCGATCTCGGCCTGCTGCATCGCGGCGCGGTCGCCGCCGTGGTCCTCCCACAGGTCGATCAGCGCATAGGGGGCGGGATAATGGGCGCGCGGCATCTGCCGGTCGCTTGCGGCGCGCATCCGGGTGGCGGCCAGGGATCGGGCGGCGCGGGTGCGCATCGCGGCGGAGGTCCAGCCGGGGCTTTCGCTGTCCAGCCGGCCCGCCGCAGCGGCCGTCACGGCGGCGTCGACATGGCGTTCAGGCACCACCGCATCGACAATCCCCAGCTTGCGCGCCTTGTCGGTATGCGCGGTCTTGCCGGTCAGCATCAGGGTCATCGCCTCCACCGGGTCGATCAGCGTGGTCAGGCGGAACGTCCCGCCCAGCCCCGGATGCAGGCCCAGCCGAATCTCGGGAAAGCCGAAGCTGGCGCCCTCGACCGCGATGCGGTGATCGCAGGCCAGCGCCAGTTCGAACCCCGCGCCCAGGGCCGCGCCATGGGTCACGGCGATGGTGGTGCAGGGCAGGGCGGCCAGGTCATCCAGTACGGCATGGCCCTGTTCCAGGATCTCCTGCGCCTGGGGGCCGCGCATTGCGCCGAAGGCGTCGATATCGGCGCCGGCGGCAAATCCTCCCGGCTTGGCCGAACGCAGAACCAGCGCGCGCGGGCCTCGGGTGCGGGCATGGGCGACAAGGTGGGACAGTTCTTCCAGAACCGCGCGGGAGATCACGTTGGTGCCCCGGTCGCGCTGATCCAGCCACAGGTGGATCAAGCCGTCGCTCTCCGCCATCCGCCAATGGTGCAGGTCCGGCAAGACCGGGGCGGTGGTCATCGTGTCGGGGGTGATTTCATCCAGAACGCTCATCACGCGGCCTCCAGCATCATTGCGCCACTTTGCCCGCCACCGATGCATTCGGTGGCGATGCCACGGGTCAGCCCGCGCTGCTGCATCGCGCGTGCCAGGTGCAACACGATGCGGTTGCCGCTGGTGCCCACCGGGTGCCCCATGGAGATGGCGCCGCCGTCGATGTTCAGCCGGTCGCGGTCGATCCGGCCAAAGGGCGCGTCCAGTCCCAGCACGTCGCGGCAGAACGCCTGATCCTGCCAGGCGGAAAGGCAGGACAGCACCTGCGCGGCGAAGGCCTCGTTGATTTCCCACAGGTCGACATCCTCGGCCCGCAGCCCGTGGCGCTGCGCCATCGGCGTGGCCGACAGCACCGGCCCCAGCCCCATGATCGAGGGGTCCAGCGCAGCCCATTCGCTGTCGACGATGCGGGCCATTGGCGTCAGACCGTGTTCCTTGACGGCGCGTTCCGAGGCCAGGATCACCCAGGACGCGCCATCGGTAATCTGGCTGGCATTGCCGGCGGTGACCTTGCCGTAGGGTTTCTCGAACGCGGGCGACAACCGGGACAGGCTGTCCAGGCTGCTGTCCGGGCGCACGCCGTCGTCGTGGCGATGGGCGGTGCCCTCGCGATCGAAGGCCGGGACCACCTCGCCCTCCAGCGCGCCGCTGTCCTGGGCACGGGCCAGGCGGTGGTGGCTGTCGACGGCATAGGCATCGGCGGTGGTGCGGTCGATGCCGAAGCGATGGGCCAGCACTTCGGCGGTCTGGCCCATGTTCAGATCGGTGATCGGATCGGTCAGCCCGCGTTCCAGCCCGACGATCGGGTCGAAGAAGGCGGGCTTGATCCCGGCCATCGCCTGCGCCTTGTCCAGCGGCCCCCTGGCGCGGGCCATGTCGCCGTACCATTCCACGGCGCTTTCGCGAAATACCAGCGGCGCGCGCGACAGGGCCTCCGCCCCGCCAGCCAGGATCAGGTCGTGGGAGCCGTCGCGGATGTAGCGATAGCCGGTGTCGATGCTCTGCATCCCCGAGCCGCAATTGATCTGCACGGAAAAGGCAACCTGTTCCTGTCCCATGCCCAGCCGCAGGGCCGCGACGCGGGCCGGGTTCATCTCGTCCTGAAGAACGTTGACGCAGCCCAGGATCACCAGGTCATAGGCGTCGCGCGGCACCGGCTGGCGCATGAGCAGCGGACGCCCGCATTGCACGGCCAGGTCCACGGGGGTGAAGGGGCCGGGTTTGCCCCGCGCCTTCAGGAACGGGGTGCGGGCGCCATCGACAAGGTAGACGGGCTGGTTCTGGTTCATTCTGCGGCCTCCCTGGGGGTGGATCGGGCGATGTCGGGGTCCGTGGCTTCGGTCCGGGTGCTGGCGCCGCTGGCCGACGGGTCAGAGGTTCCGGCCGGGGTCGGCGGGGCCATATGGGGGAAGTGCCGGGCCAGCTGTTCGGGGGTGAAATCATCCACCGCCACGACGCGGTCGATGGCGGCCTCGACCTCCGCGATGCGGTCATGTTCCACCTGCGACAGGACACCGGCTTCAAGCGCCTCTTGCGGGGATTTCTTCAACTGGCGCAGGCGTTTGTAAAGCGGTGCCTCACGGGTGACGAGGGCAAAGGCCCGTTCCAGATCGCCCAGCCCGGTTTCCGGGGCGCCGGGGTGCAGGCGGCCCGTGATCCGGTCCCGCGCGGGAGAGGGTTCCAGCATCAGCCGGGCGCATTGCTCTGTCAGCGCGTCGGAGGGGCCGCGCGAGCCGTGGCGTGGCAGAATCGCCGGGCGCAGCAGCCAGCCGGGCCAGCGGGCGGGGAAATTGGCGATCACCGCATCCAGCGCGGCGGAGATCCGGGCAAACCCGGCCTCGGCGGCGTGGCGCACGATGGGCAGGTCGTCGGCGGGGCGGCCGTCATCCTCCCAGCGTTTGAGCACCGCGGAGATGATGAAGAGTTCCGACAGCACGTCGCCCAGCCGGGCCGAGATCATCTCCTTGCGTTTCAGCGCGCCGCCCAGGGTCAGGAACGCGATATCGGCGGTGATGGCAAAGGCGGCGGACCAGCGTGACAACCGCCGATAGAGCGGCCTCGCAGCCCCCGCATCCGGCGCCGGCCCCCGGCCCGACCAGGCCCGGCCGGTGGCGCGGAAGAAAGTGCGGGTGGAATGGCCGACATGTTTCCAGAAATGCGCGTCGAACTTGTCGAGCGAGCTTTCGGGATCGGGATCCTGAAGGGCCATCATCTCGTCCAGCAGGTGGGGATGGGCGCGGATCGCCCCCTGGCCAAAGATGATCAGGTTGCGGGTCACGATATTGGCGCCCTCCACCGTGATGCCGATGGGGATCGCCTTGTAATGCTGTTGCAGGTAGTTGGACGGCCCGTCGATCACCGCCTTGCCGGAATGCACGTCCATGGCATCGTTGATGCCGTCGCGCATCCGGGTGGTGGCGTGGTATTTCAGGATCGCGGAGATCACCGCCAGTTTCTTGCCCGCGTCAAGGCCGGAACAGGCCAGCCGGCGCGCCGCATCCACGGCATAGGCATCGCTGGCGATGCGGGCCAGCGGCTCCTGCACGCCACCGAAATGGCCGATCGGCAGGCCGAATTGCTGGCGGATGCGGGCATAGGCGCCGGTCGTATGGGCGGCGGACCCCAGGGCTGCGCCCGACAGCGACGGCAGGGAGATCCCGCGCCCGGCGGCCAGCGCCGACATCAGCATCATCCAGCCGCGCCCGGCGTATTCCGGCCCGCCGATGATGTGATCCAGCGGAACGAAGACATCGTGCCCGGTGGTCGGCCCGTTCTGGAACATGGTGGAGGATGGCAGGTGCCGCCGCCCGGTTTCCACCCCGTCCAGATCGGTCGGGACAAGCGCGCAGGTGATCCCGAGGTCGGGCGTGTCGCCCAGCAGCCCGTCGGGGTCGCGCAACTTGAACGCCAGGCCCAGCACGGTGCAGACCGGGGCCAGGGTGATATAGCGTTTCGCCCAGTTCAGGCGGATGCCCAGCACCTCCTCCCCGTTCCAGGTGCCGTGGCAGATCACGCCGTCGTCGGTCATGGCCGACGCGTCGGAGCCGGCATCCTCGCTGGTCAGGCCAAAGGCGGGAAGTTCCGCCCCGGAGGCCAGTCGCGGCAGCCAGTCGTCGCGCTGCCGGTCCGTGCCGAATTGCAGGATCAGCTCCCCCGGGCCCAGCGAATTGGGCACCATCACCGTGACCGCGCCAACCACGGAATGGGAGGAGATGTAGCGCACGACCTCCGCATGCGCCCAGGCCGAGAAACCGAGGCCGCCGTATTCCTCGGGAATGATCATGCCGAAGAAGCCGTTGTCACGCAGGAAGTTCCAGGCCTCGGGGGGCAGGTCGCCGGTTTCGTGGTTGATCGCCCAGCTGTCCAGCATGTCGCAGAACTGCCGTACCGGCCCGTCGAGGAAGGCCTGTTCGGCCTCTGTCAGGCGGTTGGGCGGCGTGGCCAGCAGCGCGTCCCAATCCGGTTGCCCCGAGAAGACCTGTGCTTCCCAGTCGGTGTCGCCGATCTCCACCGCTTCGGCTTCGGTGGCGGACAGGGTGGGCAGGGCGCCCTTGGCCCAGCGGTGGATCGGCTTGGTGATGTGATCGCGGCGAAATGACATGGCGGTCCCTCCTGCCTTGCCAACGTGGCAGGGGGGGATGTGTTCCGTGACGATTGGGGCCGGGGGGGGGTGACGCGGCGGCGGCATGGCGTCGGTGGGGTGGGGCCGGCGGCCCTGCGCGGCGCGTCGGACCGGGGTGCGTATCGGGCCGTGCAGGTCCACCCGGACCATCGGCGGGGCCGGGGAAGCCCCTGCGGGACCGCTGTGCGGGAGGCGTTTACGGTGCGAGAGCCGCCGTGCCCCTCATCAGGTGCCGACGGGCACCAGGTGGTTGTCCCAGGCGACCGGGTGGCGCGACCAGCCGTCGGTGCCGATGCCGCCGACATCGCCGGTGCCCGCGGTCAACAGGAAGCCGCGCGGCGCGGGCGCGATGCCGCAGATATCCGCATGGCGCCAGCTGTCGGCATAGCCCGTGCCGTCCAGATCGAAAACCTGCACCAGCCCGCCGCGGGGGGAGGTGATGGCGACCTGTCCGGTTGCGCTTGTGGCCGCAGTCGTGGCCCCCGTTGTGGTCCCTGCTGCGGGGCTGTCGCCCGCGACTGCCGCCGTGCCAGCCGCCGCCGTTGCCGCGACGCTGCCGGCATAGCCACGCATCGCGCGGTGCAGCGGTTCCGGCGCGGACAGCCAATGCAGCGCCGCGCCCCGCCGGTGCAGGGCCAGCAGCGGCGGCGCCTCTGCCATGTCGCCCTGCCATTGCGCCGCCACCGCGACGCGCCCGTCGGGGCAAATCGCCAGATGGCGCAGCGAATTGCGGGCAAGGGGTGTCTCCGGCGCCACCTGGTCCAGCAGCGCGCCACCGAAATCCAGATAGGCGAGGGAGGGGCGCATGGTCGGGATGTTCAGCTTGGCCCGGCCAGAGGCGGGATGAGTCTCGATCCCGCCATTGGCGACGACCAGAACCTCCTGCCCCGGCAGGCGCCGGATCTCATGCGGGCCGATGCCGTGGCTGGCAAAACCGCCCAGCCGCCGGTAGCCCCGCGCCGCGTCCCAGATCCCGATCATGCCGCGCGCGTCCTCGAAGGCGTTCTCGGTGGTGAACAGCAGCGCGCCGTCGGCGGAAAAGGCGCCGTGACCGTAGAAATGATGCCCCGGCGGTGCGGTCAGGCGGGTCAGCTCCTGCCCGCTGGCGCAATCCAGCACGATGGCGAAGGTTCCCGGCCGGCGGGCGAAGGCCACGGCCTCCGGCCGACGGGGGTGAGCGGCGGCGGCATGGCCGCGCCCCGGCAGCGGAAGGGAGAACAACAGCGCGCCATCCCCGCCCAGCCCGTAAAGCGCAAAACGCCCGTCAGCCCGCCGTGCCGCCGAAAGGTAGGCCGGGCTGCCCGCATCGGCCCAGCTGGCGCCCGGCAGGGCACCCGCAGCCAGCAGTCCGGCGAGAAAACCACGGCGCGACGGCATGGCTCAATCCCCGTCCAGCGCGTTGAACCCCGCCGCGACCCCCAGATGCGGGCCCAGCTCCTGCGCGACGATATCGCGGATATGGCCGATGGATTGTTGCAGGATCTCCACCTTCAGGCGCCGCGAGGGGTCATCGACCCCGGCAAAGACCGGGTCTTCGGCCAGCGCCGCCGCATTCGCCTGCGCGGTGTCAAAGGCGGCGGTCAAGCTGGAGGTCACGCCGGGCTGTCCCTGCGCCAGCAGCAGCGCCAGGTCGCGGGTGGCCTGAAGCGACAGCATCACGTGGCGCAGCGACCGACCGGAGCGTCGGGCCTCCGCCCGGTTGGGGCGCGGCCGCTCAAAGGTGCCCAGCGGACGACCCAGCCGGGTGTCGGCGGTGAATTCCAGCCCCGTGGCCAGCGCCTTGAACAGCTCCTGCGCGGCCTCCTGCGCGCTGCGGTAGCGCGCGGTGGGGCCGGGGCTGCGCATCGTCTCGGCGAATTCCGCCTGCCAATCGTCGCGGATCGCGGCGCTGGTCCGGGCGATGTCGGTGGCCACGGCCCGCACCAGCGCGCAGCGGTAGGCGGCGTCGCCCGATGCGGCGATGCGATCGTCGAACAGCAGGTATTCCAGCGCGTAGAACCCGCGCCCGGCGATGGAGACATCGGCAAAGCTGTCGGCGCTGTCGATCACCGGATCCTGCGCGTCGATCAACCCCGAAAGCGCCTTGGGCGTGGCGCCCCGGCTGTCGGGCCAGAAGGCCAGCGCATAGGCGCGGTTGGCGGTCTCTGCCGGTCCGAACCGCAGGTGGCTGACCGCGATCCAGGCGTCGAAGGCGGCGCCGTAGGCGTTGCGCAGATCGGCATCCTCCGGCGTGCAATGGCGGCCGGCTGTGTCGGCCAGCGCCCGGCTGGTGCGCGCCAGCCGGTCATAGCCGGGCAGGACGTGATCCGAAACGGCGGCGGCCACCAGCGGCGCGGCATTGACCGTGGCAGCCGTGGCAGCCGTGGCGGCGCCGGTCGCCGTGGCCCCGGCAGGCGGTGGCACAGACCCGCCGTCGCCCGCATCCTGCGCCCAGAGCGGCGGTGCGAGGGACAGCAGGGCAAGGGTGGCAAGGGGTTTGAACATCACATCGACTCCAGGAAACGGATCAGCGCGGCGCGGTCTTCGGGGGGCATCTCAATCACGGCGTCGCGGTGGGGCTGCGCCTCCCCGCCGTGCCAGAGGATCGCCTCAAGCAGGGAGCGGGCGCGGCCATCGTGCAGGAACTGGGTGTGCCCCGAAACCCGTTCGGTCATCCCGATCCCCCACAGCGGCGCGGTGCGCCATTCGCGGCCATCGGCCAGAACCTCGGGCCGGTTGTCGGCCAGTCCCGGCCCCATGTCGTGCAGCAGCATGTCGGTATGCGGCCAGATCAGCTGAAAGCTCTGCTCCGGCTGGTCCGCCAGCCGGTGGGTGACGAATGCGGGCTGGTGGCAGGAGGCACAGCCAGTGTCGTGGAACACCCGCTTGCCGCGCAGCACCTCCGGGTCATCCACGTCGCGCCGCGCCGGCACGCCAAGGTTGCGGGAATAGAAGGTGACAAGGTCCAGACCCTCGGCATCGACCTCGAACACCCGGTCATCGCCGTCGCCATGGGGCGCGGCGACGCAGGTCGTCTGTTCCGGGGTGCATTCGCCGTGCCCGGCCGGAAACAGCGGCGAGGAGATGCCGATATCCCCGGCAAAGGCCGCCGCGCTTTGGTGGCGCACGGTGGGCACCCCGGCCTTCAGCCCGAAGCGGCCCAGCATCGGCGCCTCGAATTCAGGTGACCAGACAATATTGGCCTTGCCCGAGATCCCGTCGCCATCGGCATCCTCGGGATCGGCCAGCGCCAGGATATCGGCGGCGGGGATCGCCTCCAGCAGGCCCAGGCCGATCATCTGCGGCGCCACGCGGGGCGACAGCATGGCGTCGGGATGCAACGGGCCGTAGCCCAGATCCTCGGCGGTGTAGCTGGGCACCCGCAGGCTGGCGGTCTCCCCGCCCGACAGGGCGACGGGACGTTCGGCATAGGTGATCCCCAGCCGGTATTCGGGCGCGTGGCCGGGCAGGGCGAAATCCTGCAACTGGGCGCCGTAGACCGGATCGGGCAGGGTGGCGAGGTAGCCGGCGATCTCCGCCTGAGCGGCGGATTGCGCCGGGTCGGGGATCGACACGCGCAGGAACATGGAAATTGCGGTGTCCTGCGGCCCCTCCGGCACATGGCCGCGCCCGTCCTTCAGGTGGCAGCGCTGGCAGGAGCGGGCGTTGAACAGCGGTCCCAGCCCGTCAGAGGCCAGGGTGGAGGACGGCGCGGACACCCAGATCTTCTTGAACAATCCATTGCCGACCTTGAAATCCAGCTCCCCTTCGAAGGAGATGTTGCCCGAGGGATGGGAAAACGCATCGGCATTGGCCCGGGGCCGCACGGTGGCGGCGCCGGCCGACAGTTCCTCGAACCGCTGCGGCGCGTCAAAGGCGCGGGGTGGCGCGGTGACGGCGGCGATGCGGGCGCGTTCGGCATCGGTGCGGGGCAGGAAGTCGAGGTGAAGGTCATTCAGGACGGTGGGCGTGGCGGGATCCGCCACCAGCGGCGCGGCAACGGCCAGGGCCGCTGCCACGCCCAGTGCCAGGCGGTTACTCCGCTTCGTCCATGGCCGCAGAATTGCGCTGCGCATAGTTTTCCGCTCCGAGCCGATCGTGCAGGTCGATCTGTGTTTCCAGGAAGTCGATGTGACCTTCCTCATCGCCCAGCAGTTCCTCGAACAGTTTCATGGAGATGTAATCGCCCGCCTCGTGGCAATATTCGCGCGCCTCCTTGTAGAGGGCGCGGGCTTCCTGTTCGGCGGCCAGATCGCATTCCAGCGTTTCCTTGGGCGTCTGGCCGATGCGCAGGGGGTCCAGTTTCTGAAGGTTGGGATGCCCTTCCAGAAAGATGATCCGCTCTATCAGCTTGTCGGCGTGGTGCATCTCCTCGATGCTTTCCTCGCGGCTTTTCCTGGCCATGTGCGTCAGGCCCCAGTCGTCCTGAAGCTTGAAGTGGATCCAATACTGGGAAATCGCCGTCAACTCGCTGCGCAATGCGCGGTTGAGGTATTCAATGACTTTCGTGTCGCCTTGCATGATCGTCTTCCTCGTGTCGCCCGACCCGAAGGTTGCGCAGCTCTGCCGGCACCTCCAGATTCTCGTTCGTCCTCATAGACGCGAGGAACAGCGGCATGCAACCACCGCAATCAGGAGACTTGCCCAGAGCCCGGTAAACCTTGCCGGGTGTGATCAGCGTATAGGGATCCGCCGCCCGCATCCAGTCGATCGCGGAATGAATATCGGTGTCCGAAATATTCGTGCAATGACAGACGATCACGGCGGATCCCTCCCTGGACGGAGTTACTGGAAGACGGCCTCGGGATCATCGAGGCTGTCGGAGCCTTCGAATTCGATCCCGTCCAGGCCCAGCACGGCGACAACCCGTTCGATGCTGCGGGTCTGGTCGATCAGCCCGTCGACCGCGCCCATGACCAGCGTCTCGCCGGCCGCATTGCCGCGTTCCAGCATCTGGTCGTAGGAGAACCCGGCCTCGGCCGCCGTCTTGATCTGGCCCAATGCGCGCATGGTGGCGGCCAGTTTCGCCGTCAGCTCGGCGTCCAGATCGGCATCGCTGGCGGCGACCAGCTCCGAAAGGGAGGCGCCGGAAACGACGCTGCCGTCGGCGCGCACATATTCGCCCAGATAGACGTTCTGCACGCCCAGCCCGTCATAATAATGGCTGTTGTGGGTGTTGTCGGAGAAGCAATCATGCTCTTCCTCGGGATCGTTCAGCATCAGGCCCAGGCGCATCCGTTCGCCCGCCTGTTCGCCGTAAGACAGCGATCCCATCCCGGTCAGCATGGCAGAGATCCCGGCGTCGGGATTGTCCAGCAGGGTCTGGCGGGCCTCGCCACCCTCGGCCCATTGGCCGGCCATCCATTCCAGATCGGAGATCAGCAGATCCGTCGCCGCCGCCAGGTAGTCGCCCCGGCGGTCGCAATTGCCGCCGGTGCAATCCGCGCCGGTGGCGAAATCGGTCCAGGGCCGGTCGCCCGCGCCGTGGTCATGGCCGTTCAGATCCTGACCCCACAGCAGGAATTCGATGGCGTGGTAGCCGGTGGCGACATTGGCCTCCACCCCGTCGGCCTCGTGCAGCGTGCCGGACAGCAGATCGGGCGTGATCTCGGTGGCGTCGATTTCGGTGCCGGACAGGGTGAACTGCGGGTTGGCCACCACGTTCAGCGCGGCGAACTCGTTTTCATCCGTCGGCCCGCCATAGCTGGTGTCGACGTAGTCGATCAGCCCTTCGTCCAGCGGCCAGGCGTTCACCTTGCCCTCCCAGTCATCGACGATGGCATTGCCAAAACGGAACACTTCGGTCTGCTGATAAGGCACGCGTGCGGCCAGCCATGCGGCGCGCGCGGCGTTCAGCGTCTTGTCCGACGGCTCGGCGATCAGCGTCTCGACGGCGGATTTGAGGGTCTGCGCGGTGGTCAGGCTGTCGGTATAGCCGGCCAGGGCGATATCGGCATAGGTGCCCAGAACCTCGGTTTTTTCCGGCGCGGCGGCGAAGGCGGTGCTGCCCAGGCCTGCCACAAGGGCGGCCAGGCTGATCGAAAGGCGGGTGGTCTTCATGTGGGTCACTGTCCTTTGGCTATTGCTAGTGAAGCCGGGCCGGGGCGCGCCCGTCCGGCATTTCGGTGGCGAGAGACATGCGCCGAAGCGCGAGGCCGAAACTTTCGGCCAGGGAAACGAGACAGGGGGCCATGTCGGCGCGGACCAGCAGGCTGGCCATCAGCATCGCGTCCTCGCGCGCGCCGTCGGTGGCATAGGCGACGAAATTGGCGAAACAGCTTTCATCCGCTCCGACGCAGGCGCAATCGACATGGTGGCGCCACAACGGGCGACGGCCGTAGGCCAGGCACATCCGGCACAGCTCCTCGAAGGAGGAGGTGGCGATGCGGGCGCTTTCAGGATCGAGGGAGGCGTGGAAATCCGCCTGCATCCGGGCGCCCGGCGTCGCGGGGCCGGACGGGGCAGGGGCGGCGCGACTCCCGTCGGCGCCGGCCTGCGCGGCGGCGCCATTCAGCCCGTCGCACCACAGCCGCAGGTACAGTACGGCACCGGCCTCTACCGGGCCCAGTTCGCGCAGGTAGCCGACCGGGGCGCCGCCGCGGTGGGGGGTGGTGGCAGATGCGGTCATGCTGCGGGCCCTACTTGGTCAGGATCAGTTTGCCGGCGCGCGTGATGCGCAGGACATAGGTCTGGTCGCCGTGCAGGATATGGGCCAGCTGGCCGCCCTCGGTCAGATTCTGCGCGATGTGGCGCGGCGGAGCATCGGTGGCCTGGGGCTGCGGCGTGGTCTGCGGCGTGGGCTGGGGGCTGGTCATCGGCATGTCCTTGGTTCCTGTCGCGGGGCGGTCGCTGCTGCCGGACCCGAAGGACACGGGTGCTCCGCGATTGCCTCTGTCTCCCATATCCATGATATCGTTCCGTTTTTTACGCAGTTTCCAGGGGCAGGCCGCGTCTGTCGTGGCGCGCCCGGCAATGGTGCAAAAACTGAGTGAAACACTAGGAATTGTCAATCCGATTTTTTTACTCGGGAATAGGCGGGCCCTTCGACGGCCTGCGACACAAGGCGCATTCGCGCCTCGAAGCTTCACCGCGGTGTTACATCGGGCTGGTTTGTCGGGGGCCAAGACGTCCGTCCCAGCGGCGGAGCGATTCCCAATTCGAATGCTGAACAGGTTTCCTCATGCCCAATTACACTCTCGAACTGTTTCACGTCGCCGATCAGGAGGCTTCCACCGGGGCCATCGTGGATGCGCCGAACTTCTCCGCCATCCTCAACGCGCTGCGCGACGCGGATCTGGGCGGTGACGGGATCGTCGACAACACGCTGACCCTGTCCTCCGGCGATGCCTTCATTCCCGGCCTGTTCTTTTCCGCTTCCGAGGCGGTCTACGGCGCGGGTGGGATCGCCGATATCGTGATCCAGAACGAGCTGGGGATCGAGGCGATCGCCCTGGGCAATCACGAGTTCGACTTTGGCACCGCCGATCTGGCCGCGCTGATCGACGGCTCCGCTCCGGGCAGCATCCTGGGCGCGGATTTCGAGGGTGCGCTCTTCCCCTATCTGTCGGGGAACCTGGACTTTTCCACCGATGCGAACATGGCCGGGCTGGAGGTCGCGGGCGGCGGCGCGCCGCAGGCCAACAGCGTGACCTCCTCCATCGTGCTGGAGGAAAACGGCGCGCTGATCGGCGTGGTCGGGGCCACCACGCCCACGCTGGACAGGATTTCCAGCCCCGGTGACATCGGCATCGCGCCGGGCGCCTTCGGCACCAACCCGACAGAGGCGGAGCTGGACGCCCTGGCGGCCGAAATCCAGACCGAGGTGGACAGCCTGCTGGCCGACAACCCGGCGATGAACAAGGTCATCCTGCTGGCGCATATGCAGCGGATCGACATCGAACAGGCTCTGGCCGCGCGGCTGACCGATGTGGACATCATCGTCGCGGGCGGGTCCAACACGCGGCTGTTCGACGCCGATGACCACATCCGCGCGGGCGACAGCGATCAAGGCACCTATCCGATGTTCATCGAGAACGCGGGCGGCACCCAGACCGTGGTGGTGAATACCGATGGATCCTACAAGTATCTGGGGCGGCTGGTCATCGATTTCGACGAGAACGGCCACATCATCCCGGAAAGCTATGACGCGGCGGTTTCCGGCGCCTGGGCGACGGATGCAGCGGGGCTGTTCAACGTCTCCGACGGCCTGCCCGAGGGGCTGGAGATGTCGGAGGCGCAGCAGCCCCAGGGCGTGGCCGACACCGCCGCGACCGGCAGTTTCGATGTCACCGCCTTTGATCCCGAAACGCTGGAGGTGACGATCACCGGCAGCTATTCCGGCCTGACCTCGGGCCTGGCGCCGGTGGGCGCGGCGGATGCGGAGGGCAACGCCCAATCCGCCATTCACCTGCATCTGGGAGCCAGTGGCGAGACGGGCGGCATCCTGCGCAATTTCACTGTGACGGAGGCGGATGCGACCTCTGGCAGCTTCACCGGCACCTTCACGCTGACCGAAGGGGAGGCCGTGGCCCTGATGCGCGGGGAGACCTATGTGAACCTGCACACCGCCGACAATGCGGGCGGAGAGCTGCGCGGGCAGGTGGAATTCAGCGCGCTGGACGGCGCCACCACCATCGGCGCCCTGATCGACCCCGAAATCGCCCAGATCGCGACAGAGATCGAGGCGCAGGTGATCGCCACCGAAAGCAATGTGTTCGGCTCTTCCCTCGTTTATCTGAATGCCAATCGCTCGGGCACCGGCACAGCCGAAGATCCCGACGGTGTGCGCACGCAGGAGACCAACCTGGGCAATCTGACCGCCGATGCCAACCTGGCCGCCGCGCGGGACGTGGATGACACGGTGCTGGTGTCGATCAAGAACGGCGGCGGCATCCGCGCCTCCATCGGGGAGAACACGGTTCTGCCCGGCGACACGGAGGCGACCCGCACCGCCAACGAGGGCATCACCGACAGCGACGGCAACGTGATCAAGCCCGCAGGCGGCATCAGCCAGACCGATATCGAGACGACACTGGCCTTCAACAACGATCTGACCCTGCTGACCCTGACCCGGGCCGAGCTGGTGCAGGTTCTGGAACATGGTGTCAGCACGGCGCCAACGGCGGCGGGCAGCTTTGTGTCCGTCTCCGGGGTGCAATTGTCCTTTGACGCGACGGCCGAGGCGGGATCGCGGATCCAGAACGCGGTGATCGTGGACGAGAACGGCGTGATGATCGACCGTCTGGTGCAGGACGGCGCTTTGGTCGGCGATGCGGGGGGCGAGGTGCGGATCGTCACCCTGGGCTTCCTGGCTGAAGGCGGGGACGGCTATCCTTTCCCCAGCGGTGACGCGGTGAACCGCGTGGATCTGGAGACGGCGGCGCGCAGCGGCGACGCGACCTTTGCCGATGACGGCACGGAACAGGATGCGCTGGCCGAATATCTGGACGACACCCATGCCGTTCGCGGGTTCGACATGGTGGATACCGGCCCCGAGGGCGACACCAGGATCCAGCAGACCGAATTCCGCGACGACACCGCCCATCTGACCACCATCGCGATGGACGATTTCGACGGCACGCAGATCAATGTGGTCGATGCACCCACTGCCGATTTCTATCTGGATGGCGGGGGCGGTGACGCTTTCGGGTTCGGCAGCCTGAACGATTGGCCCGCCAGCGGTGGCGTGCCCTTTGGTCTGGCCGATGACAGCGCCGTGGGCATCAGCGGCGACAGCCCCTTTGCCGCCGACAGCGAAGGCGTCTTCGGACGGAACGCCGATGGCGACAACACATTCTTCGCGGTCTCCGACAGCGACGAATTCGGCGCGGCGCAGACGGTCAGCTGGACCTTCAATATCTCCGGTGCCGACGATCTGCTGCTGAGCATCGACCTGGGCGGCATGGCCGACAGCGCGTTCGGCGGCTACGCGGCGCAATCGGGCGCCTTTACCTATTCCATCGACGGCGGCGAGGAGATGACAGCCTTCTCGCTGGCGCCGCAGACCGATCTGGGCGGGTTCGAATACCGCCCCATGGACAGCGGCACCGACGTCGAGGAGGCGGGCGTTCTGAACGTCAGCGGCGACAGCACCGTGTGGAAGACCGATGCCGATACCGGTGCGATCGTGGATGACACCTTCCTGGACCGCTCCTCCAACCTGACCGGGCAGCTGGACACATTCAGCACCGATCTGACCGGCGCGGGCGAGACGCTGACCCTGACCTTCACCACCGATTTTCCCTATGAGGCGATGGCCTTTGACAACATTCTGGTGCAGGGCGTGGACAGCGGCACCGGCGGCGATGCGATCACCCCGGTTGCGGGCGCCAAGACCCTGAGCGTGCGCCACGCCGACACGCTAGACGGTCTGGCCGGGGCGGAAATCGTCGATGTGGATACCGAGACGGGCACCATCTACGTCACGTCCTCTGACGGGGTGCAGATGATCACGGGCGGTGCGGACGGCCCGGTGATTACCCTGCTGGCGCCAATGGACCACGGCTTCAATTCCAACGATGTGACCTCTGTCGCGGTGGCGGGCGGCATCGTCGCCGTGGCGCTGCCCGACGCGGACAAGACTGCCGCGGGCGATGTCGTCTTCTTCGACACATCCGGCGCTTTCCTGGGATCCGTCGAAGTGGGCGCGCTGCCCGACATGCTGACCTTCGACGCCAGTGGCCAATATCTGGTCGTCGCGAACGAGGGCGAAAGCGCGGATGACGACAACGATCCCGCCGTCACGCCCAACCCCGATGGCTCTGTCTCCATCATCAACCTGTCCGGTGGCGTGAACGCGGCCACCGTTACCAACCTGGGCTTCACCGATGCATCGCTGACCGCGCAGGCCCTGACGGACAAGGGCGTGCGCCTGAACCCTGACGCGCCTTCCGCCGCTGCGGATCTGGAGCCGGAATACATCACGATCGAGGGCAACAAGGCCTTCATCGCGCTTCAGGAGAACAATGCCGTCGCGGTGATCGAGGACATCACCAACCCGTCCCCCTTCACCATCGACGACATCCTGCCGCTGGGCACCAAGGACCATTCCGTCGAGGGCAACGAGATCGACCCCTCGGACCGCGATGACGGCATCAACCTTGGCCTGCACCCGGTGCAGGGCATGTTCATGCCCGATGGCATGGCGTCCTACACCGTCGGCGGAAAGACCTATTTCATCACCGCCAACGAAGGCGACAGCAAGGGCGAGGACGAGCGGGTCAAGGATCTGACCCTCGATCCCACCGCCTTCCCCGATGCGGTCGCCCTTCAGGCGGACGAGGTGCTGGGCCGGCTGGAAGTGTCCTCCATCGACGGCGATATCGACGGCGACGGGGATATCGACGTGCTCTACAGCTATGGCGCGCGGTCCTTCACCATCTGGGACGAGGACGGCAATCTGGTCTGGGATTCGGGCAGCGAATTCGCCCGGATCATCGCCACTGAAATGCCGGACCTGTTCAACGCCAACGATGCCGACCCGACCGACACCGATGCCCGGTCCGACGCCAAGGGGATCGAGCCGGAATCGGTCGTCCTGGGTGAGGTCGACGGCACAATCTATGCCTTCATCGGGCTGGAACGTACCGGGGGCGTCATGGTCTATGACGTGACCGACCCCGCCGCGCCGGTCTATGACCAGTTCATCTGGGTGGAGGGCGACGTGGCGCCGGAGGGGCTGAAGTTCCTGTCGGCCAGCGAAAGCCCCAGCGGCATCGCCACGCTGCTGATCGCCAACGAGGACAGCAACACCCTGTCCACCATCGAGTTCAACGCCCCGACCCGGATCAGCGACATCCAGGGCAGCGGCGATGCCTCGGCCATGGTGGGCGAGACGGTGATCGTGGAGGCCATCGTTTCGGGCGACTTCCAGAACGGCGATGCCGATGCCACGCGGGAGCTGGGCGGCTTCTACCTGATGGAGGAACAAGCCGACCGTGATGGCAATGATGCCACCTCCGAAGGGATCTTTGCCTACGAGGGCGCGGGCGATCTGCTGGTCGATGTGGCCGAAGGCGATCAGGTGCGCGTCACCGGCACCGTGGTGGAACGGTTCGGCATGACCACGATCGAGGTCACCGCCGTCACCGTGGTGGACACCGGCGTTGTCACCGATCTGGCCGATCTGGCCGTGACCACGGCGCTGCCTGCGGTCGAGGACCGGGAAGCCGTCGAGGGCATGTTGCTCGATATCGACGAGCCGCTGACCTTCTCCGAAAGTTTCGATTACGAGGATTTCGGGGAGGCGCTGTTCACCGCCGGTGGGCCGCTGTATCAGTACAGCCAGACCAACACCCCCGACAGCGACGGCAATGCGGCCTGGCTGGAAGAGATGGCCGACCGCTCCATCGTGATCGAGGACGGGCTGAACGGGGCCCGCGTCGATGGCGCGCCGATCTACTGGCCCGACGGCACGCCGATCTCCTTTGATGACATGGTGCGGATGGGGCAGGAATTCTCGGACGTGCTGGGGATCATGGATTACTCCTTTGGCGAATATAAACTGCGCATCCCCGAACTGGCCGATCTGATGCCGGACGCGGGATCCAACCCGCATCCGGAGGTGCCGCAGGATGTGGGCGGCAGCCTGAAGGTGGGCAGCCTGAACGTGCTGAACTACTTCACCACGCTGGAGGGGACCACCGACGTGGGCGAAGACCCGCGCGGCGCCACCACCGCCGAAGAGCTGGCCCGCCAGCAGGACAAGCTGGTGCAGACGATCCTGTCCATGGATGCGGATGTGATCGGCCTGATGGAGATCGAAAACGACTTTGCCGGGGATGATTTCGCCATTGCGACCCTCGTCAGCGCGGTGAATGCCGCTGCCGGCACGATGGCCTGGGCCTTTGTCGATCCGGGCATGGAATTTGTCGGCGGCGATGCGATTTCCACGGCGTTCATCTACAACAGCCAGACGGTGGAGCTGGTCGGCGCGACGGCGGTTCTGGATACGCCCGAATTCCTTGACCCGCTGGATGACGGCGAAGACGGCAATGGCGACGAAACCCCCAATGGCGATGAATTCAACCGCCCGGCCGTGGCCCAGACCTTCCGCGAGAAGGCCAGCGGCGAGGAGTTCACCGCCGTGGTCAACCATCTGAAGTCCAAGGGTTCCCTGACCGGGGCGGCGGCGGATGCCGATCAGGGTGACGGTGCGGGCAACAACAATGCCACCCGCGAGGCCTCTGTGCAGGCGCTGCTGGACTGGCTGGCCACCGATCCCACCGGCTCGGGCGACAGCGACGTGCTGATCCTGGGGGATCTGAACGCCTATGCGATGGAGACGCCCATCACCACGCTGGAGGCGGGCGGCTATGTCGATCTGGCCCGTGCCTTCCAGGGGGATGACGTCTATTCCTACCGCTTCAGCGGGCAGATCGGGACGCTGGATTACATCCTGGCCAATTCCACCATGGCCCAGCAGATCACCGGGGCCACCGCCTGGAACGTCAATTCCGATGCGCCGGTGTTCTACGATTACAACACCGACGGCACCTATACCGACACGATGCGCCCCGAGGATCAGGGCCTGTTCGACGGTGACAGCCCGGCGCGCGGGTCGGATCACGATCCCATCGTGGTGGGTCTGGATCTGGGCTCCGGCCTGGTCCCGACCGAGGGCGACGACGTTTTGATGGGCACCGCCCAGGCGGACACGATCGATCTGCTGGGCGGGCATGACATGTTCACCGGGGCAGGCGGGGCCGACAGCGTGACGGGTGGCGCCGGTAACGACAGTCTGATGGGCGGCTCTGGCAATGACGCGCTGGACGGCGGCACCGGGTTCGACCTGGCGATGATGTCCGGCGCGATGGACAGCCATACCCTGCGCTTCACCCCCGACGGGGTGGAGATCGAGGACCGGCGCGACCTGGGCGACGGCACCGACAGTCTGACCTCCATCGAGGCGTTGTCCTTTGCCGACGGCACCATCCCGCTGCACCTGTTCGACGGCGCAGCCGGGGCCGACCCGGCGCTGGTGGAAGCGGTGACCGAACTCTATATCGGTTACCTCGACCGTGCCCCCGACGCCCTGGGCCTGGCCTATTGGATCGGTCAGGCGCGGGACGGCATGTCGATCGAGGAGATTGCCAAGAATTTCTTCCTCTCGACCGAGGGGCAGGCCCTGTTCGGCAGCCACGCCAGCACCGCCGCCTTCGTGGAGGCCGGATACCAGGCGGTGCTGGGCCGGGCCTCCGACACGGCGGGCAAGGCCTATTGGATCGACCAGGTCGACAATGGCCAGATCGCGGCCAGCGTCTTCCCGCTGGCATTGATCAACGGTGCCAGGGCCGCCTCGGGCAGCAGTGCCGATGCCGCCTACCTGGACGCCAAGGTCGATATCGCCGGAGATTACGCCTGGACGCGCGGCCTGACCGACGTCTCCGATGCGCAATCGGTGATGACCACGTTCGAGACCTCCGGCAGCGATCAGGCCACTCAGGCCATCGCCGAGCTTTATGCCGATGCGCTGGACGGTGAGACGGGTGATTTGCTGGTGGAGTTCGTCGGTCTCAGCCAGGCAGAGCTGTACTGAGCGGCTTGCCCCGGCCCGGACCGCTGCTGCGGCGCCGGGCCGGAAGACCCCAGGGGTCAGCAAACTACCGGGGCATAACAATCCTGGGCCGGGATGGACAGGAGGGGCGGCGCGTCATCATGCGCCGCCCCTTTGCGTGCCCGGACGCCAGGCGCGGGGCAGGGGGGCGTCGGCTTCCGCCCCGACCACGCGCCCGGTTCCGTTTCCCGCCACGCTGCCCTATGCAGATTGTCGGAAAGGGCGCCGTCGGGGTGCCCCAGGGATCGGGAGCGGATCATGACCCCGGACGCGCGCCTTGCGGCCACCATCGACATTCTGGACGACATCACCGCCGGACAACCGGCGGAGAAGGCGCTGACCAACTGGGCGCGGCGCTCGCGCTTTGCCGGGTCGCGGGACCGGGCGGCGATCCGAGATCACGTCTTCGACGTACAGAGGCGCTGGCGCAGCTGTGCCGCCCTGGGCGGCGGGGAGACGGGGCGTGCGCTGGTACTGGGCCTGCTGCGCGGTGCCGGGCGGGATGTCGATGACGTCTTCTCCGGCGCGGGCTACGGCCCCGCCCCCCTGACGGAGGCAGAGCGCGCCGCAGGTCGCCCCCCCGCCGATCCGGCGGAGGCGGCCGACATGCCTGACTGGCTCTGGCCCGCGCTGGTGGACGCGCAGGGCGCCGATGCCCGCCCGATTGCCGAGGCGATGCGCAATCGCGCCCCCCTGTTCCTGCGGGTCAATCTGAACCGCGCCAGCGTCACAGAGGCCGCGACCGCCCTGGCAGAGGAGGGAATAGCCACCCGCCCGCATCCGCTGGCCGCCACCGCACTGGAGGTCACCGAAGGCCCGCGCAAGGTCGCCGGCAGCCGCGCCTTTGCCAACGGGTTGGTCGAATTGCAGGATGCCGCCAGCCAGGCGATCTGTGCCGCCCTGCCGCTGTCCGACGGGATGAAGGTGCTGGATTACTGCGCCGGGGGCGGCGGAAAGGCGCTGGCAATGGGGGCCGCGCACCGGCTGGAGATCACCGCCCATGACGCCAACCCCGCCCGGATGGGTGACCTGCCCAACCGGGCCGAACGCGCCGGGCTGCGCATCGCCACCGCCGACCGTGCCGCCCTGCCGGGGCGCGGACCTTTTGACCTGGTGCTCTGCGATGTGCCCTGTTCCGGCAGCGGTGCCTGGCGCCGGGCGCCGGGCGGGAAATGGCTGCTGACGCCGGCGCGTCTGGAAGCGCTGGCCGAGATACAGGACAGTATCCTGGAGGAGGCCCGCATGCTGGTCGCCCCGCGCGGCAGGCTGGCCTATGTCACCTGTTCGCTGCTGACCCGGGAGAACGACGCCAGGGTGGAGGCCTTCGTCGCGCGCCATCCCGACTGGCAGGCCGAGAGGCGCCTGCGTTTTACCCCGCTGGACGGTGGGGATGGATTCTTCTTGGCAATATTGGGGCGCGCCGGGCAGACTTGACCCCTGGGCGGACCATCGGGGCGAAAAACGTCGCGAAGCTGTCCGCTGTTAGGGAATGGTTAATTAGTTCGCATGACAAAGGGGACGTCAGAAAGGCCAGAGACGAAGAACCCCGCGATGATGAGCACCACCACCGACCTGCCCGATCCGATCCGGGGCCCGCGCCAGAGGCCAAAGCTGATACGGACCTGGGCCTTTGCGGTGGCGGGGATGCTTCTTCTGGCGGGGTGGGCGCTGGACGCCGGCCCGGTCTCCGCGATCCTGGCGGTCAGCGGGCTGTCGCTGTTGCTGATGATGCTGGTGCTGACCTGGCTGGTGCCCCGGCTGACCGGGCCGGCGTCCTCCGACGCGATCCTGGACCTGGCCTGGGACGATCCGGTGCCGCAGTTCCTCGCCGCTTCGGAGGGGGAGGTGCTGGGCCTCAACCCCGCGGCGGAGGCCCGGTTGGGCCCGCCCGCAGGACGCACCGTCAAGGCCTTGTTGAAACAGGCGGTTTTTTCCTCCGCCGCGATGGTTCAGCGGCTTCAGGACCATGCCCTGCGCCATGGTCCGGTGGCTGAAGATGGCATCGGCCCGCAGGGCCAGCTGCGGCTGTCGGTCCGCGACATGGGCCGGGGCCGCATCCTGTGGCGGATGGAGGATTTCGGCGGCGCCGCCATCGGGGAAGAGACCGCGCAGGTGCCGTTGATCGCCGTTGGACGGGGCGATTCCATATTGTTCATGAACACCTCCGCGCGCAAGCTGATCGGCAGCCGCCCGGTTCGGCTGACCGACCTGTTGGCCAATCCCCCGCCGGAGGCCGCGCCCGATGCCGGATCCGAGTCCGGGTCTGATAGCGGGTACGGGTCTGATACCGGGTACGTGTCTGATAGCGGGTACGGGGCGGGTGCTGCTCCGGGCGCTTTGCCGGAGGGCCCGCAGCGGATCCACACCGCCCAGGGCATCCAGACCCGCCTGTTCACCGAAATCGCCAATATGCACGGCCGGCGGGCAATCCTGTTGCTGCCCCCGCCCGGCGCCTTGCCCTCCGCCGTGCCGCCGCACGCCGGGGCGGATGCCCAGCCGACCGGGATATGGGACACGCTGGACCAGCTGCCCGTCGCCCTGTTGCGCATGAACCTGCGGGGAGAGCTGGAGCTGGCCAACCGCCACGCGCAACTATTGCTGTCCGTGGCGCGCGAGCCCGGCGTCAGCCTGGCGAGCCTGACGGAGGGGCTGGGCCGTTCCGTCAGCGACTGGGTGGAGGAGGCAGCGACCGGCACGCCGCCGCAGCCCGAATTCCTGCGTCTGTCCAAATCCGAGAACGAGGCCTTTGTCCAGATGACCTTGCGCCGTGTCGAGTTCGGCGAAAAGCCGGGCCTGATCGCCGTTCTCAGCGACGCGACCGAGCTGAAGACGTTGGAAGCGCAATTCGTGCAAAGCCAGAAAATGCAGGCAATCGGGCAACTTGCCGGCGGCGTGGCGCATGACTTCAACAACCTGCTTACCGCCATCACCGGCCATTGCGACCTGATGCTGCTGCGCCATGACGAGGGCGATCCCGATTTCGCCGACCTGGTGCAGATCAACCAGAACGCCAATCGTGCTGCGGCGCTGGTGGGCCAGTTGCTGGCCTTCTCGCGCAAGCAGACGCTGCGGCTGGAAACGCTGGATCTGCGCGACACGCTGTCGGATCTGACCCATCTGCTGAACCGCCTGGTGGGCGAAAAGGTCACCCTGTCCCTGTCCCACGATCCGTTGCTGTCGCAGGTGCGCGCGGACAAGCGGCAGTTCGAACAGGTGCTGATGAACCTGGTGGTCAATGCCCGCGATGCCATGTCCGGCAGTGGTGAAATCCGCATCTCCACCGAGAACATGTTCCTTGATTCGGCGTTGCGGCGCGACCGGGCGACGGTTGCGGCGGGGGAATATGTCTGCGTCACGGTCTCCGACACCGGCACCGGCATCCCGCCCGACAAGCTGCCCAAGGTGTTCGAGCCGTTCTTTACCACCAAGCGCGTGGGAGAGGGCACCGGGCTGGGCCTGTCCACCGCCTATGGCATCATCAAGCAGACCGGCGGCTTCATCTTCGCCGACAGCGTGATGGGGCAGGGTGCCACGTTCACCATGTTGCTGCCCGCGCAGATGCAGCCCCGCGGCACCGCGCTTCAACGTCCCGGTGTGCCCCCCGGCGCGGCGGTGCCGGGGGTGATCGACGGCGTGGTCTTGCTGGTGGAGGACGAGGCTCCGGTACGCGCTTTTGCCTCCCGCGCGCTGCGGATGCGCGGGTTCACCGTACTGGAGGCCGGCAGCGGGGAGGCGGCGCTGGAACTGCTCAAGGACGCCGCCACCAAGATCGACGTTTTCGTCACCGACGTGATCATGCCCGGAATGGACGGCCCCACCTGGGTCAAGGAGGCGCTGACCCACCGCCCCGGCACGCAGGTGGTCTTTGTCTCCGGCTATGCGCAGGAAAGTTTCGACGATACCAGCGCCAGCATTCCCAATTCCGTTTTCCTGCCCAAGCCGTTCTCCCTCGCGCAGCTGACGGAGACGGTGCAGGCCCGGTTGAGCGCGGGGTGACAGGCGGTGCGGCTCAGGCTGCGGGAATCGCGTCGTAAAGCTCGAATTCCTCGGCGCATTTGCGGCGCAGCTTGGCCTCTACCTCCGGGGACAGCTCGGCCACGCCGGGGGGAGAGACATTCTCCCGCGTCAGGATGATCCGGGTCTCCAGCCGGGCCTCCAGAAAGGCCAGCAGCGCCGGCTGATCCTCGTAGCGGAACAGATGATCGACACGGGTGCCGTTGGGCCGCGGTTCCAGGAACCGGGCCTGACTGCCGACATTGGCAAATCCGGGCCGGTCGCCCTTGCAATATCCCTGCACGAAGGCGTCGAAATCCATGTCATGTGTGGCATTCGGATGGCCGCGCATGAATGGCCGCTGGCGGTACCGATACCAGCTGTTCAGCCAGGAAATCGGCTCGCGCATGACAGCCAGGGTTTCCATCCGTTCGGCGACGAATTTCTCCAGAACCGGGCGAAAGAACCTGTTGTAGCGATAGACCGGCGCGTGTTTCAGCTCCGGCGGGTCGGTGACGACCATGGAGGCCAGCGGCGCCAATGCCCTTTCATAGGCGGTGGTACCGGTCTTGGGGACGGACAGAAAGACCAGGCGAGATTTGGAAAAAACCAGCATTGTCAGACCTTTCTGACGGCATCTTCAGATAATTTTCTTATCCTAACCACTCCTTAATCTATTTCCAAGACAGTGGTGAAAGCGAAGAAGGATCTTGAAGTGTTCTTCTTTTGCCCCCATAACTGACTGGAACAAGAGGCGAACATTGGCAATCATTGCCGCCCCGCAGCGGGTGTGAAATAAGGAGCCAAGAATGGCAACGGCAGATCTTCTTACCATGGACAGCAAACGCGACGCGAACAAGCAGAAGGCCCTGGACAGCGCATTGGCCCAGATCGAACGGCAGTTCGGCAAGGGGTCCATCATGAAGCTGGGCGGCGACAATGCCCTGCGCGATATCGAGGCGACCTCCACCGGGTCGCTGGGGCTGGACATCGCCCTGGGGATCGGCGGTCTGCCCAAGGGCCGCATTATCGAGATTTACGGCCCCGAAAGCTCGGGCAAGACCACGCTGACGCTGCATTGCGTGGCCGAGGAACAGAAAAAGGGCGGCGTCTGCGCCTTTGTCGACGCCGAACATGCGCTGGACCCGCAATACGCGCGCAAGCTGGGCGTCGATCTGGACGAATTGCTGATTTCCCAGCCCGACACCGGCGAACAGGCGCTGGAGATCACCGATACGCTGGTCCGCTCCGGCGCGGTCAGCATGGTGGTGGTCGATTCGGTCGCCGCCCTGACCCCCAAGAGCGAACTTGAGGGCGACATGGGCGACAGCTCCGTCGGGGTGCATGCCCGCCTGATGAGCCAGGCGATGCGCAAGCTGACAGGCTCCATCGCGCGGTCCAATTGCATGGTCATCTTCATCAATCAGATCCGGATGAAGATCGGCGTCATGTTCGGCTCCCCCGAGACGACGACCGGCGGCAATGCGCTGAAGTTCTATTCCTCCGTCCGGCTGGACATCCGCCGGATCGGCGCGATCAAGGACCGCGACGAGGTCGTCGGCAATTCCACCCGCGTCAAGGTGGTGAAGAACAAGGTTGCGCCGCCGTTCAAACAGGTGGAATTCGACATCATGTATGGCGAAGGCATCTCCAAGACCGGCGAATTGCTGGACCTGGGGGTCAAGGCCGGTGTGGTGGACAAGTCCGGCTCCTGGTATTCCTACGGGGACGAGCGGATCGGCCAAGGGCGGGAGAACGCGAAGACCTTCCTGAAGGACAATCCCGACACCGCCTACCAGATCGAGGACAAGATCCGCGCCGCCCACGGGCTGGAATTCGGCGATGGACTTGGCCCGGACGACAGCCTGACGGAATGAGTGATGCCACCCCCCGCGCGGGCGGGGGAGAACGCATTCGACGGGCGGTCCGGAAACGAGCCGCCCGTTTGCGTTGCGCGCGGAGACCGCAGCCGGTGGACACTGCTTTCGCGCATCGCTAAATCGGGACGGACGCCACTCCGAAAGGCCAGAGCACGCCCATGCAGACGCTGAACGATATCCGCTCCACCTTCCTTGATTACTTCGCCAAACAGGGCCACCGGGCCGTGCCCTCCAGCCCGCTGGTGCCGCGCAACGACCCGACGTTGATGTTCGCAAACTCCGGCATGGTGCAGTTCAAGAACCTGTTCACCGGGGTCGAGACCCGCGATTACAGCCGCGCCACAACCGCGCAGAAATGCGTACGCGCGGGCGGCAAGCACAACGACCTGGACAATGTCGGCTATACCGCGCGGCACCATACGTTCTTTGAAATGCTGGGGAATTTCTCCTTTGGTGACTATTTCAAGGCTGATGCCATCCGCTTTGCCTGGGAGCTGATCACCGGTGAATTGGGCATCGACAAGGACCGGCTGCTGGTGACCGTCTACCATACCGATGACGAGGCGGCGGAGCTGTGGAAGAAGGTCGCGGGCCTGTCCGACGACCGGATCATCCGCATCGCCACCTCGGACAATTTCTGGATGATGGGCCCGACCGGCCCCTGCGGCCCCTGTTCCGAGATATTCTATGACCACGGCGACCATATCTGGGG
This sequence comes from Pseudooceanicola aestuarii, assembly GCF_010614805.1. Lineage (NCBI taxonomy): Bacteria > Pseudomonadati > Pseudomonadota > Alphaproteobacteria > Rhodobacterales > Paracoccaceae > Pseudooceanicola > Pseudooceanicola aestuarii. The sequence continues at coordinate 2,650,182 of NZ_JAAFZC010000001.1, forward strand.
CGGCCCTCCGGGCTCGCCGGAGGAAGATGGCGACCGGTTCGTGGAGATCTGGAACCTCGTCTTCATGCAATATGAACAATTCGAGGACGGCACCCGCCGCGAACTGGCTGCGCAAAGCATCGACACCGGCATGGGAATCGAACGGGTCGCGGCGCTGTTGCAGGGCACGAACGACAATTACGCCACCGACCTGATGCGCGCCCTGATCGAGGCCTCTGCCCATGCCACCAGCACGGAGCCCGACGGGCCGGGCCGCACCCATCACCGGGTGATCGCGGATCACCTGCGGTCGACGTCCTTCCTGCTGGCCGACGGGGTGATGCCCTCCAACGACGGGCGGGGCTACGTGCTGCGCCGGATCATGCGGCGTGCGATGCGCCATGCCCACCAGGTCGGCGCGAAAGATCCGTTGATGCACCGGCTGGTGCCGGAGCTGGTGCGCCAGATGGGCCAGGCCTATCCGGAGCTGCGCCAGGCCCAACCCCTGATCGAGGAGACGCTGAAGCTGGAGGAAACCCGCTTCCGCCAGACGCTGGACCGGGGCTTGAAACTGCTGGACGACGAATTGTCCGGCTTGCCGGAGGATGCCGCGCTGCCCGGCGCCTCGGCGTTCAAGCTGTACGACACCTACGGTTTCCCGCTGGACCTGACGCAGGACGCCCTGCGGGAAAAGGGACGCAGCGTCGATACCGAAGGGTTCGACACCGCCATGGCCGAGCAGAAGGCCAAGGCCCGCGCCGCCTGGTCCGGATCGGGGGAGGCCGCGGATGCGACCGTCTGGTACGACATTGCCGACAGCCACGGCACCACCGATTTCCTGGGCTACGACACCGAGGAAGCGGAGGCCCAGGTGCTGGCCATCGTCAAGGATGGCGTGGAAATTCCCCAGGCGGATCAAGGCGATGCGGTCACATTGGTCTTGAACCAGACGCCGTTCTACGCAGAGGCGGGCGGCCAGGTGGGCGACACCGGCACCATACGGCTGGGCGATGCGGAATTCACCGTGACGGACACGCGCAAGGTGGCCGGCGTTTTCCTGCATATCGGCACCGTCGCGTCTGGCCCGATCACGCCGGGAACGGCGGCGCAGCTGCGCGTGGATCATGACCGCCGCGCGCGCATCCGGGCCAACCATTCGGCCACGCACCTGCTGCACGAGGCGCTGCGCGAGGCGCTTGGCGATCATGTCGCGCAGCGCGGGTCACTGAATGCGCCGGACCGGCTGCGGTTCGATTTCAGCCATTCCGCCGCACTCTCCGCGGCGGAGATCGCGGGGATCGAGGCGGAGGTGAACGGCTTTGTCCGCCAGAACACTCCGGTCGAAACTCGCATCATGACACCCGACGACGCCCGCGCCCTGGGCGCCCAGGCCCTGTTCGGGGAGAAGTACGGCGACGAGGTGCGTGTGGTTTCGATGGGCGACAAGGCCACCGGCAAGGGCCAGGACGGCAGCACCTATTCGATCGAGCTGTGCGGCGGCACCCATGTGCGGCGCACCGGAGATATCGGGGCCTTTGTGCTGATGTCGGACAGCGCCTCCTCCGCCGGGGTGCGGCGGATCGAGGCGCTGACCGGGCAGGCGGCGCTGGACGCCCTGCGGGAGCGTGACCAGCGCATGGGCGAGGTCGAGGGCCTGCTGAAATCCTCCGGCGGCGACGCGGTGGCGCGGGTGCGGGCGCTGATGGATGAACGCAAGGCGCTGAGCAACGAGGTCGCGCAGCTGCGGCGTGAGATCGCGATGGGCGGCGGTGGCGCGACCGGCGCCGGGGTGGAGGCCGAAGACGTAAACGGCCGTGCGTTCCTGGCGCAGGTTCTGACCGGCGTTTCTGGCCGGGACCTGCCCGCGCTGATCGACGCCCACAAGGAGAAGCTGGGTACCGGCATCGTGCTGCTGATCGCCGACGCGGATGGCAAGGCCGCCGTCGCCGCTGGGGTCACAGCCGATCTGGCAGGTGATGTCAGCGCGGTTGACATCGTGCGTGCCGCCGTATCGGAACTGGGTGGAAAGGGCGGCGGTGGTCGTCCCGACATGGCGCAGGGCGGTGGCAAGGATGCCGCCAACGCACCCGCCGCCATCGCCGCCGCTCGTAAGGTCATTGAAGGATAAACCATGCCCAAAGCCTATTGGATCGCCAATGTCCGCGTCACGGACGAGGAAGCCTATGGACGCTACGCCGCGCTGGCCGGCCCTGCCATCGCCAAGCACGGGGGGGAATTCCTGGCCCGCGCCGGGCGCTACGTGCAGCTGGAAGGCCGGGACCGCAGCCGCAATGTACTGGCCGTGTTCGACAGTCTGGAAGCGGCTGAAGCCTGCTATCATTCGCCCGAATACCAGGAGGCGTTGAGCCATGCGCGCGACGCCTCCGAACGGGATCTGCTGATCCTCGAAGGGGTCTGACGGCGCGCGCGGGCGCTGAAAACTTCAGGGGGCGGGCCGGTTTCGGCCCGCTGGACCGCCCATCACGGAGAATCGATTCGCCGTGATTGTTTCGCATAATTGCCAAATCCCGACATTTTGTCGCGATTGCAATGCATTGAGAAACAAAAGATTTTTCATGATTTATTTACAATTCCACCCACCCTCCCGGATTCGGGAAGGTGAGAGGGGGAAAACCCTCGGTTCTTCTGCAAAACCCGGGCATTGTGGCGAAAACAAGCCTTTTTGGTGGCTATGACAATTTCGGCGATGATACCCTTATCCTGCATTTTAACCTGGAGGATGTTATGAAGAAAACCATCATTACCGCTTGTCTTCTCGCTATCGCGTCCGTCGCCCCGGCGATGGCATGGGACGGCAAGGTCGTCGCCTGCTACAAGAAACATTGGGTCCAGCCAAGCTACAAGGTCTCCAAAGTTCTCGTCATGGATGGCCACAAGAAATATGAACATCGCGGTCATCACGTCGTCGAAGTCTGGTATCCGCCGGTCTACAAGGAAGTGAAGACCCAGCTGACCAACGGCCATTATATCATGAAGAAATCCCACTGCCATTAAGGCGATCGGAATTCTCCATCACGGCTTTTGCGCGGCCTTCGGGCCGCGCATCCCGGTCCGGCGCCGCTGCGTATTTTCGCGCCGGACCCTTTTTTCAGCACTTTTGCCACAAATTCAGCCCGTTTTGCCCCTCCGCAGGACGCAAAGGCAGGTCAAGCCTGTCTCGTGCGATATTGAGGACGGAGGTTTCCACATGAAACGCATCCTGGTTGCGGGCCTTGTCCTGTCGGCCCTTGCCAGCCCCGCGCTGGCCTGGGAAGGCAAGACGGTCGCCTGTTTCAACAAGGTCCTGGTACCTGCGAAATACAGCGTCACCAAGATCAAGATCAAGGACGGCAAACAGCAGTACGAACACCGCAACGGGCGGATCGAACTGGTGGACTACCCGCCGCTGTACAAGGAACAGCGCAAGGTGGTCGAGCCGGAACATTACGTGATGCGGCCGATTCCGTGTCACTGAGGTCCGGCCCGCCAGGGCTGGGCGCATCTCGACAGGAAAAGGCGCCCGAGGCTTGGCCCGGGCGCCTTTTTTGCATGTCAGGATCGCCGTGCACGGGCAGGGGCCGCGATGGCGCCCCCCGTCCAATGATCGAACGCGGGTTCAGGCGCCGCGCGCCATCCGCTTGCGTTCATGCGGGTCCAGATAGCGCTTGCGCAGGCGGATCGCCTTGGGCGTGACTTCGACCAGCTCGTCATCGTTGATATAGGCGATGGCCTCTTCCAGCGACAGGGTGATCGGCGTCGTCAGGCGGACGGCCTCGTCCGTGCCGGAGGCGCGCACGTTGGTCAGTTTCTTGCCCTTGAGCGGGTTCACTTCCAGGTCGTTCTCCCGGCTGTGTTCGCCGATGATCATACCTTGGTAAACGGCCGCCTGGGCGCCCAGGAACATCTTGCCACGATCTTCGAGGTTCCACAGGGCATAGGCCACCGTTTCGCCGTTCTCCATGGAGATCAGGACACCCGCACGCCGGCCGGGGATCGACCCCTTGTGCGCTGTCCAGCCGTGGAACACGCGGTTCAGCACCCCGGTGCCGCGCGTGTCGGTCAGGAACTCGCCGTGGTAGCCGATCAACCCGCGCGAGGGGACATGCGCCACGATGCGGGTCTTGCCGGCGCCGGCCGGTTTCATTTCGGCCAGGTCGCCCTTGCGGGCGCCGGTGATCTTCTCGATCACGGCACCGGAATATTCGTCATCCACATCGATGGTGACTTCTTCCACCGGCTCCTCGCGGCCGGTTTCGCCGTCGCGCATGATCACCTGCGGGCGGGAGATCGACAATTCGAACCCTTCGCGGCGCATGTTCTCGATCAGCACACCCATCTGCAGTTCGCCCCGGCCCGAGACTTCGAAGGCCTCGCCGCCGGGGGTGTCCTGAACGCGGATAGCGACGTTGGATTCGGCTTCCTTCAGCAGGCGTTCGCGGATGACGCGCGATTGCACCTTCTTGCCGTCCCGGCCGGCCAGCGGGCTGTCGTTGATGCCGAAGGTCACGGTGATGGTGGGCGGGTCGATGGGTTGGGCGTCCAACGGGTCATCGACGGCCAGGGCGCAGATCGTGTCGGCCACGGTGGCCTTGGACATGCCGGCGATGGAGACGATATCGCCGGCGATGGCCTCGTCGATGTCCTGTTGCCCCAAGCCACGGAAGGCCTGAATCTTGGTGACGCGGAATTGCTCGATCTTCTGACCGATGCGGGACAGCGCCTGCACGGTCTGCCCGACCTTGAGCTTGCCGGATTCCACACGGCCGGTCAGCAGGCGCCCGACAAACGGGTCCGAGCCGAGGGTGACGGCCAGCATGCGGAAATCCTCGTCCTGGCGGGCGATCTGGCGCGGCTTGGGAACGTGGTTGACCACCAGCTGGAACAGCGCGGTCAGATCCTGGCGCGGGCCGTCCAGTTCCGCATCCGCCCAGCCGGAGCGGCCGGAGGCGTAGAGATGCGGGAAATCCAGCTGGTCCTCATCGGCGCCCAGATTGGCGAACAGGTCGAAACATTCGTCCAATGCGCGATCGGGCTCGGCGTCGGGTTTATCGACCTTGTTCAGCACCACGATCGGGCGCAGCCCCAGGGCCAGCGCCTTGGAGGTCACGAACTTGGTCTGCGGCATCGGCCCTTCTGCGGCGTCGACCAGCAGGACCACGCCGTCCACCATGGACAGGATCCGCTCAACCTCGCCACCGAAATCGGCGTGGCCGGGGGTGTCGACGATGTTGATCCGGGTGCCCTTCCATTCGACGCTGGTGGCCTTGGCCAGGATGGTGATCCCGCGCTCCCGCTCCAGGTCGTTGCTGTCCATGGCCCGTTCGGCCACGGCCTGGTTGTCCCGGAAGGCGCCGGATTGTTTCAGAAGCTCGTCGACAAGCGTGGTCTTGCCGTGGTCGACGTGGGCAATGATGGCGATATTTCGCAGGTCCATGGGATCTCTCGTTCAGGGGTCGGCGCCCGCCTAACGCGGTCCGGCCCGGAATACCAGTCCAAAGCGGCAAACCCCCGGCGGAAAGGCTCTGCCGGGGGGAGGAAGCGGGCGTAGGCGGCCCGCGTTTGCGGCGGGCGCATTGGGCCATGCGCCGGGGCGTCGGGATCAGGCCCCGCGCCGGGCGCCGGGGCAAGGGGGCGCCGCTGGGGCCGGTTGTCGTGCCGCGTGGTTCAGAACGGGATCTCGTCGTCGAGATCGCGGGAGGGCGCACCGCCGCCGCCGCCGTCACGACCACCGCCATTGCCGCCCCGGTCGTCATAGCCGCCGCGATCGTCGTAGCCGCCACCGCCGCTACCACCACCGTAGCCGCCGCCACCGCCGCCCCCGTAGGAGCCACCGCCACCGCCACCGCCACCTTCGCCGCGGCCATCCAGCATGGTCAGCTCCGACCGGTAGGGGCGCAGCACGACCTCGGTGGAATAGCGGTCCTGCCCGGACTGGTCCTGCCATTTGCGGGTTTCCAGCTGGCCTTCGATATAGACCTTGGAGCCCTTGCGCAGATATTGCTCCGCCACGCGGATCAGCGGTTCGGAAAAGATGGCGACGGAATGCCATTCCGTGCGTTCGCGCCGCTCTCCGGTGTTGCGGTCTTTCCAGTTCTCGGAGGTGGCGATGCGCAGGTTGCACACCTTGCCGCCGTTCTGAAAGGACCGGACTTCGGGATCGCGGCCCAGATTCCCGATGATGATCACCTTGTTGACGGAACCTGCCATGATGCTCTCCCTGTCTGAATGTGGCGCGCCTCGAATCCGGCGCTCTGTGAGGCAGGGTTACAGCAGAGCGTGAGGAAAAGGTAAAGTTTTCCCGCGCGCGCCGGGTCCGCTGACCGCAGGGCAGGACCGCCACCGCCGGGGGGTGCATTTCGCGCTGCGACCGACTATATTGCCTGCGGTTGTTGCAAGGCGGGGGACACCACATGTGCAAAGCGGCGTTCGGCGCCCTGCTGATCGGGGCCGTGACCCTGACGGACGCGCAGGCGGATGTGCTGGGATCAAAGGCGCGCAAGACCGCGTTTCGCAGCCAGACCGGCCTGTTGGACCGGCGCGCCTCGCAGCAGTACAACACCTCCGTGCGGTTGCAGCCGCCCAGCGTGAACACGCCAACGAAATGGTCCAATCCGGCCTATACCGGGCGCTACCGGGGTGAGTTTCTGGACATGGCGCGTTCGGCCGCGCTGCGCCACGAGGTGCCCGAGGGGATTTTCCTGCGTCTCGTGGAAAAGGAAAGCAACTGGCAGCCCACCGCCCTGTCGCACAAGGGGGCGATCGGGCTGGCGCAGCTGATGCCCGACACCGCCGCGCGGCTGGGCGTGGATCCGCAGGATCCCTTTCAGAACCTGGACGGCGGCGCGCGCTACCTGGCGAAGCAATACCGCGATTTCGGCTCCTGGCGGCTGGCGCTGGCGGCCTACAACGCCGGGCCCGGCGCGGTGCGGCAATACAACGACGTGCCCCCCTATGCCGAGACGCAGGATTACGTTCGGGTGATCTGGGGGGAATAGCCCCGGGCCCTGCCGCGCAGGACCGGTCCGCCGGGCGCTCCGTGGTGCGCTTGGACCGAACCGGCGGGTTATCGCCACCCGACGCGGGATTGACGCGGAACCAAATCAGTTCTTGCGGGGTTCTTCTGCCAATGACGGACGCGTCCCGACGTCCGGCCCGTGCCGCCGACTGGCCCTCCCCCAGGTCGCGCACGGGCGTTTTGGAAAGCGAGTGATACCATGCTGAAGACAACCACCGCCGCACTGGCGCTCTTTGCGGCGCTGGCCGCCCCTGCGCTGGCCCTGACCACCCCCTATCCCGTCTCCGATGTCGAGGTGACCACCAATATCGAAGGGGTCGAAGTCGGCGACGTGACCGAATATTATCCCGCCTTCAATGACGATCTGGCCCGCGCCATCTGGGACCGGGTGGAGAACCCGATGACCGACGGCTCCAACGGGTTCGAGATCGACGTGAAGGTGACGTCCCTGCAACTAGACGGCGGGCCAATGGGCGCCCAGGGCGAGTTCAACCAGATCGAAGGCATTGCCGTCTACACGTTCCACGGCGCCGACAATCCCGCCGGCACCTTTCCGATCGCGGTCAATGCGCGTGCCGGTGACAGCGTCGCGGGTGCAGTTAACCTGATGCCGGGCGAGGGCGACTACTATGTCGCCATGCTGGATGCCTTTGCCCAAGGGGTACAGAACAAGCTGGCCGATCTGCCCGCCCCCGAACCCGAAGCGAACATGTCGGACAATTGATCGTGCTTGTCCCCGGACCGGGGTTGAACCGGGCCGGGGGCGATCACAGGTGTCAATTGACGGTTGAACCAAAGGCGCGCCGCCGCGACCGGTCCCGATCCTGATCCCGCCACGCGCGGGCCGCGCCGTCACCGAATACGTCCATCCCTCCGGACGTGAAAACGGCCCGCCACTCTCTCGGCGGGCCGTTTTGGTGTTCGCATAACCCGTCCGCGCGGCTTGCCCGGGCAATCTGGCAGGGCCTTGGGCGAGGTCGGGGCCATGGCCCCGCCGTCACTCGGCGGCGATCTGGATCACCGGCGCCATCTCCCGGAATTTCGCGTCCGACAGGTGGCACTTGATCTGGTGGCCGTCGAAATCGCGCATCGGTGGCACCTCGCGCTCGCACAAATCGCCCGGCACCTCGGATTTCCAGCGGCAGCGCGTCTGGAACGGGCAGCCCGGCGGTGGCGCCATGGCCGAAGGCACGTCGCCCTCCAGCACGATATGCGTCTTCTCCACGCTGGTGTCGGCGATCGGCACGGCGGACAGCAGCGCCTCCGTATAAGGGTGATAAGGCGGAGAGAAGACCTCCTCCGTGGTGCCCAGCTCCACCACGTGACCCAGGTACATCACCATGACCCGATCGCTGAGATAGCGCACGATGGACAGATCGTGCGAGATGAACAGCAGCGTCGTCTTCTCGTCGCGCTGGATTTCCATCAGCAGATCGGTCACCGCCGCCTGGACCGACACATCCAGCGCCGAAACGGGTTCATCCGCCACCACGATCCGTGCCCCGCCGGCAAAGGCCCGCGCGATGCCGACGCGCTGTTTCTGGCCACCCGACAGCTGGCGCGGCATCCGGTCGGCAAAGGCGCGGGGCAGTTTAACCAGGTCCAGCAGGGTCAGCATCCGCTCGCGGCGCTCTGCCGGGGTGTCGCCGATGCCGAAGACCTCAAGCGCGCGCATGATCTGGCGGCCGACGCTCATCGACGGGTTCAGCGTGTCGAACGGGTTCTGGAACACCATCTGAATGTCGGCGATGGTGCGGGCGCCGCGTTTCTCGATCGGGATGTCCTGAATCTCCCGATTGTCGAGGAAAATCTTCCCGTCGGTCGCCGTCTCCAGCCCCATCAGCACCTTGGCCAGGGTGGATTTCCCGCAGCCGGATTCGCCAACGATGGCCAGCGTTTCGCTTTCGCGCGCTTCGAAAGTGAGGGTCTCGTTGGCCTTCACCACCTTCTTCTCGCCACCGCTGAACAGGGCAGAGGCCGCGACCTCGTAATATTTGCGCAGGTTCTCGATCCGCAGGATCGGCGCGCCGGGCCGGGGCTTTTCCTTGCGTGCGATATTCTGCGGCGGGGCGGACCAGTCGATTTCCTCGAACCGCAAACAGCGGGAGCGGTGGCGCGCATCGCCCGGTACGTCGAACATCGCGATATCGGTGGCGTCGCAGCGGCCTTCGACGAAATAATCGCAGCGCGGGCCGAAATTGCAGCCTGGCGGGCGCTCGTGGGGCAGGGGGAAATTGCCCGGAATGGCCACCAGCGGGCGGGCGGATTTGTCCGCTCCGGGCAGCGGGATCGACCGGAACAGCGCCTGCGTATAGGGGTGACGCATCTTGTCGAACACATCTTCGATGGAGCCGGTTTCCACCGCTTCCCCCGAATACATCACGCAGATCCGGTCGCAGGTTTCCAGCACCAGCCCGAGGTTGTGGGATATGAACAGCATGGAGGTGCCGTATTTCTTGCCCAGGTCTCGGACCAGCTCGACCACCGCCGCCTCAACCGTCACGTCCAGCGCGGTGGTGGGTTCGTCCAGGATCAGCAGCGCGGGGTTGGCCATCAACGCCATGGCGATGACGATCCGCTGTTGCTGCCCGCCCGATAATTGGTGCGGATAGCTTTGCAGCATCCGCTTGGGATCTGGCAGTTTCACATCGGTGACGACCTCCAGAGCGCGGGCATAGGCTTCCTTCTCGCTGACGCCCTCGTGAATCATCGGGACTTCCATCAGCTGCTTGCCGATGCGCATCGCCGGGTTGAGGGAGGCCATCGGCTCCTGGTAGATCATCGCGATCTCGTTGCCGCGAATGTCGCGCAGCTCCTCGGCGGACATCTCGTTCAGATCGCGGCCCTTGAACTTGATGCTGCCGCCGACGATGCGACCGTTGACGCCCAGATCCTGCATCACCCCCAGGGCGACGGTGGATTTGCCGCAGCCGGATTCCCCAACCAGGCCGACGGCCTCTCCCGGTTGGACGTTAACGGAGAAATCCATCACCGCCGGGATCTCCCGCAGGCGGGTGAAGAAGGAAATCGACAGTTGGTCGATCTCCAGGATGGGGCCGTCGTGGTCAGGACGTTTCATGCGGAGACTCCTGCGTGGCGTGGCCAAAAGCTGGCGAAATCAGGGATGTGCAAGGCGTTGTTCATCTGCGTCAATCCTTCAGGCTTTCTTCGCGCAGGCCATCGGCCAGCAGGTTCAGCCCCAGCACCATGGACAGTAGCGCCATGGCGGGCACGATCGCGGGATGCGGATAGATCGACAGCAGCTTGCGCCCCTGATTGATCGTCGTCCCCCAATCCGGGCTTTCCGGTGGCAGACCCAGCCCGAAGAAGCCCAGCGTGCCCAGCAGGATGGTGGTGTAGCCGATGCGCAGGCAGAAATCGACGATCAGCGGGCCGCGCGCATTGGGCAGGATCTCCCACAGCATGATGTACCACGGCCCTTCGCCCCGGGTCTGGGCGGCGGCGACGTAATCGCGGGTCTGGATGTCCAGAGCCAGCCCCCGCACGATCCGAAACACCGTGGGCGCGTTGACGAAGACGACGGCGACAAACACGATCAGGATGCCGCCGGGAATGTCGAACAGGTCCACCGCGCCGGGCAGGAAGTTGATCGGCGTGCCGGGATCGTTGATCAACGACAGGTAGAGCCACCCCAGCCCGATGATCAGCACCGACAGCAATATCGTGCGGCGCGCGGGCTGCGTGTGGTAACGCGAATTGATCAGCACCGTCAGGAAGATGATCGGGAACAGGAACAGCACCACCGCCATGTAGCCCGGGATCCCCGTGGCCACCATTTCCGGCGTCACCAGCAGGTAGAACAGCAAGATCACCGGGAAGGCCAGGATCAGGTTGGCAAGGAAGGACAGCACCGTATCCAGCCGCTTGCCGAAATATCCCGCCGGCAGGCCCAGCGTGATCCCCACCATGAAGGCAAAGACAGTGGCCAGCGGCGCGATGCGGATCACCACCCAACTGCCCGAGACCATGCGCGAAAAGACGTCCCGCGCCAGCGTGTCGCCCCCCAGCAGGTAATAGGGATAATCGCCCGCCTCCGCCCCGCGCAGGGGGGTGCCGGGGGCCTTGTTCTTCATTCCCGTCGCGGCGCTGAGCGGATCGTGGGTGACAATCCAGTCGAACAATCCGACGAACAGGCCGGTATAGACCCAGAACATGACAAGGCCGAAGCCCACCATGCCGATGATGTTGTCAAAGAGTTTGCCGTAAAGCCCCAGCCGTCGCTTGTAGAGGATCGACAGTGCAAAGGTGAGCAGAAGTGCGATCCAGACCGGCGTGAACTGGTAGAGAACGCGGGGAATGATCTCCCCCCATGTCAACGGTTCCATTCCTGTTCCCCCTTACGAGATCCGGATGCGCGGATTGAGGTAGACATACCCGATATCCGAAATCAGTTGGGTCATCAGCACGACAAAGACCGACACCACCGAGATGCCCAGCAGCAGGTCGATATCGTTGTTGCCCGCGGCCTGCACCAGCGCCCAGCCCAGACCCTTGTAATTGAACAGGGTCTCGACAATGACGACGCCGTTCAGGATCCACGGGAATTGCAGCATGATCACGGTGAACGGCGCGATCAGCGCGTTGCGCAGCGCGTGTTTCAGCACGATGTTTCGAAAGGTCACGCCCTTCAGCCGGGCGGTGCGGACATATTGCGCTGTCATCACCTCGGCCATGGAGGCGCGGGTCATGCGGGCGATGTAGCCCATGCCGTATAGCGCAATGGTCAGCACCGGCAGAAAGAAGTTCTCGAAGGTGGCATCGTTCATCGCCGCCGTCGCCGTGCCCTTGAACCATTTCAGTCCCACGGCGGAGGAGGCGAAGACCGCAATCAGGATCACGCCCGAGACATATTCCGGTGTCGCCGTCGTCGCGATGGAGAAGGTCGACAGCCCCCGGTCCAGCCGCGACCCTTCGCGCATACCCGCCAGCACGCCGATCGTCAGCGCCATGGGAACCATCAGGATCATGACCCAGAACATCAGCTTGCCCGTCAGCGCCAGTCGCGTGCCGACGATGGTGACGACCTCTTCACGGAAGACGCGGCTTTCGCCCCATTGGCCCTGAAGAATGCCGCAGAAGGTGGCGGATTCCTCGGCCGTCATGCCGGGTGTGACGCAGCGCCCGCGATAGCCGTTGGCGGTGTCGGAGGTCCAGCCCGGCCAGACGCCCAGCCATTCGCCATAGCGGATCGGCATCGGCTGGTTGAAGCCGTTGTTTTCCAGCCAGTTGGCGACCTGCTCGTCGCTCATTCGGCTGTTGCCTTCGAACTTCGCGATCTTTTCCAGGTTCGGCTCTAGATTGGTGAAGAAGAACACGATGAAGCTGAGGCACAGCGCCGTCAGGATCATCGTCCCTGTCCTTTTCAGAAGGAAGAGGAGCATATCTTTTCCCTGTCTGGCCGCGCGGCCGGGCGTTCGCCGCCTCTGCAATCGCGCCGCTGAGATCGGTAAGGGGGCCGCACCATGGCGGCCCCCCGGGTCAATGAGGGGAGCAGGGCCCGATCAGGCCTCTTTCCACCATTTGTAGTGATGCATTTCGAAAGTCGGGTGCATCTCGGTGCCGTGTACGGTGGGCTTGTAATGGCGGAACAGGGACCGCCAATAAGGTTGGATCATCACACCATCGTCCAGCATGATCTGCTCCAGGTCCGCCATCACCTCGCGTCGGGCGTCGGCGTCGGCGATGGACATCGCCTCGGCCAGCTTGGCGTCGAAATCCGCGTTCGACATCGCGGTTTCGTTCCAGGCCACGCCGGAGCGGTAGGCCAGCGCCAGGATCTGCACGCCCAGGGGCCGCATGTTCCACTCCGTCGCGGACCAGGGATAGACCAGCCAGTCGTTCCAGAAGGTGGAGCCGGGCAGGATCGACCGCTGCACGTTGATGCCCGCGTCCCGGACCTGCGCGGCCACGGCATCGCAGGTTTCCGACTGCCACTGGTCGTCGATGGAAATCAGCTCGAAGCTGGTATCGGCATGGCCCGCCTCTTCCAGCAGGGCAACCGCCGCTTCGGGATCGACCTCGACCTTGGGGATCTCGGCGTATTCGGGGTGGATCGGGCAGACGTGGTGATGTTCGGCCACGGTGCCCAGCCCGGCATAGCCCAGTTCCAGCACGATGGCGGGATCAACGGCCATTTGCAGCGCCTTGCGGACCTTCACGTCATTGTAGGGCTCGTGGTTCTGGTTGAACCGCACGCAGATCGTGGAGGCCGTGACGGCCTCCGACTTGGTCCATTCCAGCGCGTCCAGCACTTCGATGAACTCGCCGGTGGATTGGTAGGTCATGTCGATCTCGTCGGCATCCGCCGCCGCGACCCAGGCGGCCATGTCGGTGCCGAAATCGATGAATTCGATCCGGTCCAGATAGGCGCCTTCGCCCCACCATTGGTGATCTTCGTTGCGCACCAGCACCTGGCGCACGCCGACCTCGTTGACCTCCGGCAGGAAGGGGCCGGTGCCGATCGGATCATCCGCCGGATCGCCGCCGGCATAGGATTGATGCACGATGGCCGCCGGGTAGTCGGCCATGCCGGGGATGATGGTAATGTCGGGGGAGGCGCAGACCAGTTTCACCGTGTGATCATCCACCACGGTGATCGCACCCTCGCGCGCCATGCCGGTTTCCTCGTCGATCAGAGAGGTCATGCGGGAGGCCATGGAATTGCCGTCCACATTGGTCTCGCACCAGCGATTGATGTTGAAGGCCACGTCTTCGGCGGTGAAGGGATCGCCGTTGTTCCAGGTTACGCCCTGGCGGACGTTCAGGGTGTATTCAGTGGCGTCCTCGTTGGCTTCCCAGCTTTCCAGCAGGATGCCGGCAAAGCTGCCGTCGCGGTTGTATTCGGTCAGGTATTCCAGCCAGCCGCGGCTGAAATTCGCCATTTGCGACCAGTCGAAATTGCGCGGATCCTTCAGCGCCTTGGTTTCCATCTGCACCCGCAGGGTGCCGCCGCGCTGCGGCTCCATGTGGCTTTCGGCGGCGACGGGGGCGTCCAGCCCGCCCAGCGCGTAGGCCATCGGCGTGGCAACCCCCAGCGCCGAGGCGCGGGTCAGGAATTCGCGGCGGCTCAGCTTGCCCGCGCGGAACTCCTGGGCATACATCCTGGCCGCCGGGTGGACCCCCGCGCCAGTTTGGATTTCGTCCTTCATGGTCATCTCCCTGTGACTCCGGCCCGGGGTTCGACCCGGACCCTTGATCTATCCGTGCATCTATCCCTGCGCGCCCTGCCGCAACATTGCTGCGTGGATCGGCGCGTGGATGGAACATCGCTTCATTCGGCACGAAGCCGGGCCTTGCGTCAATTCTTCACTTCGCGGTTGCGATGTCAAAAAGCGACACTCTCCCCAAGCAAAAACGACATCGGCCTCGGGTTCAACGGTGAATTCCGATCTGCGGGCCAAATTTCACATTATTGATGAGCGCGACGTCGAAGTGCCGTAGGGGCAGCGCCGGTATGTTTCTGGATAAAGCGTGTAAAATAGGCGGCACTGGAGAATCCCAGCCCTTCTGCCACATCGCGCACCGGGGCGTCTCCGTCCTCCAGGCGGACGCGAGCCTCGTGCAGGACGCGCCCGGTCAGGATGTCGGCGGCGGTCAGCCCGGCGGTCTGGCGGCAGGTGCGGGACAGGTGGGTCGGCGTGACCCCCAGCGCGGCGGCGTGGTCGGCCATGCTGTCGCCGTTGCGGAAATCCCGTTCGATCAGGGCGCAATAGGCCGCCGCCAGCCGTTCGGCCGCGCGCGGCGGCGGGGCGGGCGCCTCGTTGGACAAGGCCCGCCGCAACCAGACAGAGAGCAGCCCGGCATGGGCGAGCAGCGCTTCCTCCCCGAAGGGACGGTGGGTCGATTGCTCGCGCTGCATGGCGTCGATCACGGCGGTCAGCTCTGCCTGCGAGAGGGTCTCGCGCACCCGCAGCAAATGCGGCTCTGCCGGTAGGATGTCGACGGCATCGGCGGGGATCATGACCGCGTATCCCAGGGCCTGGGCACCGAAATCCATCATCGCCAGCGTGCCAGGGGGGATCAGGATGGCGGACCAGGCGCCAAAGCCGTGCCGCCGTCCCAGCAAGGTCACCCGTCCCTGGCCCCGCGTGATCCACAGGAACAGGGCATAGGGGCGCCCATGGGGCAGGGACAGGCGCCAATCGGCACCGCGAAGGAATTGCGCCAGCGTTAGGCAGCGGGTGGTTTCCGGTGTGGGCATCGCATCCTGGAAAGATCGAGAAACGTAAAGAAATTCAGCAAATATAGTGTATCAACTTGACCGAAAGGTCACCAAACGTAAACAGATCTTTTCACGTTCCGGCGATCTTCAGCCTTGGGAAAGGGGCACGGTGTCATCCGACACTGGGGGATCACGGGCGTGCGACGGCCTGCCAGCCCGTCATCCGGGCGCGGAACCAGGTGCGCTGCCGCTTGGCGTATTGGCGGGTGGCGATCACGGCCAGGCGCTCTGCTTCCTCCAGCGTGATCTCGCCACGCAGATGAGCGATCAGCTCGGGTCCGCCAATCGCGCGTGAGGACGGGCGGGCAGGATCCCAATCGTGCAGGTTGGCGCGCGCCTCCTCCAGCGCGCCGCCGCGCAGCATCTGGCCAAACCGCCGGGCAATACGCTCGGCCAGCCAGTCGCGGTCGGCATCCAGGACCAGCGGATGCGCCGCCGTCAGAGGCAGGGCGGGCGGCGGCGTGTCGGCCTGCCAGGCGGCCAGGCCCCGGCCTGTGGCGCGCTGCACCTCCCAGGCGCGCTGCACCCGCGCCGGGTTCGCCAGATCCAGACGGGCCTGCGTGGCCAGGTCCAGCGCGGCGATCATCGGGCCGGTGCCGGCGTCCCGCAACAGGGCGTCGGCCTCTGCCCGGACCTGCGGCGGTATGGCCGGAATTTCGGCAAGGCCTTCTGTTAAGGATCGAAAGTAAAGCCCTGTTCCGCCAACGAAAATGGGCCGCTCTTCATGTGATAGATGAAGTTTGGCCGCGCGCAGCCATGCGCCCGTCGAATAGGCGTGATCCCGTGCCACATGGCCGAACATCACATGCGGCGCGCGGGCCTCGTCCTCCGCTGTGGGGCGGGCGGACAGCACGCGCCAATTCTCGTAGACCTGTAGCGCATCGGCATTGACGATCACCCCGCCCAACCTCTCGGCGATGCGCAGCGCCAGGGCGGATTTCCCCGATGCGGTGGGGCCGGCGATCAGGACCGGGCGGTCGCGACCGAGGCCCCGGATCACGGCATCCCAGCCATCGGTCCGGACGATCGCGGGGGCGGTTTGCGCCGGGATCATCGCGCTGTCTCCAATTGGCCGCTTTCCCGCATTGAACCTTGCACCGTTTTCCGACATTTTGCGCGCGAAATCCCATGCCCCAGCCGGAAGGAACGCACCATGGCCGATGCCGCGTCCGAACTCAAGTACAAGCGCGTCCTTCTGAAGATATCCGGAGAGGCGCTGATGGGCGACCAGGGCTACGGGCTGCACCCGCCCACGGTGGAACGGATCGCCCAGGAGGTCAAATCGGTTCACGACCTGGGGGTGGAGATCTGCATGGTCATCGGCGGCGGCAACGTCTTTCGCGGCCTGCAAGGGTCCGCCCAGGGGATGGAGCGGACCACCGCCGATTACATGGGCATGCTGGCCACGGTGATGAACGCGCTGGCGATGCAGGCCTCGCTGGAGGGGCTGGGCGTGTTCACCCGCGTCATCTCCGCCATTCCGATGGACCAGGTGTGCGAACCCTACATCCGCCGCCGTGCTGTCCGCCACCTGGAGAAAAAGCGCGTCTGCATCTTTGCCGCTGGCACCGGGAACCCATATTTCACCACCGACACGGCGGCAACTTTGCGAGCGAATGAAATGGCTTGCGAGGCGATCTTCAAGGGAACCAAGGTCGATGGCGTCTATGATAAGGACCCGGCCAAACATGATGACGCCGTGCGCTATGACCGCGTCACCTATGACGAGGTCCTGGCCCAGCATCTGAATGTCATGGATGCCTCCGCCATCGCGCTGGCGCGTGACAATCGCAAGCCGATCGTCGTCTTTTCCCTGGATGAGCCGGGCGGGTTCCGCGGTATCCTGGCGGGCAAGGGCACCTATACGCTGGTGCATGACTGAGCCCACAGCGCGGTGGGGGCAGGCCGCCGCCGCGATCCGGGGCACGGGGCGGCGTACCACGGCGTCCCTATACAATTGCGGGCCGCTGGCATAGAACCGCGCTGATCACGGAAACGAACGGCCAAGAAACGAACGGATAGCCCATGTCTGAAGATTTCGAACTGGACACTGACGACCTGAAACGCCGCATGGATGGCGCCATGGCCAATCTGCGGACGGAATTCGCCTCTCTGCGCACCGGACGGGCCTCGGCCTCCATGCTGGAGCCGGTGATGGTCGATGCCTATGGATCCATGACGCCGATCAACCAGGTCGGCACCGTCAACGTGCCGGAGCCGCGGATGGTGACCATCAATGTCTGGGACAAGGGCCTGGTCAACAAGGTTGAGAAGGCGATCCGCGAATCCGGCCTGGGGATCAACCCGCAGATGAACGGTACGATCATCATGCTGCCGATCCCCGAGCTGAACGAGGAACGTCGCCGCGAATTGACCAAGGTTGCCGGCAGCTATGCCGAACATGCCCGCGTGTCGGTGCGCAATGTGCGCCGCGACGGCATGGACCAGATCAAGAAGGCGAAATCCGACGGCATGTCCGAGGACGACCAGAAGTTCTGGGAGACCGAGGTTCAGGACCTGACCGACAATTACATCGCCGAAGTCGACAAGGCCCTGGAGGGCAAGCAGGCGGAGATCATGCAGGTCTGAGCCGGGAGGAGGCGCAGGGACATGAGCGGATCGGGCGGCCCGGCACATGTGGCCATCATCATGGACGGCAACGGACGCTGGGCCAGCATGCGCGGCCGGCCGCGCCTGTTCGGGCACCATGCCGGCGCCCGGCGGGTGCGCGAGATCGTGGAGGCCTGCCCGGATCTGGGGGTCGAATATCTGACCATATTCGGTTTCTCGACGGAGAACTGGAAACGCACCCAGATCGAGGTCGCCGGGCTGATGTCGCTGTTCCGCTCCTATATCCGTCGGGAGGCGCGGGCGCTGCGGGCGCAGAACGTGCGTGTCCGGTTCATCGGCGACCGTCCGGGTCTGGACGAGAAGTTGCAGGCGCAGATGGACGAGTTGGAAGAGATGACCGAGGATTGCACCGGTACCAACCTGACCATCGCGCTGAACTACGGCGGCCGGGACGAGGTCGCACGCGCCACGCGCCGGCTGGCGCAGGACGTGGCCGAGGGGCGGCTTGATCCTCACAAAGTGGATGAAGAAACCCTTCCAAGGTATTTGGATACTTACGTTTTGCCTGATCCTGACCTGGTGATCCGAACCTCGGGAGAGGCGCGAATCTCGAACTTCCTGCTGTGGCAATCGGCCTATGCGGAATATGAGTTCATCGACACGCTGTGGCCCGATTTCAGCAAGGAGATCTTTGCCGATGTCGTGGCCAGCTATGCCGGGCGTGATCGCCGCTTTGGCGCGGTGAAGGGCTGAGATGGCGGGACGAAACTGGTCTGACCTGGCGCCCCGGCTGATCTCGGGTCTGGTGATGGTGGCTCTGGGGCTGGCGCTGATCTGGGCGGGCGGCCTTTGGTGGCGCCTGGGCATCACGCTGATCTGCGGCGGCATGGTCTGGGAATTGCTTCGCCTGATCGCGCCGGACCGGCCGGCGGTGGCCTGGCAACTGGCGGCGGTGGCGGCGGGCTGTCTGCTGATCGCCACGCTGGTGCCGCCCAGTTTCGCGCTGCCGCTTCTGTTGGCGCCGTCGATGGCGGGGCTGTCGC
Organism: Pseudooceanicola aestuarii; assembly: GCF_010614805.1. Taxonomy (NCBI): domain Bacteria; kingdom Pseudomonadati; phylum Pseudomonadota; class Alphaproteobacteria; order Rhodobacterales; family Paracoccaceae; genus Pseudooceanicola; species Pseudooceanicola aestuarii. The sequence continues at coordinate 2,669,032 of NZ_JAAFZC010000001.1, forward strand.
TGGTCCCGCACAAGCGCACGATGTTCCTGACCTTCACCGCGATGATCCTGCTGGCGGGGTTTGGCATGATCCAGCTGCGCAACGACATGGGCCTGGTCTGGATGGCCTGGCTGGTGGCCGTGGTCGTGGTGACCGATATCGCGGGTTATTTCGCCGGGCGCCTGATCGGCGGGCCCAAATTCTGGCCGCGCGTCAGCCCCAAGAAGACCTGGTCGGGTACCGTCGCGGGATGGGTCGGGGCGGCGCTGACCGGGCTTCTGTTCGGGGCGCTGACCGGCAGCGGTGTCTGGCTGGTGGGGATTTCCGTCGGCCTGTCCATGGCCGCGCAGATGGGCGACATGGCCGAAAGCGCCACGAAACGCCGCATCGGGGTCAAGGACAGTTCCACCCTGATCCCCGGCCATGGCGGCTTGCTGGACCGGTTTGACGGGATGCTGGGCGCCTCGCTGCTGCTGCTGGTGGCGCGGCCGCTGGGTGCGTTGCCGGTGGCGGCGACGCTGCCGGGGCTGGGCGGCTGATGCGCCGGATCTCCATTCTGGGGGCGACCGGGTCTATCGGGCAAAGCACCATCGACCTGATCGCCCGCGATCCCGGCGCCTATGCGGTGGTCGCGCTGACCGGCGGGGCCAATATCACGCAGCTTGCGGCGGATGCGCGGCGGCTGGGCGCGCAAGTGGCCGTCACCGCCCGCGACGATCTGCTGGAGGATCTGCGCGCCGCGCTGGCCGGTAGCGGCGTCGCCGTGGCCGCCGGGCGCGCCGCCCTGCTCGAAGCGGCCGCACGGCCCGCCGACTGGGTGATGTCCTGCATCGTGGGCGCCGCCGGGCTGGAACCGGGGCTGGCCGCCCTGCAACAGGGCAATGTGCTGGCGCTGGCCAACAAGGAAACGCTGGTCTGCGCCGGCCCGCTGATCATGGCGGAGGCCCGCGCGCGCGGGGCCACGATCCTGCCGGTGGACAGCGAACATTCGGCGATCTTCCAGGCTTTGCTGGGCGAGGACATTTCCAGCGTGGAGTCGGTGACGCTGACCGCCTCGGGCGGGGCGTTCCGCGACTGGCCGCTGGCCGACCTGGCCCGCGCCACGCCCGAACAGGCGGCGACCCATCCCAATTGGGACATGGGCCAACGCATCACCATCGACAGCGCCTCGATGTTCAACAAGGCGCTTGAGATGATCGAGGCGCGGGAGCTGTTCGGCCTGCCGCCCGACAGGATCGACGCGGTGATCCATCCCGAAAGCCTGGTGCATGCGCTGGTCACCCATGTCGATGGCGGCACCATTGCGCATCTGGGCGCGCCGGACATGCGCCATGCTATCGGCTATGCGCTGAACTGGCCGGACCGCGCGCCGTTGCCGGTGCCGCGGCTGGATCTCGCCGCGGCCGGGGCGCTGACCTTTCGCGCGCCGGATCTGGCGCGGTTTCCCGCGCTGCGCATCGCGCGCGCGGTGATGGCGCGGGGCGGGCTGGCCGGCGCGGTGATGAACGCGGCCAAGGAGACGGCGCTGGACGCATTCCTGGCGCGCCGGATCGGATTCACGGCGATGGCCGACACGGTCTCACGCGTTCTTGACGTGGCAGAGGCCGAATCGGGCCTTATTGATGCCCCGTTTTCGCTGGATAACGTGTTAAGGGCTGACCGGTTCGCACGAAAAACGGCCCGGGACGATGTTGCGTCCGCAAGCCGAGACAATACAGGTAGGTAAACATGGAATTCTTGCCCCAGTTCGGTGGCGTCCTCTGGACACTTCTGGCGTTCGTCGTCGCCTTGTCGATCATCGTCGCGATCCACGAATTCGGGCATTACATCATCGGACGCTGGTCCGGTATCCATGCGGAGGTCTTCTCTCTCGGGTTCGGACCGGTGCTGTTCAGCCGCCGTGACCGGCGCGGCACGCTCTGGCAGGTCGCGGCGCTGCCGTTCGGGGGCTACGTGAAATTTCTGGGCGACAGCGATGCCGCCTCTGCCGGGACGGATGGCGAGGCGATCGCCCGGATGTCCGCGCAGGAACGGCGCCGCACCATGCATGGCGCCCCGCTCTGGGCGCGCGCGGCGACGGTTGCGGCCGGCCCGGTATTCAACTTTGTCCTGTCGATCCTGATTTTCGGCGCCATCTTCCAGCTGCGCGGCGAAGTCGCGGACCCGCTGACCGTAGGCGATCTGCGCCCGCTGCCCGCCGCCGAACAGGTGGTGACCCTGGAAGAGGGCGACGCCATCCGTGCCATCGCCGGGGTTCCGCTGCCGGAAGGGGAGGGCGCGCAGAGCCCCGCCGCCTTCCCGGAGGCGCTGCCGATCCGCGCCACGCTGCCCTATGACGTGCTGCGCGACGGGCAGGCGGTGTCGGTCACCGGGCCCTATCCCTTCCCGCCGCTGATCACCCAGCTGGCGCCAAAATCCGCCGCCTATTCCATCGGCCTGAAACAGGGCGACGTGATTACGGCAGTGGATGGCGCGCCGATCATCGCCTTCAGCCAGCTGAAGACCCGGGTGGAGGCCTCCAACGGCGCGCCGTTGCTGTTGGATGTCTGGCGCCCCGCCACGGCGGAGACGCTGGAATTCGCCCTGACCCCGCGCCGCGTCGACGAGCCGGACCCCGAAGGCGGGTTCCGCACCGAATGGCGCATCGGCATCGCCGGGGGCATGGCGTTCGAGTTGGCGACCGAACGCGCCGGCCTGTTGACCAGCCTGGGAGAGGGGGTCGCCCAGACCGGGCGCATCGTGTCCTCTTCCATCTCGGGGCTGTATCACATGGTCGCCGGCAAGATTTCCTCCTGCAACATGACCGGGCCGATCGGCATCGCCCAGACTTCGGGCGCGATGGCCAGCCAGGGGGCGACCAGTTTCATCTGGTTTGTCGCGGCGCTGTCCACGGCGGTGGGACTGCTGAACCTGTTTCCGGTGCCGGTGCTGGATGGCGGCCATCTGGTGTTTCATGCCTACGAGGCCGTGCGCGGCCGCCCGCCTTCGGACCGGGCGCTGCGGGTGCTGATGGGGATTGGCCTGGCGCTGATCCTGTCGCTGATGGTGTTTGCGCTGACCAACGATATCTTCTGCCCCTGATCCGGGCGCGGCGCGGCGCCGAAGCGCGGGGCAGCCTTGCGCGGCGGTCCCGTGGAACGTGGCACGAGCGCCACGTTTTCGCCCAAGTCCGGCCCTCAAACCCGCGCATTCGGCTGCCACCTTACGATCCACCCACGTTTATTCCGACGTGGGAGAGGAGAAAGGCCGTGAATATGAAACTTTTTCTTGATGGTTATCGTGGCATGGCGCTGCTGGTCGAAATGACCCTCGATCGTTTTCTGATGGGCGGAGTGCTTGCCTTGGGACTGTCGGCTGGGGCGGTCCTTCTGCAACTGGTCTGACCGGACCTGCGGCGGCCCCGCTGCCAGGGGCGCGGAAATCTGTGGATAAATCACCACATCAGGCAGAGCCATGCGCGCAACCCACAAGGGATTGCGCGCATTGCCATTTTGACAAGCCGTGGCATTCCAGATACTCACCCATGAAAGGGATGTCTGACAGGGTCTGGAACATGACAAGAGAACACGGAACCGGGGCTGCCACCCGCACCCGCCGCGCACGTCTGATGAGCGGCGTTGCCGTCGCAGTTTTTTCATCTGTTTTCCTGTCCTTGGCCAGCGACGCCTCGGCGCAGAGCTACAGGTTCAACAATGTGCGCGTCGAAGGAAACCAGCGGATCGAGGCCGGGACCGTCGCGTCCTACGCCGGAATCGGGCAGGGGCAGACAGTATCGGCGGGCGATCTGAACGCCGCATATCAGCGCATTCAGAACTCCGGCCTTTTCGAAACGGTGGATATCGTGCCCCAGGGCGGCACGCTGGTGATCAAGGTCACCGAGTTCCCGACCGTCAATCGCATCAATTTCGAAGGCAACCGCCGCATCGATGACGAGGCGCTGTCGGGCCTGATCAACACCAAGCAGCGGCTGGTGCTGAACCCCTCCGAAGTGGAGGCCGATGCCGCCCTGATCTCCGAGGCCTATGCCGAACAGGGCCGCGTGTCCGCCCGTGTGACGCCGCGTGTGATCCGCCGTTCCGACAATCGCGTCGACCTGGTGTTCGAGATTTTCGAAGGCGGCAATACGGAGGTCGAGCGGATCTCCTTTGTCGGCAACACCGTCTATTCGGACCGGCGCCTGCGGCGCGTGCTGGAATCGAAACAGGCGGGCCTGCTGCGCGTGCTGTTCAAGCGCGACACCTTTGTCGAGGGCCGGGTGGAATTCGACAAGCAGGTGCTACAGGATTTCTACTTCTCCCGCGGCTATGTCGATTTCCGCACCACCGGCGTCAACGCCGAGCTGGCGCAGGAGCGGGACGGCTATTTCGTCACCTTCAACATCCAGGAAGGTCAGCAGTTCGATTTCGGCCGGATCACCATGACCAGCGATTATGACGGCGCCGATCCTGCGGAATTCCAGGAGGTGCTGAAGATCCGTGAGGGCGTGACCTATTCGCCCGCGCTGGTCGAGAACGAAATCGCCCGGCTGGAACGGCTGGCCCTGCGCAAGGGGCTGGATTTCCTGCGGGTGGAGCCGCGCATTACCCGCAACGAGCGCGACCTGACGCTGGATGTGGAATTCGTCCTGACCCGTGGCCCCCGCGTCTTTGTCGAGCGGATCGATATCGAGGGCAACACCACCACCATGGATCGCGTGATCCGGCGCCAGTTCGACAGTGTCGAGGGCGATCCCTTCAACCCCCGTGCCATCCGCGAGGCCGCGGAACGCATCCGGGCGCTTGGCTTCTTCGCCAATGCGGAGGTGAACGCGCGCGAAGGGTCCCGGTCCGATCAGGTGGTTGTGGATGTCGACGTCGAGGAAACCACGACCGGGTCGCTGTCCTTTGGCGGCACCTATTCGACGACCAGTGGTTTCGGCCTGGCCGCGACCTTCAAGGAAGAGAACTTCCTGGGCCGGGGTCAGCGGTTCTCCTTCTCCTTCTCGGGGGCGGATTCGAACCAGGTCTATGGCATCACCTTTGCCGAACCGGCCTTCCTCGGGCGGGACGTGGCCTACAACTTTGCCCTGGGCTACCGAGAAACCGAAAGCGATTACGCCAATTACGACACCACGATCATCAATTTCCAGAACGGGTTCACCTTCCCGCTGGCGGAACGCTCGACGCTGTCGCTGACCTACGGGCTGGAAAGCACGGATATCTCCATCCCCTCCGGCAGCTCTACCGGGGCTCTGATCACGGCGGAGGCGGCGCAGGGCGATCTGATCACGTCCTACCTGGGCTATCAGTACAGCTACGACAGCCGGATCTCGGGGCTGAACCCGAATGCGGGCGTGCTGCTGCAATTCGGTCAGGATTTCGCCGGGTTGGGGGGGGATGTGAAATACATCCGCACTTCGGCCAAGGCGATCGCCCAGACGAAGATCCTGAACGAGGAAGTCACCCTGCGCGCCACCTTGCAGGGCGGTGCGGTCAATTCGCTGGACGGATCCAACACCCGCGTCACCGACCGCTACCTGATCGGCAATTCGATCATGCGCGGGTTCGAGCCGGACGGGATCGGCCCGCGGGAAATCACCTCCTCTTCCGATGATGCGCTTGGCGGCAATTACTTCGCCGTTGCGCAATTCGAGGCGGAATTCCCCCTGGGCCTGCCCGAGGAATACGGGATCACTGGCGGTCTGTTCTACGATATCGGGTCAGTCTGGGGTCTGGATCAGACCAATTCCGACGTGATCTACGAAAATTCCGTGGTGCGCCAGGTGGTTGGCCTGTCGGTCTTCTGGTCGACGCCGATCGGGCCGCTGCGGTTCAACTGGTCGAAGGCGATCCAGAAGGAGGATTTCGACCAGGAGCAGACCTTTGACCTGACCATCCGCACGGATTTCTAGGTCGGGATCATGCGCCTCTGGCGATCTGTCACTCTTGCCCTGGGCCTGTTGTTCGCGGCGGGCCCGGCGGTGCTTGCGCAGCAGGACGCAGCGGTGCCGCGCAGCCCGGTGCTGGTCGTCGATACCGAACAGCTGTTCGGACGCTCCGGGCTGGGGGCGCAGATCGCCCGCCAGATCGAGGCGGAGGCCTCTGCACTGGCGGCGGAGAACCGCCGGATCGAGGCTGAGCTGGCCGAGGAAGAGAAGGCCCTGACCGCCCGGCGCGCTGAGATGCCAGCGGCGGAATTCCGGGAGCTGGCCGACCGCTTCGACGAAAAGGTCACCCGTATCCGCAACGAACAGCAGCAGAAGGCCCGGACCTTTGGCGCCGACAGCGACGCCGCGCGCCGCGAGTTCCTGGTCAGCGCCCAGCCGGCGCTGGAGGCGATCATGCGGGAGGCCGGCGCCGCTGTCGTGCTGGACCGGCGCACCACTTTCCTGAGTGTCGATTCCGTCGACATCACCGAGGAGGCCGTGCGCCGCATCGACGCCGCCGCCGGGCTGGAGACGCCGGCGGAGGGCGACCCGGAAGGCGGTCCCGCCACGCCGGGCACGCCCTCTGCCATTCCAGCGCCGCCGTTCAACGCGCCGGTCCTGCCCGGCACGGCAGAGCCGCCGCAGCCCGGACCCACGCCGCGCCCCACCCAGGACAACGCCCCGGACGGCGAGACGGGATCCGCCACCGAATGAGGCCCGCGCTTGCCCCGCCATGGGGGAGTTGCTAGGCAATCCAGATCTGCGCCCGCTTCGGTGCGCGCTCCGTGACCGCGCCCCCGTGGCAGAGACCAAGGACAGATGACATGACCGACGACCTCCTCAGCGCCGATATCGACCGCATCCAGCGCATCCTGCCGCATCGCTACCCTTTCTTGCTGGTCGACAAGGTGGTGGAAATCGACGGGATCAAATCCGCCAAGGGGATCAAGAACGTCACCATGAACGAGCCGCATTTCCAGGGCCATTTCCCCGGCAAGCCGATCATGCCCGGTGTCACCATCGTGGAGGCGATGGCCCAGACCTCGGCCGTGATGGTCGGCACCGCCATCGGCATGGAGGACCGCGACATGCTGGTCTATTTCATGGCGATCGAGAAGTGCAAGTTCCGCCGCATGGTCGTCCCCGGTGACGTGCTGGAAATGCAGGTGACGACGCTGCGCGGCAAGCCGGGCGGCAAGGTCTGGCGCTTTGGCGGCCGGGCTACCGTCGAGGGTGAGCTGGCCTGTGAATGCGAATTCACCGCGATGATGGACCTGCCCAAGGAGTGACGCCCATGACCGACGCCCATGATGCCGACGCGATTTCGCCCCGGGCGGAGATCCATTCCCACGCGCTGGTAGAGCCGGGGGCGCAGATCGCGGCGGGCGCCCGGATCGGCCCGTTCTGTCACATCGGCCCCAAGGCGGTGATCGGCCCGCGCGTCGAATTGATGAGCCATGTGGTGGTGCAGGGCGTCACCGAGATCGGGGAAGACACGCTGATCCATCCCTTCGCGGTGATCGGCGGCATTCCCCAGGATCTGAAATTCAAGGGCGAGGAAACCCGACTGGTCATCGGCGCCCGCAACCGGATCCGCGAACATGTCACCATGAATGCCGGCACCGACGGTGGCGGCGGGGTCACCCGCGTGGGGGACGATTGCCTGTTCATGGCCGGCTGCCACGTCGCCCATGATTGCCAGGTCGGCAACCATGTGGTGATCGTCAACAACTCGGCCCTGGCCGGGCATTGCGTGATCGAGGACGAGGTGATCGTAGGCGGGCTGTCGGGGGTGCATCAATTCGTGCGCATCGGGCGCGGCGCGATCATCGGCGCCGTCACCATGGTGACCAACGATGTCATCCCCCATGGGCTGGTCGCCGCGCCGCGCGGGGCGCTGGACGGGTTGAACCTGGTCGGGCTGAAACGGCGCGGTGTGGCGCGGGCGGACATCACGGCCCTGCGCGCGGCGTTCCAGATGCTGGCACAGGGGGAGGGCGCCTTTCAGGATCGCGCCCGCCGCCTGGGCGAGGAAACCGAAAGCGAATACGTCCGCGAGATCGTGACCTTCGTCACCGGAGCCAGCGACCGGTCGTTCCTGACGCCGGGCGGGAAGGCAGGCGGGACGTGACCGCCGATCCCGAAGCCGGTGTTGGGGGCGCGGGCGCGGGGCGGCTGGGCGTGATCGCGGGGGCGGGCGCCTTGCCCGCCGCGCTGGCCGCCGCCGATCCGCAGGCGCTGTGCATCGCCTTCGAGGGCGCCGATGTCGCCCTGCCGGAGGACCGCCTGTTCCGCCATCGTATCGAACGGCTGGGCGGCGTCTTTGACGCGCTCCGCGCCGGCGGCGTGACCCGCGTGGTGCTGGCCGGCGCCATGGCGCGCCCGGCGCTGGATCCCGCCGCGCTGGACCCGGTGATGCAGGCATTGGCACCGCGTCTGCTGGCGGCCATGCAGGGCGGCGACGACACGCTGCTGCGGCTGGTCGTCGCCGTATTCGAGGCCGAAGGCTTTGCCGTGCTAGGCGCGCATGAGCTGTTGCCTGAGCTGACCGCAGCCGCCGGCCACCTGGCCGGGCCGGTGGTCCTGGATCGCGCCCTTGCCGATGCCGCGCGCGGCGCCGCTATCCTTGACGCGCTGGCACCGGTGGATGTGGGCCAGGGTTGCGTGGTGGCGCAGGGGCTGTGCCTGGGGATCGAGACGTTGCAGGGCACCGACGCGCTGCTGGATTTCGTGGCGCGGACGCCGGCGCATCTGCGCGGAGAGGGCGGGGTTTTCTGCAAGCGGCCCAAGGCCGGGCAGGATCTGCGCGTCGACATGCCCGCCATCGGGCCCGACACGATTGCCGGCGCGCGGGCCGCCGGATTGGCGGGGATCTGCATCGCGGCGCGCGGCGTGGTGATCCTGAACCGGGCGGAAACGCTGGCGGCGGCACAGGCCGCCGGGATCAGCCTTTGGGCGCAATGACGGGAGGCCGGGGATGCGTGTCTTTCTGATCGCGGGCGAACCGTCCGGCGATGCTCTGGGCGCGGCGGTGATGGCCGGGCTGCAACAGCTGGCGCCGGGCGTGACCTTCACCGGGGTCGGCGGGCCGCGCATGATGGCCAAGGGCATGGACAGCCTGTTCCCGATGGATGAGCTGTCGGTGATGGGCATCGCCGAGGTGCTGCCGAAGTATTTTCACCTCAAGCGCCGCATCCGCGAATGCGCAGACGCGGTCCTGGCCGACCCGCCGGACCTGCTGCTGACCATCGACAGTCCGGATTTCTGTCTGCGCGTCGCCCGGCAGGTGAAAGCCGCGTCGGACATTCGCACCGTGCATTACGTCGCGCCGACTGTCTGGGCCTGGCGTCCGGGGCGCGCGGCGAAGATGGCGCAGGTCATCGACCATGTTCTGGCCCTGCTGCCGTTCGAACCGCCTTTGATGCAAGCCGCCGGAATGCAATGCGATTTCGTCGGTCATCCGGTGGTGGCCGATCCGGCGGCAAGCGAGGCCGAGGCCGCCGCCTTTCGCCTGGCGCACGGGCTGGGCGACGTGCCGCTGGTGCTGGTGCTGCCGGGGTCGCGCCGGGCGGAGGTGACGCGGCTGGCGCCGGTGCTGGGCGATGTCTGTGCCCGGCTGTTGCAGCATGTGCCTGCCGCCCGGTTCGTGCTGCCCGCCGCCGCGCCGGTGGCCGGGCTGGTTACGGAGCTGACGGCGAACTGGGTCCAACGTCCGCTGATCCTCGACCCGCGCGAGACCATCCCGGTGGCCTTCGCGGCGGAGAAACGCGCCGCCTTTCGCGCGGCTGATGTGGCGGTCGCGGCTTCTGGCACCGTCTCGCTGGAGCTGGCGGCCGCGGCCACGCCGATGGTCATCGCCTATGACATGAGCTGGCTGAGCCGGCAGATCATCCGCCGGATGCTGATCACCGACACCACGACGCTGGTCAACCTGGTCTCCGACACCCGCGCGGTGCCTGAATTCCTGGGCGAACGCTGCCGCGCCGAGCTGATCGCCCCCGCCGTGGCAGAAACGTTGCAGGCGCCCCAGGTTCAGGCCCAGGCGATGGATCTGACAATGGCGCGTCTGGGCCGCGACGGCGAGGCCCCCGGCCTGCGCGCCGCCCGCGCCATCCTGGACCGACTTCCGACAGGCTAGGAACCGGCCGCTGCTTGCGGATTTCGGCACCGTGCGTCGGACGGCCCATCGGGGCAACGTGGCGCGGGACGCCCGCGCATTGCCCCCCCCCCGCGCGCGGGGGCCTTAATGCCCGCGCCAGATCCAGCCGCCACCCAGGATGCGACTGCCGGTGCTTTCGTAGAACACGCAGGCCTGCCCCGGGGAAACGCCTTCCTCGGGGGTCAACAATTCCACCTCCGCCTCGGTGGCGGAGAGGGGGCGGATGATCGCCTCCCGCGGGGGGCGGGTAGAGCGGACCTTGACCAGGACGTGATGCTCCGCCCCGGCGTCAAAGGAGCCGTCGCCCAGCCAATTGATTTCCCGCACCGGGATGGTGCGCGTGGCCAGCAAGTCCTTGGGGCCGACGATGACCCGGCGGCTGTCCACGTCCAGCTTCACCACGTAAAGCGGCTCTGACAGGCCGCCGATGCCCAGGCCTCGGCGCTGACCGATGGTATAATGGATCACCCCGTCATGCCGGCCCAGCACGCGGCCGTCGGAATGCACGATCTCGCCCGGTTCGGCGGCGCCGGGGCGCAGCTTCTCGATGACGGAGGCATAATTGCCGTTGGGCACGAAACAGATGTCCTGGCTGTCGGGCTTGTCCGCCACGGCCAACCCGTATTTCGCCGCAAGGGCGCGGGTTTCATCCTTTGATTTCAAGTGCCCCAGGGGAAATCTCAGGTAATCCAACTGTTCCGCTGTGGTTGAAAACAGGAAATAGCTCTGATCGCGATTGGCATCCGCTGCGGAATGCAATTCCGCGCCAGTTTCGCCCATCTTGCGCTGGATATAATGGCCGGTGGCCATGCAATCTGCATCCAGATCCCGCGCGGTTTCCAGCAAGTCCTTGAATTTCACGCGTTCATTGCAGCGGATACAGGGCACGGGCGTGGCGCCGGCCAGATAACTGTCGGCGAATTCGTCAATCACGGCGTCCTTGAATATATTTTCATAATCCAGGACGTAATGGGGGAAACCCATCTCCTCGGCCACGCGGCGGGCGTCGTGGATATCCAGCCCGGCACAGCAGGCGCCCTTCTTGGCCAGGGCGGCGCCGTGGTCATAGAGCTGAAGCGTGACGCCGACGACGTCATAGCCTTCTTCGGCCAGCATCGCGGCCACGACAGAACTGTCGACCCCGCCCGACATGGCAACCACCACGCGCGTCTCCGAGGGTGGTTTGGCAAAACCGAGCGAATTCAAACCTTTGGTATCATCAAGCGCCATGGGGCCTCCGATCAGGGGAGATTGCGGCGTGGGAAAGGGGTCCAGATATAGGAAAATGCAATCTATTCTCAAGGGGCGGTTTCATCCCTCGTTAAATTCCTTGGCTCAGAAAGGCCGGGAAAGCGAGGTTTGGCCATGTATCTGAAGAAAGTGCCCGGTCCCAGGGCGATAAACCTGCCCGACGGCAGCATCCTTACGCGCGCGGATCTGCCGCCTGCGGAGACTCACCGGTGGGTAGCATCGCGCAAGGCTGCGGTGATCAAGGGGGTGCAGCACGGCCTCATCACCCGCGAAGAGGCGCTGGCCACCTATGGGCTGAGCGCGGAAGAATTCCTGGAATGGGTCCGCGCCGTCTCCAACCACGGGGAGGAGGCGTTGAAGGTCACCTCCCTGAAACGCTACCGCCATTCGTGAACAGTTGGACAACGGGGCGGGAATGGGTAACCTGCAATTAACCTTTTGGGGTCAGGTTGGTCTCTGACGAAAGGCGTAACGGAGAGAACGGTATGCGTATTTTGCTGGTAGAAGATGACCCGACGACGTCCAAAAGCATCGAGATGATGCTGTCCCATGCGAACCTTAATGTCTACACGACCGACTTGGGGGAGGAGGGGATCGATCTCGCAAAGCTCTATGATTACGATCTTATTCTTTTGGACCTTGGCCTTCCCGACATGAACGGGCACGAGGTTCTGCGCCAATTGCGCCTCGCCCGGATCGAAACGCCGATCCTGATTCTTTCCGGCTCTGACGATACCGAGAACAAGATCAGGGGGTTCGGTTTCGGCGCCGATGATTACCTGACCAAACCCTTTCACCGGGAAGAACTTGTCGCGCGCATTCACGCCATCATCCGCCGGTCCAAGGGGCATTCCCAATCGGTGATCCGCACCGGCCAGATCGAGGTCAACCTGGACGCCAAGACCGTCGATGTGGGCGGCCAACCCGTGCATCTGACCGGCAAGGAATACCAGATGATGGAATTGTTGAGCCTGCGAAAGGGCACGACCCTGACCAAGGAGATGTTCCTGAACCATCTTTACGGCGGAATGGACGAGCCGGAGTTGAAGATCATCGATGTCTTCATCTGCAAACTGCGCAAGAAGCTCAGCACCGCGACTGGCGGGCAGAACTTCATCGAAACGGTCTGGGGCCGGGGCTACGTGCTGCGCGATCCCCTGCCGATGCAGGTGGATGACCAGATGCTGGCCGTCGGCGTCATCGGTTGACGCGCGCCAAACCTTCCGCGCGGCTGACCGGGCTGTGACCGGCACTGGCCAAGGCAGCCTTGCCACAGGAGTCGTCTTTCAGCCTGGCAGGCCGGTTGGCGGGCAGGCCGGTTGGCGGGCAGGGGGCGTCACGGCAGCGGGACGAAGAACCGCCTGAGCGGCTTTCGCGGCTGGACGATGGCGGGTTGCGCGCCTATCACTTTTCCCGTCCGCCAGCCGGGCGGCAGGGAAAAGGGGGCGCCAGAATGTCGGGATCGCACAACAGCAGGGACCAGGGGCAGGCCGGGGCCCGGCCGGGGCCGGATATTGCGCAGACCGATCCCGCCGCCCTGACCGAGGATCAGGCCAGTGCCGAACTCGCCCGACTGGCTGACCTGCTCGCCCGCGCCAATGCCGCCTACCACCACGATGACGCGCCCGAGATCAGCGATGCGGATTATGACGCCTTGAAACGGCGCAACGCGGCGGTGGAGGCGCGGTTCCCCGCGTTGAAACGACCCGACAGCCCCAGTGACCAGATCGGCGCCGCGCCTGCGGAAGGGTTCGGCAAGGTGCGGCACGCGCAGCGCATGCTGTCGCTGTCCAACGCCTTCGAGGACAGCGATATCGTCGAGTTCGACGCCCGGATCCGCCGCTACCTGAACCTGGCACCGCTGGATCCGCTTCCCTTCACCGCGGAACCGAAGATCGACGGGCTCTCCCTGTCCCTGCTCTATGAGGGGGGGGAGCTGACCCGCGCTGCCACTCGTGGCGATGGCGAAACCGGGGAGAACGTCACCGCCAACGCCCGCACCATCGCCGATATCCCCCCCCGGCTGGAGGGCGCGCCCGACCGGCTGGAGGTCCGGGGGGAGGTCTACATGAGCCACGCGGATTTTGCCGCGCTCAACATCCGCCAGGCGGAGGCGGGGGCCAAGACATTCGCCAATCCGCGTAACGCCGCCGCCGGTTCCCTGCGCCAGCTGGATAGCGCGATCACCCGGTCCAGGCCCTTGAAATTCTTCGCTTATGCCTGGGGCGTGACCTCCGCTCCGCTGGCCGAAACCCAGATCGGTGCGATCGAACGCCTGGCCGCGTTCGGCTTTCAGGTCAATCCTCTGACCCGGCTGTGCGACGGCCCGGAGGAGATGCTGGACCAATACCGCCGGATCGAGGATCAGCGCGCCACCTTGGGCTATGACATCGACGGCGTCGTCTACAAGGTCAACCGCCTGGATCTGCAAGAGCGGCTCGGCTTTCGCGCCACCACCCCCCGCTGGGCGATCGCGCATAAATTCGCCGCCGAACTGGCCTGGACCCGGCTTGAGGCCATTGATATCCAGGTCGGCCGGACTGGCGCGCTCAGCCCCGTGGCGCGGTTGCACCCGGTCACGGTCGGCGGTGTCGTCGTCTCTAACGCGACGCTGCACAACGAGGATTACATCGCCGGGCGCGACAGCCGCGGAGAGGTCATTCGCGGCGGCAAGGATATCCGCGTCGGCGATTGGGCGCAGGTCTATCGCGCCGGTGACGTGATTCCCAAGATCGCCGATATCGACCTGTCGCGGCGCCCCGAGGAGGCGGTGCCCTTTTCCTTTCCCACGACTTGCCCGGAATGCGGATCGGACGCGGTGCGCGAGCCGGGTGACGCCATACGCCGTTGCGCCGGGGGCTTGATTTGCCCGGCTCAAGCTGTTGAAAAATTGAAACATTTCGTGTCGCGCGGCGCCTTCGATATCGAAGGGCTGGGCGCCCGGCAGGTCGAGCAATTCTACCGCGACGGCTGGATCGCTGAACCTGCCGACATCTTTACCCTGCAAACGCGCTATGGCAGCGGCATGCAACAGGTCAAGAACCGCGAAGGCTGGGGCGAGAAAAGCGCCGACAACCTCTTTGCCGCGATCGAGGAAAAGCGCGACATCCCTCTGCGCCGGCTGATCTTTGCCCTTGGCCTGCGCCACGTGGGGGAGGTCGTCTCCGCCGACCTTGCGCGGCACTACCGTTCCTGGGCTGCATTGTTGGAAGCCGTTGATCAGGCCGCCCCTGCCGCCCTGCGTCATCGCGCAGCCGACGCGGCGGAGGAGGCGGAGCGTGCAACGGCGCAGAGTGAGGGCCGCCGCGCCCGCATCAAACCGGTCCGTGACGCCATCTGGGCGGAGGCGCCTGACATTCCGCCCGCCGCGCGCGCCGCGTGGGAAGACCTGGTCGGAATCGATGGCATCGGCGCTACGGTGGCGGCCTCCCTCACGGCGAGTTTCGCGCAATCGTCCGAACGTGCCTCCATCGACGCCCTGGCGGCCCAATTGCGCATCGCGCAGGAGGCCGGGCCGCAGGACAGCGACAGCCCAGTTGCCGGGAAGACCGTTGTTTTCACGGGGAAGTTGGAGAAGATGACCCGGGATGAGGCCAAGGCGCGGGCGGAATCCCTGGGCGCCAAGGTCTCCGGCTCCGTCTCTGCGAAAACGGATATCCTTGTCGCCGGGCCGGGTGCGGGGGCCAAGGCCAAGAAGGCGGCGGATCTGGGGGTGACCACCATGGACGAAGACAGCTGGCTGGCCCTGATCGGTGCGGGACCGGCGGGGTGAGCACCCGGCCTGAGCCATTGTTCCCGCTGTTCGCGGGGCTCGAAACGCTGGACGGGATCGGCCCGAAATCGTCCAAGCTGTTGGAACAGATGGATATTCACTATCCTCGCGACCTGTTGTTCCAATTGCCCCACGCGGTGGTGGACCGGCGCCGCCGGGAGACGGTGCAAGGGCTGGAGCTGCCTGCCACCGCAACCGTGACTGTGGAGGTTCAGGCCCACCGGCCGCCGCGCGGACGGGGCGCCTACCGGGTGCTGGTGGAGGATGCAGCCCTCGGCTTTGATCTGGTATTCTTCCACGCCCGCGCACCGTATCTGGAACGCCTTCTGCCGCCGGGCGCGCGGCGGGTCGTGTCCGGCAAGGTGGAATTGTTCGACGGCCGCTTGCAGATGACCCATCCTGATCACGTCCTGCCCCCGGAGGAGGCCGGCGACCTGCCCGAATTCGAACCGGTCTATCCATTGACCGCCGGGCTGACGCAAAAAACCATGTTCAAGGCCGCGCAGTCCGCGCTGGCCCGCTGCCCGGATCTGCCGGAATGGGTGGATCCGGTGCAGAAATCAACCTCTGACTGGCCTCATTGGCGCGCCGCGCTTGCATCCGCGCATGACCCCGACAGCACTGCCGCGACGGCGCCGGGTGCGCCGGATCGGGAGCGTTTGGCCTATGACGAGCTGTTGGCCCATCAGCTGACCCTGGCCCTGGCGCGGCGCCGGGAGCGCAAGGCGCGGGGGCGGGCCAGCCGCGCCACGGGTCAGCGGCGTGACAGGGTCTTGGCGGCCTTGCCCTATCAGCCCACCGGGGCGCAAAACCGGGCGGTCGCGGAAATCGCCGCCGACATGGCCGCGCCGGACCGGATGTCGCGGCTGCTGCAAGGCGATGTCGGATCGGGCAAGACGCTGGTGGCTTTCCTCGCGTTGCTGATTGCGGTGGAGGCCGGGGGGCAAGGCGTGATGATGGCTCCGACGGAGATCCTCGCCCGGCAACATTTCGAAGGGTTGCAAGAACTTGCCACCAGTGCGGCGGTCCGCCTGGAGATCTTGACCGGCCGGGACAAGGGTGCGGACCGGGCACGCAAGCTGGCCGGTCTGGCCGCCGGAGAGATCGATATTCTGGTCGGCACGCATGCGGTGTTCCAGGCGGATGTCGTCTTTGCCGATCTGCGGCTGGCGGTGGTCGATGAACAACACCGGTTCGGCGTGCGCCAGCGGCTGGAACTGGGGAAAAAGGGCCGGCTGGCCGATATCCTGGTGATGACCGCCACGCCGATTCCGCGCAGCCTGTCGCTGGCGCAATATGGCGATATGGACCTGTCGGTGCTGGATGAAAAACCGCCCGGACGGAAACCGGTGAACACGGCCGTCACCTCCGCCGCGCGGATCGCGGAGGTGACCGCCCATCTGGACCGGGCAACGCGCGACGGGCAGCAGGCCTATTGGGTCTGTCCGCTGGTCGAGGAGAGCGACGTCAGCGAACTGACCTCAGCCGAGACGCGGTTCCGACATCTGCGCGGGGTGCTGGGGGAGGCGCGCGTGGGTCTGGTCCATGGCCAGATGCCGCCCCAGGAAAAAGACGCCGCGATGGCCCGTTTTGTCGCCGGGGAGACGGATGTTCTGGTGGCGACCACGGTGATCGAGGTCGGGGTGAACGTGCCCAATGCCTCCATCATGGTGATCGAGGGGGCGGACAGTTTCGGCCTGGCGCAATTGCACCAATTGCGGGGCCGCGTGGGGCGCGGCGCGGCGCAATCGACATGCCTTCTGATGTACCAGCCGCCGCTGAGCGAGACCGCAGAGCAGCGGCTGTCCTTGCTGCGGGAAACTGAGGACGGCTTCCGCTTGGCGGAGGCGGATCTGGCCATGCGCGGTGCCGGGGATCTGATCGGTACCGCGCAAAGCGGGTTGCCCCGGTTCCGCATTGCCGATCTGGAGCGTCACGGTGGGCTGATGCAGATCGCGCAACAGGACGCCCGCTTGCTGTTGGAACAGGATCCCTCCCTGGAGACACCCCGGGGGAAGGCGGCGCGGCTGCTGTTGTGGCTGATGGGCCAGGACGAAGCGATACGTTTGATATCAGTGGGTTAGCCGAAGAATATCCGGTTTGTTCGCAAATGTTCCCAAAAAGTTCTTTACATGACGTAAGCGGTATGAGAACAAAGAGGCAACACGAGACGGAACACAGGAAGGGCGAACAGATGCTGACACAAATCATCACCGTGGCGAGCCGGTCCCGCCGGACGTTGGTGCAGGATCTTCTGGGCGTTGTCGCCCTGATGGTACTGCTGCTTGCCTGTCTGTTTCTTCCCGGTTTCGGATGAGTTTCTGCCCGCGTTCCAGTGACTGGATCCCCCGCTGTCCCAGCGGCCCGGTCTTGCCTGATCCGGCTTTAGGGGTTGCCTCATGCCCCGTTCGGGGATCTGGAGTCCCGCATTGGAACGCTATTACTGACCGCCGCATCCTCCCCGGATGCGGCGGTTTTTTTCGTGAAAACTTGTCTGGAATGTTTCGAAGCCGACCGGGACGAATGGGTGCGATGCTCTGCCACCTGGCGCGCCGGCTGAACCGCTGGCGATACGGGTGTGCCCTGCGGCGCGGATTGTGGCCGATCTTTGGGATTGCGGGCGGGCAGTCCGCGCCGGGGCGCTCAGGCGCAGTCGGATCGGGCGGCGATATCCATTGCTTCCGACAGGGCGTCCAGAGACAGCAGAATGGAAGCGTGGCGGTTCTTGTACTCCTGCGCCGGGCGCAGAACTTCCAGCCCCCCGAACGGGGCGGGCGGGGTCGGGCCGTCGTCCTTCAGCATCGCCTTCAACGCGTCGCGGGCGGCGTGAATTTCGTCCCGGCTGGCGCCGATCACATGCGCGCCGACGACGCTGGCGGCTGCCTGGCCCAGGGCGCAGGCCTTCACGTCCTGCGCGTAATCCGATATCCGCCCGTCGGCGACCTGCACATCCACGGTCACGGTCGATCCGCACAGCGGCGCCCGGCGTTTCACGCTGGCGGCAGGGCTGTCCAGCCGGCCGGTGCGGGGAATATCCGCCGCAAGGGCCAGTATACGTTCGGAGTAAAGCTTGATGAGATCGCTATCGGCCAAACCGGATCCTTTCGGCACTGTCATTCGCTGGGTTATGCCTTAGATAGGCGCAAGCCGCCATGATGCAAAAGGTTATGCCCGATGTCCTTCGATCCTGCCACGCTGAAATACGACGCCAAGGGGCTGATCCCCGCCATCGCACAGGATGCGGAGAGTGGTGAGGTCCTCATGATGGCCTGGATGAACGCCGAATCCGTTGCCCGCACGCTGGAGACGGAGCGCGTGACCTATTGGTCCCGTTCGCGGCAGGCATTCTGGGTCAAGGGAGAAAGCTCGGGCCATGTGCAGAAATTGCGGGCGTTCCGGGTGGATTGCGACCGCGATTGCCTGCTGGTCCTGGTGGATCAGGAGGGGCCGGCCTGCCATACCAACCGTCGCAGCTGTTTCTACACCGAGGTGCAGGAGGGGGCGGAGGTCGAGCTGATGAAACCCATGGTCTGAGGCGCGCGACCCGCATCAGAGGCCGATCATGCGGCGCAGATCCGCCGGGCTTTGCCCACCCTCCCGGTAGAGAGCGATGGCACGGGCGTCGTCACGCTTCGCCAGCCGCTTGCCGGCTGCGTCGCGGATGAGGCGATGATGGTGATAGCGCGGGCGGGGCAGGTCCAGCAGGGCCTGCAACAGGACGTGGATTGCCGTGGCCTCGAACAGGTCGGCGCCGCGGGTGACCAGGGTGACGCCTTGGGCTGCGTCATCCACCACGACCGACAGGTGGTAGGAGGTGCCCATGTCGCGCCGCGCCAGTACCACATCGCCGATGGCGGTTGCCATGTGGTCGGTGCCGGGGGTGATCTGGCCGGCGTGATCGGGCCCTTCCTCGGCAAAGACAGGAGGGCCACGCAGCGCCAGGGCCCGGGCCATGTCCAGTCGCAGGGCGACGTCTTGCGGCATGGGGCCGGTGGGGGGCGTTGCCGGGCGGCAGGTGCCGGGATAGACAAGACCATCGGGGCCGTGTGGCGGCGGTGCCCCTTCCTGCGGGGCGCTGACAGCGGCGGCGATGTCGCGGCGGGCGCAGCGACAAGGGTAAAGCAGCCCGGCCTCCCACAACCGGTGCAGCGCTGCGTCATAGGCGGCCTGCCGGTCGGATTGGCGCATCACGGGTTCCGGCCAGGACAGGCCAAGCCACTGAAGATCATCGTAAATCTGTGCTTCCCAATGGGGGCGGGCGCGGGCGCGGTCGATATCCTCGATCCGCAGCAGGAAACGGCCGCCGGCGGTCTGGGCCAGATCTTGCGCCAGAAGCGCGGAATAGGCGTGGCCCAGGTGCAGCGGTCCGGTGGGAGACGGCGCGAAACGCGTGACTGTCACGTCAGCGGGTTCTTTCGGCCACGTAGACCACGGCACCGATGCCCTCCTGGGGGAGGTGCGGACCGGCCTCGCGGCTGATCAGGCGCAGGCTGCCGTCCTCGCAGGCGGCGGTCACGCGGGCCTCGTAATCGGGGTCTTCGAGAGTGTGATCGTTGAACGAGAACGCCAGCAACGCGCCGGTGCCCAGCACCGCCAGCAGTGCATCGAACACCGACAGCGGTGCGGCCCCGGCGCCGATCACGCCGGTGGCGACGATGGCGGCATAATCGCCACGCTGAACGGGCAGGTCGTCGTCCGGGCGGACGTGGATCACGCGCCGGTAGATGCCCTTGTCCGCCGCCCGTTCCAGCATCTCGGCGGAGACGTCCAGCCCGTCGATCCGGTCGAACCCGGCCGCGTGCAAGGCGGCGCCGGACAGGCCGGTGCCGCAGCCGAAATCCAGCACCGGGCCGCTGCCGCCGGCATCCTTCAACGCCTGGGCAACGCGGGTGGGGGTGGCATATCCGGCCTGTCGCAGGTCGTCGTCATAGGAATGCGACCAGCGGTCATAATGGTCGCGCAGCGCCTTGGGGTCGGTCAGGCCGTAGACGCCCTTGAGGAATTCTTCTGTCATGGCGGGAGTAGAGCACGCGCCGCGCCAAAGGCAAAGGGCCTGCGCGGGTTATGTTCCGGTGGGGCGCGGCTAACCTGCGGCGAGAGCGCCGGATGCCACATCTTCGGACACGGCGATCAGGTCGGTATAGGTGGCGGGGTTGCGCGCCATGCCGTCGATCAACCGCCGGGTCAGGGTCTTCATCACCGCCATGCCGAAAACGGGATCCTGGAAATGCAGCCTGAGAAAGGTCTTCTCGTCGATCCGGTGCAGCCGCGCGGGGCAGGTCGTGCGAACGCTGGCGCTGCGCTGCGCGGCATCGGTGAAAAAAGCGATTTCGCCGAAGATTTCCCCGGCGCCGATGGTGATTCCGATTTCCTCGATCAGGATCTCACCGGAGGCGATGTAATAGAGCCCATCGGCGGCGTCGCCCTTGGCAAATACCTGGGTGCCCGCGGCCACATTGCGTGCGGGGGCGTAATCCGCGATGACGGAGAAATCCGGCGGCCCCTCGGTCGGGGCGGCGGTCAGCCGGCGCCGCAGCGACAGGATTTCCCACAGCCGGTAGCTGTTGAACGGGAGCAGCACCAGTTCCATCAGCACCATCGGCCAAAGCTGTTCCAGCATGGCATAGGTGACGAAAAAGAGGCTGGACAGGATCGCCATGACGCGTAGCGGCAACATCGTCTTGACCGCGTAGGATGCGATGGTCAGCCCGGCAGCAAGCCAGCCGAGCGTTTCGATAAACAACGTCATGACATCCCTTCAAACCTGAAACGTCTGGCAGGATGGGCAGGGCAGAGGCGAAAAGAAAGGAAAAACCGCCTGCTGTGTACAGGTTTCTCATCCCGGCGGGGGCGCGGCGGATCGTGCCGCGACGCGCCCGGCCGCTGACCTAGGCCGCCGGCAGGGTGGGTGCCAGTGCCAGCCAGTCAGCCCACAGGCTCTTGGCCCGGTCGGTATAGGCCTTGTAGCGGTCCTTGCGCCCGCGACGACCACCCTTGAGCCCCGCCACCGGGGGAAAGAGGCCGAAGTTCACGTTCATCGGCTGAAAGGTCTTGGCCTCCGCGCCGCCGGTGATGTGCGTAACCAGCGCACCCATCGCGGTTTCGGGCGGCGGCGGCGGCAGGGTCCGGCCCTGGATCTGCGCGGCGGCCATGCGCCCGGCCAGCAGACCCATCGCAGCGCTTTCGACGTAGCCCTCGACGCCGGTGATCTGCCCGGCAAAGCGGATATGGGGCCGCGATTTCAGGCGCAATTGATCGTCCAACAAGGTCGGAGAGTTCAGGAACGTGTTGCGATGGATGCCGCCCAGCCGGGCAAAGCTGGCGTTTTCCAGCCCCGGAATCATGCGAAACACCTCGGTCTGGGCGCCGTATTTCATCTTGGTCTGGAAGCCGACGATGTTGAACAGCGTGCCCAACGCATTGTCGCGGCGCAGCTGCACCACGGCATAGGCCTTTTCCTCGGGCTTGTGCGCATTGGTCAGGCCAACGGGTTTCATCGGCCCGTGGCGCAGCGTTTCACGGCCGCGTTCGGCCATCACCTCGATCGGCAGGCAGCCGTCGAAATAGCCGGCGGTCTCGCCCTCGTGGAACTCGGTCTTGTCGGCGGCCAGCAGCGCATCGATAAAGGCCTCGTATTGGTCGCGGGTCATCGGGCAGTTCAGGTAGGCCTTCTGCTCCGCCTCGGTCTCGCCCTTGTCATAGCGCGACTGGGCCCAGACCGTGCCCATATCGATGCTGTCGGCATAGACGATGGGGGCTATGGCATCGAAAAAGGCCAGCGCCTCCGCCCCGGTTTCGGCGGCGATGGCAGTGCCCAGACCTTGCGAGGTCAGCGGCCCGGTGGCGATGATCCAATGCCCGTCCTCGGGCAGGGTGTCGATCTCTCCGGCCTCGACCCGAATGCGCGGATGGGCCTGCAACCGGGCGGTCACCTCTTCGGAGAAGGGATCGCGATCCACCGCAAGCGCGCCGCCGGCCGGCAGGCGATGAGCGTCGGCCGTCTGCATGATCAGCCCGTCCGCCTGCCGCATCTCCCAATGCAGAAGGCCCACGGCGTTCTGCTCGTTGTCGTCCGAGCGGAAGGAGTTGGAACAGACCATCTCCGCCAGGTTGCCCGTGCGATGGGCAAAGGTGCCCACATTGGGCCGCATCTCGTGGATCACCACGTTCACGCCCGCCTGCGCCGCTTGCCACGCCGCTTCGGATCCGGCCATTCCGCCGCCGATGATATGCAATTCGTCACTCATGCAGCGCATCTAGGCCATCGCCGCGCGGTTGTTAAGAGGGGTCAGCGCGCGATCATGTCCATCGGCAGGCCAGAGGGCACGCTGTCCGGGGCGCCCAGCCGCCCGGTGGTCGCGCGTGGATCGGTCAGAGCATCGAGAAAGGCCAGGATATCGGCCACTTGCGTATCGCTCAGCGTTACCGGGGTGATTTCGACGGCGGCGGCGATGCGGATCAGCTCTTCCTGGTCGTGCAGTACCGCCCAATCGCCGGTGTCGCCCCCCAGGTCCGGAAGCACCGCCTCTGCCGGATCATAACTGGCCAGGGAGCGAATGGGATCCAGGTGATGCCGCACGATCCCCTCCAGCGTGGCAAAAGCGCCGGAATGGCCATAGGGGGCAGTCTTGGCGACGTTGCGCAGCGACGGCGTGCGGAACCTGTAGCGGTCGGGATCGTCGCCCGACACCGCGCCGCGCCCGTAGTCATAGGCGCTGTCCGCGACCTTCCCCGGACCCAGCTGCGGGACCCCGATGGCGTGGAACCCGTGGTCGGTCTGGAACGTGCCGGAATGGCAGCTGGCGCAATTGGCAGGGCCGTAGAACAGATCCATCCCATGTCGCTGCGCGGCATCCAGCGCGGTGGCGTCCCCGGCCAGGTAGGCGTCAAATGGCGTGGCCGTGGCGCGGAATTCAAAGGCGATGAACTCTGCCAGAGCACGGGCGACATCGGTGAAGTGCAAGCTGCGGTCAGGCCCGATGATCCTGGCGAAACGGGTGCTGTAGCCGGGGATCGCCTCCACCCTTTTGCACAGCACGTCCCAGACCCCGCCCGCGCCCTGGAACCGTTGGTCCCGCGCCAGGTCGGCGATCAGGTTCTCGCCCGGATGCCCGGCCATTTCCTCGGCCGAGGTGACGGGCATCATCGCCTGAGCCGCCAGGGCCGAGGGCACGGGCCGTTCCAGCGCCGCGCGGTCCGGCATGCGGATGCCGAACGGTGCGTCCTTGTCAGTCTGCACCCGCCCGTCGTGGAACATCACCCCGAATTCGCGCGCGCCCAGGTTGAACAGCGCCGGTGCATTGCGCGGGATGCGGTGGCTGGGGGCGGTGGCCATGTCCAGCCGCCGGTTCAGTCCCAGATCCCGCCCCCCTTCGCCCAGCCCGAGAGAGACACCGTCGCCCGAAGCCAGGCTGGGATGATGGCAGGTCGCGCAGGCGATGTTGCGATTGC
Source organism: Pseudooceanicola aestuarii (assembly GCF_010614805.1). Taxonomy (NCBI): domain Bacteria; kingdom Pseudomonadati; phylum Pseudomonadota; class Alphaproteobacteria; order Rhodobacterales; family Paracoccaceae; genus Pseudooceanicola; species Pseudooceanicola aestuarii. The sequence goes on from NZ_JAAFZC010000001.1 coordinate 2,692,549, forward strand.
CCGACAGGACCGGATCAAAGAACAGGTCACGGCCCAGCATCACGACTTCGGGATCGAGGGGGAAGAAATCCGAGGGGGTCACCGCATCAGGCAGGTCGGCGGCCAGAGAGAGATTGGCCTGGAGGGACAATATGCCGACGGTGACCCACGCTCGCATCGTCTTTGAAACCTTTTAACTCTAATTCGATATGTTTAGCAAAGGAAAATGAGGCAAAAAAGCGACCGGACTAGAACCAGACTGATCTCGATCCGGAAACAAATCCACGCGATTCAGCAGGTTTCTTCAGGTGCGCCGATGAAATGGCGATATCGATTTCGCGTCAATTCGCGAACTTCTGGCGCTATCTGACGTCTGCCGCCACATTTCCGCCCGAATTCCGTTTGGCGCAAGTTTGCCTCAACCCCAATCCGGCGGGCGTTTTTCCAGGAAGGCGGTGATGCCTTCGTCGGTTTCGGCATCCAGCATGTTCTGCACCATGACCTGGCCGGTCAGGGCATAGGCCTCCTCTACCGGCAATTCGGCCTGCGCGTAAAACGCAGCTTTGCCGACGCGCACCGCGCTGGACAATTTCGCGGCCAGGGTTTCGGCCAGCTGCATCGTCTCGGCCTCCAGCGTCTCCGCCGGGACGGCGCGGTTGATCAGGCCGATTTCCACGGCGCGATCGGTGTCGATGAAGGCGCCGGTGGTCAGCATCTCGAACGCCTGCTTGCGCGGCACGTTCCGGCTGAGCGCGACCATCGGAGTCGAGCAGAACAGCCCGATATTGACCCCGTTGACCCCGAACCGCGTGTCCTGCGCCGCCACTGCCAGGTCGCAGGTGGCCACCAATTGGCAGCCCGCGGCCGTGGCGATGCCGTGCGGTTGGGCGATGACCGGCTGCGGCAGAGTGCGGATCTGGCGCATCACTGCCGTGCAGCGGTCGAACAGGTCGCCGAACGCGGCAGCACCACCATCGGCGGCCTGGCGCGCCGCCTGCATCTCCTTCAGGTCGTGGCCGGCGCAGAATGCCTTTCCGGCACCGGACAGGATCACCACCCGAATCGCGCGGTCCCCGGCCAGTTTATCCAAAGCCTCCGACAAGGCCGTCAGCATCGCATCGCTCAGCGCATTCAGGCTGGCGGGGGCATTCAGATGCAACCGCGCGATCGCCCCGGTGTCGTGCCGTTCCAGAATTGCCATCTTGTACCTCCGCGCTGTTTGCCGAACTCTAGGCGCCGAATGACAGGGAGGAAAGCATGTCTGTACGCATGGATGCCACGGCGCTGGCCGCGTTTCTGGAACGGGAATTCCCGCAGGTGCACAGTGATTTCGTGATCGAGCGGGTGGCCGAGCGTGAGGTCACCGTGCGTCTGGCGGTCGAGACCCGTCACCTGCGGCCGGGCGGCACGGTGTCCGGGCCGACGATGTTCTCGCTGGCGGATGTGACCGTCTACCTGGCGGTTCTGGCGATGATCGGCCCGCGCGCTCTGGCGGTGACGACCAATTGCTCCATCGATTTCATGCGCAAACCGGCCAACGGCGCGGATCTGCTTGCCACCTGCCGCCTGCTGAAGCTGGGGCGGTTGCTGGCGGTGGGCGATGTGCTGATCCATTCCGAAGGCGTTCCCGACCCGGTGGCCCGCGCGACATTGACCTACGCGATCCCGCCCGAAGGGTAGGGCAGGCGGGGCGTTCCGAGAATGGGGTATTATTATACCGAAAATTCAAGTTATTGTTTTTGCGTGATTTATTCGGATATGATGCGCTTGACTGGCGCGCTGTCGCCTGTATAACCCGCCCATCACGTCGCCCGGTGTCCCCATGGGATCGCCGGGCTGCCAAATTCAAAGGGCACCCGATATGAAAACCTTTTCTGCGACCCCGGCGGATATCGACAAGAAATGGATCCTGATCGATGCCGAAGGCATCGTTCTGGGCCGTCTCGCATCGATCATCGCCATGCGGCTGCGTGGCAAGCACAAGGCCACCTTCACGCCCCATATGGACATGGGCGACAATGTCATCGTCATCAACGCCGACAAGGTGCAGCTGACGGGCAAGAAACGCGACAAGCCGAACTACTGGCACACCGGTTATCCGGGCGGCATCAAGAGCCGCAGCACCGGCCAGATCCTGGAAGGCGCGCATCCCGAACGCGTGGTCACGCAGGCGGTCAAGCGTATGCTGCCGGGCAACCGGCTGTCGCGCCAACAGATGACCAACCTGCGCGTCTATGCTGGCGCCGAGCATCCGCACGAGGCGCAATCGCCCGACGTGCTGGATGTGAAATCCATGAACTCCAAGAACACGCGGAGCTGATAGATGGCCGATCAATTCAATTCGCTCGAAGAGCTGAAGGGCGCCGTGACCGAGGATATCGGCGGCGTCGCGGCAACGGCCGAGGCTGACGAACCGCGCGATCCCGTCCGGGACGAGCTGGGCCGTTCCTACGCGACCGGCAAACGGAAGGACGCGGTCGCCCGGGTCTGGATCAAGCCGGGCTCCGGCAAGGTCTCCGTGAACGGCAAGGAAATGGACAAGTATTTCGCCCGTCCGGTTCTGCAGATGATCCTGCGCCAGCCCTTCACCGTTGCCGGTGTCGAAGGGGAATTCGACGTCATGGCGACCGTCAAGGGCGGCGGCCTGTCCGGTCAGGCCGGCGCGGTCAAGCACGGGATTTCCAAAGCCCTGCAACTCTACGATCCCAGCCTGCGCGGCGCGCTGAAAGCCGCCGGCTTCCTGACCCGCGACAGCCGGGTCGTGGAACGGAAGAAATACGGCCGCCGGAAGGCACGTCGGAGCTTCCAGTTCTCCAAGCGTTGATCCCCTGCGGATCGCGTTTCGCGACAGGAATTCGGAAAGGCCGTCCCGCTGGGGCGGCCTTTTTGCTTGACCGGATGCAGCGGATTTTTCGGAACTTGGCCGCAAGGGCAAGACCCCCGCCTGGCCAAGCGGCGCGGTCATCCGGTGCGCTGTTCACGCCGGGTGGCCAGGTTGATCGGCAGCAAGGAGGTGAGGTCGTCACTGGGGGGAAGCGGTGACAGGGTGAACCCACCGACGGTGAGCGACAGGGTCTGCGCCTTCTGCGCCAGCCGGGCATTGGCATCAAGTGTCTCGCCGAACAGCGTGGCGTTCTTGCGCGTCACATCGTCGAGTTGGTCGATCGACAGGCTGATGCCCTCCACGTCGCGGGACTGGCGGTCGGTAGAAGCGGCGATGGTCGTCATGCGGATGGCGATATCCTCGATCGCGGCGCCGATCCCGTCCAGCGCGGCGCCCGAATCCTTGACCAGCTGCACCCCCTCGACAATCTGCGCGGAGGAGGCGGCGACCAGGGCGTCGACCTCCCGCGCGGCCTCGGAAGAGCGGCCGGCCAGCGCCCGGACCTCCGCCGCGACAACAGCAAAACCGCGACCGGCATCGCCTGCGCGGGCAGCCTCCACCCCGGCGTTGAGGGCCAGCAGGTTGGTCTGGAAGGCGATATCCTCGATCACCGAAACGATCTTGCGTACCACGCCGGCATCGGCGGCGATCCCGTCCATTGCGCCAAGCGCCCGGCCCATGACTTCGCCCCCCCGCGCGGCCTTCTGGCGAGCCTCCTCTGCCTGGGAATGGGCACGGGCGGTGTCTTCGGCGACGCTGTGCAGCCAGGCGGTCGATTGCTTCAGCGTGGCGGCGATGCCGGTCAGGGTCTCCGACTGGTGTTCGGTGCGATCGGACATGTCGCAGGCGGCGTCGTTGATATCGCCCGACAGGGTCTGGATCTGTCGGGTTTCGGCCAGAACGTGCTGCAAGGTGGTTTCCAGACGGGCGACTGCCCGGTCGAAGCTGAGGGCGAGATCGGCGTAGTCGGGGGACAGCGGCGTTTCGACCCGCGCGGTCAGGTTGCCCTGTGCCAGCTCTGCGAACTTGTCGCGGAAAAGGGTGATCACCTCTTCCACGGCGCGGGCATGGTCAAGGCGCAGCGCCTCGCGATCAGCCTCCGCCGCGCGGGCAATTTCGGCGTTGGTGCGCGCCTCCTCCAGCGCGGATTCGGCGCCGGATCGGGCCAGTGCGGCGGCATGTACCGCATCCTCCGCCCGTTGGCGGGCCTGTTCGGCGGCCAGCTGGTCGCGGCGGGCATCTGCACCGGCGCGGCGGGCCTGGTCTTCGGCCTGAAGGGCGCGGAACAGCCGCCGCCCGGCGGTGATCGTCTGTCGTTCGCGCACCCATACGGCCAGCAGCAGGCAGCCGGTGGCACACCAGATCCAGAACAGGTGGAAAGTCGCGTGCAGCAATCCGCCCTGCGCCGGTGGCCCCCCCGGCAGCGCGGGCAGGGCCAGCGCCGCGATCAGCACCTGAAGCGACAGCATCGCCGCGCTGGCCAGCAACGCGCCGCGATGGGCCATGGTGGCGATGGCGGTCATGGCGACGATGAAGATGACGTGACTGTCCGCCTGGGCCGGGTGTCCGGCCAGCGTGGCCTGAAAGGTGAAGGTCAGCCCGATCAGCGCCAGCGCCCCACCATAGCAGCGCGCGACGCGTGGCAGGCGAGCGGAAACCAGCGCGACGGCCGCGAGCAGCAATCCGAAGACCGCCGGCCACAGCAGCGGTCGCCCGATGGCCAGGGCGGCCAGACCGGGCAGCACGCCAAAGACGGCGTAGGCATGGCAATTCAACTGGCCGCTGTAATCCTGTAGCGCCTTCAGCCGGGCCATGGGGTCGGGCGCGGCGCCATGGACCAGGCCAGAATGTGGCGCGGAGGGGGGATCGGCGGGCTGCCGGGCGAGGTCGCGAGCGGCGTCGGGCTGCGGGGCAGTGGCGTCAGCAAGGGGGGGCATGATGCGGTCCTATCTGTTCCACATCCCTCCTATGCCAGAGGTCTTACCGTAGCTTTAACACTGACAAAAAACCCGCAGCTAGCGATCCGCCTCGATCAGACCGAGACCGCGCAGGTAGACGCCGATCGCGCTTTCCAGCAGCTCTTCGGGCGGAAACGGGCTTTGCCGACCGGGCGAATTGCGCGCAAAAAGTTCCACCACCCCATGGCACATCGCCCAGATATGGGCTGAAAACATCGACGCCGGCGGGCGCTTTCCCTCGGGGATCTGTTGTGACAGGTCTTCGGCGGCGCGTTCCAGCACATCCCAGGCGCGGCGCGCGACGACGGCCAGGTCGGGATTGCGGTTCACCGACACGCCGCTTTCGAACATGGCGATGTAATGGCCGGGATATTTGCGCGCAAAGGCGAGATAGGCGCGGCCGGTGCTTTCGAACGCGGCCAGCGCGGAAGGCTGGCCCTTGTGATAGGCGTATTCCATCACGTCGGCAAAGATCTCGTAGCCCTGGCGCGCGGCCTCGGCGATCAGGTCTTCGCGGCCCTCGAAATGGCGATAGACGGCGGCGGGCGTGACGCCGGCCTGTTTCGCCGCCTCCGACAGGGTGAAGCCGGTGGGGCCCTTGGCTTCGATCAGGGACAGCGCGGCCTCCACCAGCGCCTGTCGCAGGTTGCCGTGGTGATAGCCGCGTTTCTTAGGCATCCCAGATGTCCGGGCCACCGCTGACGGCCGGGTCGATCCGGCCCAGGGCCTTGTCGTCGCGGCGGTCATAGGGCAGGGCGGTCAGCACCTGGCGAATCGCGGCGAGGCGCGCGCGACGCTTGTCATCCGAACGGACCACGGTCCAGGGGGCATGGTCGCTGTGGCTGCGGCGCAGAGTCTCGGAAATGGCGTCGGAATAGGCGTCCCATTTCTTCAGCCCCTCGGCGTCGATCCAGCTGAGCTTCCATTGCTTCAGCGGGTCGCCCTCCCGCTCCAGGAACCGGCGCAGCTGTTCGGCACGACCGACGTTCAGCCAGAACTTGAACAGGTGGATCCCGTCCTCCACCAGCATCTTCTCGAAATCCTGAACCTGGGCAAAGAAATGCTCCCGCTGGGCATCGCTGCAGAAACCGAAGACATGTTCGACCACGCCGCGATTGTACCAGGAGCGGTCGAAGAACACGATTTCCCCGGCGGTCGGCAGGTGCTGCACGTAGCGTTGGAAATACCATTGCCCGGCCTCGGTATCCGAGGGCTTGGGCAACGCCACGTTGCGCGCCCCGCGCGGGTTCAGGTTCTCGCGAAACCGCTTGATCGTGCCGCCCTTGCCGGCGGCGTCGCGGCCCTCGAACAGACAGACGACGCGGGCGCCGGTGGCCTTGGCCCAGGCCTGCATCTTGACCAGTTCGATTTGCAGCGCCTCCAGCTCTTTTTCGTAGGCCTTGCGCGGCATCCGTTCGGCATAGGGGTAGCCGGGGTTCAGGATGTCGCCCTTGTCGGCGCGTTTTATCGCGTTGCGCACCTCATCGGGGGCATCGTTGCGGTAGAAGGCGCTGATCGCGCCGTCAAAGGGCAGGTCCATGCGGTCGATCCTTTTCGTACAATATGGGCAGGCGGACGCCGTTGCGCAATCGGGGGCGGGTGGCGGACGGTCCCCGCGCCGCCGTCAGCGCAGGCCGGCGCGGGTGGCCGCGCGGTCGATGGCGGCGATCACGGCCTCCTGGGCGACGTGGTGGGGCATGTGGCCGATCCCGTCCAGTGCCACCAGGTTGGCCGAGGGCACATCGCGGGCCAGCGCGCGCGAATGAATGTCCAGATCGACGGTGGTGTCGGCGGTGCCATGCACGATCTCGATCGGCAGGGTCAGGGCGGGATAGCGCGGTGCCAGGTCGCGCAGCTCGGCCCGCAGGTCGGTGCGCTGCTGGGCATTGGCCATCAGTGAATGCGGGCGCAGGATCAGCGGCGTGCCGATATGGTCGGCATAGCCCTCGGGGGCGGATTGCGGAGCAAAGACACCGTCCAGCGCGCGCGCGACATAGCCGGGCGTCACCCAGGCGGCAAGGGTCCAGGCCAGCGCCGGGCCGATCACCGGCCGCGCCATGGTGGCATAAAGCATGTTCAGATCACCGGGCCAGGGGTAGGTGGCTCCGGCGATATCCACGACGGCCGACAGGGTGCCGGGGTGATCCACCGCCCAGGCCATCGCCACGGCGCCGCCAAAGCTTTGGCCCGCCACGACGGGCCGGTGCAGGTCCAGCGCGGCGGCGGCGGCCTGCAACAGCGCCGCCTGGTCGCGGATCGTCACGCCGCGCGGCGCCAGCCGGGGTGTGTGGCCCAGACCGGGCCGGTCGAAGATCGTGACGCGGTAGTCCTGCGCCAGCCGGCCGGCGAGGGAAAAGGTGAAATCCCGCGTGTTCCCGGAGGCGCCATGCAGCAGCACCAGGTCCGGTCCCGTTCCCATCTGCTGGAAATGCACCGGGTGGCCGTTGACCGTCACGATCTGGCCCTGGGGCGGGAATGCCGCCTCGGCCTCTGCCGCGCGGCGGCTGGCGCGCCACCAGGTTGCGGCACCGAAGGCGGTCAGCAGGATCAGAAGCAGGGTCAGCGCCTTAACCAATGTTCCGGCCTCCGCCATCAGGGCGCCCATCTTCCTGGCCCGGCTCCCCGGGTTGCGCCCCGATCCGCGCCATGTCGAACGGCGTGGTCTGGTAGATCTGGTTGATCCAGTTACCGTAGAGCAGATGCGCATGGCTGCGCCAGCGGTTGGTCGGCGGCAGGGCGGGATCGTCGTCGGGGTAGTAATTGGCGGGCACCTTGATCGCGGTGCCGGCGGCGACATCGCGGTCGTATTCGTCCTTCAGCGTGGTGCTGTCGTATTCCAGGTGGTTGATGATGTAGATCGCCCGGTTTTCGGGATCCTCCACCAGGCAGGGCCCGGTCACGTCCGAGGTCAGCAGCGTGGTCAGCCCGGCCCGGTCGATATCTTCCTGGCGCATCTCCGTCCAGCGCGACACCGGCATGACGCAATCGTCGGAGAACCCGCGCAGATAGGGATTGGCCGGCGCCAGATTGCGGTGCCGGAAACAGCCGAAGGCCTTGTCCGTCAGGATATGCTTGGGCACACCGTGGAAATGCCAGGCCATGGCCATGCCGCCCCAGCACACGCCAAAGGTCATGTGCACATGGGTGCGGGTCCAGTCCATCACCTCCCGCAGCTCGTCCCAATAGGTGACGTCCTCGAAATCCATATGCTCGATCGGGGCGCCGGTGATGATGAAGCCGTCGAATTTCTCTCCGCTGGCCTTCACCTCGGCGAAGGAGCGATAGAAATTCTCCATGTGTTCGGCCGCGGTGTTGCGGGCCTGATGTTCGCTCATCCGGATCAGCGACAATTCGATCTGCAACGGCGTGGCACCGATCAGCCGGGCGAACTGGTTCTCCGTCTGGATCTTCTTGGGCATCAGGTTCAGCAATCCGATGCGCAACGGGCGGATATCCTGCCGGGCCGCGTTTTCCTCCGCCATGACCATGACGCCTTCGCGGGTCAGAACCTCGAAGGCGGGCAGGTCGGCGGGGATCTTGATGGGCATGGTCTGGGCCTCGGCTGATTGGAAGGGGTCAGATAGGGTCTTGGGCGCGACGCTCAAGGGCGCGGGCGATCAGGTCGGTGAAATCCGCCGCGTCACGCACCTGCTGGACCTCGTCGGCGGTGACGGTCACGCCGCGCCGCGCCATGGCGGCATAGCGCGGCTGGCGATGCGCCAGCGCCCGGGCATAGGTCCAGCGGACAAAGGCGTCCGGGTCGATCGCCTCGGGGCGCTGGCCCGTCTCCTGCTGGTAGTCGCGCCATGCGTCATCCAGGAAAGCGGGCTGGTAGTACATCGGCTTGGGCGCCCGGTCGAACCGGCGCACCAGTTCGGCGGTATGGGCGTCGTCGCCCTTCAACCAGACGGGCAGGGCGGCGCGGGTGACGGCGGCCAGCACCGGGTCGTCGGGGTCGTCGGGGTCCACCACCTCGCAGATGGAGCCGCTGGTGTCGCAAACGAAATGCGGATAGCCGTAGATCCGCCCGGCCCGTTCCGCGAAATGCCCGGTATCCAGCAGGGCCGCGATCTCCGCCGTGCGATGCTGGTCCTGGCGTTGCATGTATTCGTCGAAGGGCAGACCGCCCCGCGCCGGATCGCCCGGCTTGCCAAGATAGGTGGACAGCGGCGCGAGGTTCTCGAAGGTGATGTTGGAGCCGATATAGATCGAGTCGGACATCAGCAGATCGCGCAGAAAAGGCACCTGCATCGCGTGCCGCTTGGCATTGTCGGCGATATGTTCGCCCATGTAGCGGGTGCCGATGCGGTAATCGACGGAATAATGGAACCAGTCGCCGCTGTCGCGCAGCATGTTGGACAGGTAGGTCTTGCCCAGGCCGGACATGCCGAACAGCAGCACCTGCTTGTGCGGGGCGTCGCGCCACGCCTGTGCGGTGGGGTAACGCATCTGGGCCTGTCTCCTTGTGGGCGTCCTGGCGCGGCCGGTCGCGCCCGGTCGTGCGGCGTCTTGGGTAGGTCAGCCGGCCCGCCGCGTCAAACGCTTATGCGTCGCAGGGCGCGCCCGTCCAGCACCACCAGCCCCAGCCCGACCAGCGCCAGCCCGCCGTAGTGGCGCGGCTCCAGCGACTCGCCCAGTGTCGCGGCGCCCAGCACGATGGCCACCGGCGCCACCAGCAGCGTGACCAGCATCAGGTTGCCCGATCCGGCCTTGGCCAGGATGGAGTAATACAGCAGGAACGCCGCCGCGGTGGAGACCAGCGCGTAATAGCCGATCGCCCCCCAGGTCGCTGGCGCCAGGTCCAGCGTCAGCGGTCCTTCGATCAGCAGGGCCAGCGGAGCGATCACCAAGGTCGCGCCGGTCAGCATCCCCGCCGCCGCGACCTGCGGTTTCAGCCCGCCCAGCGTTGCCCGCGCCCAGCTGCCGCCGCATCCATAGCAGAAGGCGGCGCCGATACAGGCCAGCTGCGCGGTCGACCGCAGGTCGATCTCTCCGAGGAATTCCAGCCCCATCGCCGTGGCCACGCCCAGGAACCCCAGGGAGACCCCGATGCCCTTGCGCGCGGTCAGCTTCTCGTCGGCGAAGACCAACGCCGCGATCAGCACGCCGAAAACGGCGGTGGAGGCATTGAAGATCGACACCAGCCCCGTTTCCAGGTGCTGGGTGCCGAAGGCCAGCAGCGCAAAGGGCAGCACGTTGTTGATCACCCCCATCACCAGGAATGCGCCCCAGGTCCGCGTGTCGCGGGGCACCGGCAGCCGGGCGATCAGCACGAAGATCCACAGCGCCAGCATCGCCCAGAATGTCCGATGCAGGACCGAGGTCAGCGGCCCGACCTCGCGCAGCGCGATCTTGATCGCCAGGAAGGAGCCGCCCCAGATCAGGCCCAGCAGTAGAAGCTGGCCCCAGGCGGCGCCGGAGATGGATTTTTGCGGTGTCATGCGGCGGAGAGGATACCGGATCGCCGTGCGGCGCAACCCGGTTCCTGCGCCAAAGTGCGGCCGGGCGCGCGGATGAGAGAGGGGGGCGCGGACGGGGTCCCGGCCGCCCCCTCCCGGCGGTCGCCCGGGCATCGGCCGGCACAGGCGCTAGCTGGGGCGCGTCTCGTACCGGATGTTGAGGTAATTGGCCGCAAAGATCACCGAGGCGCCAAGCACCACCCAGATATCCAGCGGCTCCGCGTAAAAGCTCATCCCGACGATGGCGGCCAATGGCAGGCGCATGAAGTCCAGCGGCATGATCACCGCCGCCGAGGCCAGAGACAGCGCCTGCGTCAGGCATAGATGCGCGGCCAGACCGCAGCAGCCGATCACCACCAGCCAGGGGGCCATTGCGGCGGTGGGCAGCGCGATGGACCCGTCGTACAGCGTGCAGACCAGCCCGAAAATTGTCTGAAGCACGGTCAGCCACAGAACGATGTTCAGCGTCGTCAGGGTCCGCGTCAGCTTCTTGGTCATGATGCCGGTCAGGGCAAAGCACACGGCCCCCAGGGCAATGGCCAGCACGCCGATATTCACCGTCTCGATCCCCGGCCGGGTGACGATGAGGATGCCCACGAAGCCCGCCAGCGTGGCCAGGATCCGGTTGCGGGTCATCGCCTCGCCCAGCAGCAGGGGCGACAGCACCAGAACCCAGATCGGGCCGGTGAATTCGATCGCGAAGACCTGCGCCAGCGGGATCACCGTGATGGCGAAGAACCAAAGATTCTGACCGATGAAATGCGCCCCGTTGCGCAAGACATGCAACCCCATCCGCGCCGTCGTCACCTGTCCCCAGCCGCCACGCCCGGTGATCAGCACGATCATCACAGCCAGCCCGACCAGGCTGCGATAGGTCATGATCTCGAACGTGTCATACTCCCCGGAAACGGCGCGCCCGGCGACGGCCATGCCAAGGAAACACACCACCGCCCCCATCATCCAGATGGCGGCGCGCAGCGTATCGCGGCGGGGGTCGGGTTGGGCAAGCGCGGTCATGCCACCTGTCCTGCGCCGAATGCCACCAAAGGGCAAGCCGGTTCAGGCCCCGTTCGCGGCACGGGCGCAGTTGCAGGCGGTGCGCGGCGGAAGGGGGCCGGGGGGGCTGCCGTGCAATGGCCTACCCCCTCCCGCCGGGAGAAGAGAGGTCGGGCGCGTCGCATTTCGCCTTGGCGGTTTGGCGGTTGAAAAATGTGGGGGGGCGTCGCGCGGTGGTGTGTCTCCCTGCGTTGCGGCCCGGACAGGACGGTCTGGGGGCGGGGCGGATAGGTGTGCCTCAGATCCGCGCCGTGCGGGGTGTTCGCAGCCTGCCGGTCCGGGGCGCGCCCCGGCGCCACAGCGACCCGCACATCGCCGGTCTGACGGGCGCCCGTTCCGGTTTGGCCCTGTCGGGGGCAGCTTCGCCCGATGTTGTCCTGTCCGGGGCAACCTTGTCAGGCGCCACCTGTTCCCGGCGTCTCCCGCCATGTTGGCCTCCCCCGTGTTGGCCTCCCCCGGTGTCGCCTGCCGGCGAGACCCTTTGCTGAGTGCCGACCCATCCAGCAGCGCGCTTGTTCAACGGCGCGCCCGCCCTGCGATGCCCCTGGGATGCGGCCTACATCAGCTCCGGCGTGCGTCCGACCCGCTTGGCCACGCGGGCCACCGTCAGGCCCTGCACGAGGATGGAGAAGATCACCACGCAATAGGTCGCCGTCAGGATCAGCGGTTTCCACTCCCCTTCGGGCAGCGACAGGGCCAGCGCGACGGAGATCCCGCCCTTCAGCCCGCCCCAGGTCATGATCTGGATCGTCCCCTGATCAAAGCTGCGGAACGGGCGCAGCAGCAGCACGGGCACCGACACCGCCGCCAGCCGCGCCACCAGCGCCAGGCCGATGGCCAGCACGCAGGCCAGCAGGTATTCGTCCTCGAAGGCCAGGGCAAAGACCTCGAAGCCGATCAGCAGGAACAGCACGGCATTCAGGATCTCGTCGATCAGCTTCCAGAAGGCATCGACATAACGCCGCGTCGCCTCGGACATGCCATGGCGGGCGCCGATATCCCCGATCAGAAGCCCCGCGCAGACCGCCATGATCGGGGCAGAGACATGCAACGCCACCGCCAGTTCATAGCCGCCAAAGGCCAGACCCAGGGTAATCAGCACCTCAAGGGAGGGATCGTCGATATGGCGCATCACCCGGAACACCAGCCAGCCCAGCACCAGCCCCAGGGCCGCGCCACCTCCGGCTTCCTGCACGAACAGGATCGCTGCATCGGCCAGACCGCTGCCATGGGCGTCGTCACCGGGAAAGGCCATGCCCAGCAGCACCAGGAACACGACGTAGCCGACGCCGTCGTTGAACAGACTCTCCCCCGCGATCTTGGTCTCCAGCGTCTTGGGCAGGTCGGCCTCCCGCAGGACGCCCAACACCGCCACCGGATCGGTGGGCGAGATCAGAGCCCCGAAGACCAGCGCCACCAGGATCGGCATTCCGCAGATCGCCGCAAAGCCCAGGCCGAAGATCACCGTAGACAGCCCGACGCCGATGGTGGCCATCAGCAGCACCAGCCGCCATTGCCGGCGCAGGTCCGACAGCTTGACATGCAGTGCCCCGGCAAACAGCAGCAGGCCCAGCATCCCCTCCATCAGCGCCTCGGAGAAATCGATGCCGATGACGATCCCGCGCACCTGTGCCGCGACCTCCAGCTCCGGCGCCACCAGGTCCAGCGCCAGCACGGCGAAGGACGACACCAGCGCCACCAGCAGGATCCCGATGGCCGAGGGCAGCTTGAGCGTGAAGTAATTCACCGCGCCAAAGGCACCGGCAAGGACAATCAGGAGAGAGGCGATCTGAAGCAGGGACATCGGGAGGCTCCGCATGGGCACAGGATGCCCCGCGATAGCACCTCGCCCCCTGTCACGCCATCACGGATCGGTTTGGGGGAGAGACAAGGGCGGGAAGGGGTGAGAGGTATCCTCGGCTCGCCGGGCCATCACGGATCGGTTTGGGGGTGCGGAAGAGCTGTGACGCCAAGGGACCGCGACGTTCAGGCGGGCGGTGCGACCGGGCGCGGAAATTCAGGGAAGGGCGAAGGGCGGCTTCGATCCGAAGACTTCGCCACGGCAAACCATGCCTGTCGGTATCTCGCTCGCGCGCCCGCCGCGCAACAATGAGCCGGCCCAAGGCTGGCGGGGCCCGGAGCGGGATCCGGGTCAAGAATGTCAGCGCGTCGTAAGGCTTCTTTCCCGCGATTGCCCTTTCCCCCGTTACGCAGGCCAGCCCTGGGGGGCGCCCGATCAGGCCGGTGCGGACGGATCGGAACTGGCGGGTCTGGCGGGTAGGTGTCGGGCGATCCCGCCGCCCACCAGATGCGCTGGCACCACCAGGTGTTAGGTCGTGTGGAAGGGGCGTGACGGAATAATGGAGAGAGAGGAGCGGTCGGGCGATCCTGCCGCTTCTTGCCCTCCATCGCGCTACCTGCGTTCAAGGGTTGTCGAACGTCGGGGAACGGGCGGGGATACTGGAGATGTGGTAGGGATCATACCGCACCTCCGGTGGCCGGACCTCAAGGTGACTCTGCTATCCGGGACAGATCCACCACCAGCGGCAGGTGGTCGGAGGCGATGCGCGCGGGGCGGGTGATGTGGGCGTGCACCGGGCCGGCGTGCAGGCCGGCGGCCTGGGCCTGACTGCTGAGCGCGAAGCGGTCCAGCGCGCCGACGGGGCGCGGCGCGGGGTAGCCGGGCGGGCAGGGCAGCAGATCAAAATCGCGCAGCTCTGCCGCCAGCGCCAGGGGGGCGCCCCAATGGTTGAAATCGCCCGCGATCAGCGTCGGGCGGATCGGGTGACGCTCCAGCTGGCGCCGGATCTCCGACACTTGGCGCAGCCGGTCGCGGGTCAGCAGCGACAGGTGGACGCCGACCACGCGCAAAGGCCCCAGCACGGTGTCCAGATCAGCCAGGATCGCGCCGCGCGGTTCGATCCCCGGCAGGGTCAGCGTGTCCAGCCCTTCGACCGCGATCCCCGGCCGCAGCAGCATCGCATTGCCATGCCAGCCCAGCGACACGCCCGGCCCGGCGCCATCGGGGGTGGCAAAGGGCAGGGCGTGCCATCCCTCCGCCTGCAAAAGGTCTGGCGGCAGGGCGGCAGGACGGGGGGGCAACCGCTTGTCGGCTTCTTGCAGGACCGCGATCTGGGCGCCGGTATCCTCCAGCACTTCCAGCGCGCGATGGGGGTTGCGCCGCAGGTCCAGCCCGACACATTTCTGCAAGTTGTAGGTTGCGATCCGCAGGCGGGGTGCTTTCATGGAGAGAGACCTCGCATGCTTGGGAAAGGTTGTCATCTTGTTCAGTGAACAGACCCTCGTCGCCCGCCTGATCTGGGCCGCGTTGCTGATATCGGCGGCGGTTTCGCTGATCCTTGGCCGCTGGTCGCTGACCTTCGTGTCGCTTGCGACGCTGGGGCTGTCGGTGGCGCCGCTGTTCGTCGCGCGCTGGGTAGAGGTGCGTGTGCCGCCGTCCTTCATCGCGGCGATGGTGATCTTTGTCGGCGGCACGCTGTTTCTGGGCGAGGTATTCGATTTCTACGAACGGTTCTGGTGGTGGGACATCGCGATGCATGGTGGCTCTGCCGTGGGGTTCGGGCTGATCGGCTTTGTCCTGGTGTTCATGATGTTTCAGGGCGACCGTTACGCCGCGCCGCCCTGGGCGATCTCGCTGTTCGCGTTCTGCTTTGCCGTCGCCATCGGCGCCGCCTGGGAGGTCTTTGAATTCAGCATGGACCAGCTGCTGGGCACCAATATGCAGAAATCCGGGCTGCTGGACACGATGGGCGACCTGATCGTCGACATGATCGGCGCCAGCCTGGGCGCGCTGACGGGGTTCGCCTATCTCAAGGGGCAGCAGCTGAGCGGGATGACCGGGCTGATCGCCGAATTCGTCAAACGCAACCCGCGGTTCTTCCGTCGTCACGGGACGGGCCGGAAAGCAAAGCGGAAATAACGACTTGACCTCCTGCGCGCGGCGGCGTCCACATGGCGCCGAGGGAGGAGACATGCGCAAGGACAGGATTGACCTGGCCGGGGCGGCCGGGCTTGTGCTGGTTTCGGTCATATTGGGCACCAACCAGATCGCGATCAAGCTGACGGGCAGTGGCATCGCGCCAGTCTACCAGGTGGCGCTACGCTCGGTCGGGGCCGTGCTGGTGCTGGCCGTCTGGATGGCCTGGCGGCGGGTGCCGTTCCGGGTGAACCGGCGGACCCTGGGGCCGGGGCTGGTGCTGGGCGTGTTTTTCGCGGTGGAATTCGTGGCGTTGTTCCTGGCGCTCGACCTGACCAGCGTGTCGCGTGCCTCCATCATCTTCTACTCCATGCCGGTGCATCTGAGCCTGGCCGCGAATTTCCTTCTGCCCGGCGAAAGGCTGACCCGCCAGCGTGTGCTGGGTCTGGTGCTGGCGATGGCGGGAGTGGTCGTGGTCATGGCCGATCGCGGTGGCGGCGAGGCTTCGCTTCTGGGTGATGTGCTGGCGCTGGTGGGTGCGCTGGGCTGGGCCGGGATCGCGCTGCTGGTGCGGATCTCGCCATTACAGAAGGCCTACCCCGAAGAGCAGTTGATGTGGCAGATTCTGGTCTCCGCGCCGCTGCTGCTGATCGCGGCACCGCTGTTCGGGCCGATGCTGCGCGACATTGGCTGGATCCATCTGCCGTTGATGGCGTTCCAGGTGCTGTTGGTGTCGACCTTCGTATTCCTGTTGTGGTTTCACCTGCTGCGGGTCTACCCGGCGTCGAACGTTGCCAGCTTCTCCTTTCTTGCGCCGGTGGTCTCCGTCACACTTGCCTGGTTGGCGCTGGGCGAGCCGATGCACCTGAGTGTGTTGGCCGCGCTGGCGCTGGTGGCGGCGGGGATATTCCTGATCAACCGGGGATAGCGGGGCGGCGGAGGTTTCCGAACCGTCTGGCGGTTCTGGTCGGACGGGCGGATCAGACCCCTCGGGCGATTCCGCTCCGTCGGGTCATCCAGTCCCGACTGTAGTTTCAGGACGGACCGTAGGTTCTGATCGCACAGGCACGTCTGACACTTCGGTCAGGACAGACTGTCGGACCATGCGTGGCCGCAGCGTCGGTAGGGTGTTCCGTACGGCGGCGTATGTCTGGGGCCGACTTCGGGCTGTACGGGCCTCAAAAGCCTTGTGTGAAGTTTTCGTAAATGTTGTGGTTGTCGGGGTGAAACAGCGCCCGGTCCGATTGACGCTTTAAGGATTTATGAAATAGGAAAATAGTGCCGGGCCGATCGGGAAGACATGACCCGGCCCGATCTTTCGGGGCGGTGCCCCAGCATACCAACCTGCATACCGAACCTGCGCGCGCAGATATTGGAGACATCATGACCTACCTGACCCACGCCATTTCGGCGATCGCCCTGACCGCGGCCCTGGCCGTTCCCGCCAGCGCCGAATTCACGCTGAGCGACCGGTACACCGATGCCGATGGCGATCTGATCGCGGATATCCCCTCGGATGCGGCGGACCAGATCGACCCCTCCACGCTGATCTTCGCCTATACCCCGGTCGAGGATCCCGCCGTCTATGCCGAGGTCTGGTCCGAGTTCCTGGACCACATGGGCGAGAAGACCGGCAAGAAGGTGCAGTTCTTCCCCGTCCAGTCCAACGCCGCCCAGATCGAGGCGATGCGCGCCGGGCGTCTGCATGTCGCCGGGTTCAACACCGGCTCCAACCCGCTGGCCGTGGCCTGTGCCGGTCTGCGCCCCTTTGCCATGATGGCGGCCGAGGACGGCTCCTTCGGCTACGAGATGGAAATCATCACTTACCCCGGCTCCGGCATCGAGGCCGTGGAGGACATCAAGGGCAACCAGATGGCCTTTACCTCCGAGACGTCGAATTCAGGGTTCAAGGCCCCCTCCGCCATCCTCAAGGCGGATTTCGACATGGAAGCGGGCCGCGATTTCGAACCTGTCTTCTCGGGCAAGCATGACAATTCCATCCTCGGCGTCGCCAACAAGGACTACCCGGCCGCCGCCATCGCCAATTCGGTCAAGGGCCGGATGCTGGAGCGTGAGGTCGTCACCGAGGACCAGCTTTCGGTGATCTACACCTCGCAGACCTTCCCGACGACGGGCTACGGCGTGGCGCATAACCTGACCCCCGAGTTGCAGGACAAGATCAAGGACGCGTTCTTCTCCTTCGATTGGGAAGGCACCGCGCTGGCCGAGGAATTCGGCAAGAGCGGCGAAGCCCAGTTCATCGAGATCGGGTTCAAGGACGATTGGGCCGTGATCCGCAAGATCGACGAGGCCAACGGCGTCTCCTACGATTGCCAATAAGCCGGGCCCAGGCTCGGACAACAGGTCACAAGACCATGGACAGGCGGGAAAATCCCGCCTGTCGCTTATCCGGAGAGAACGTGCATGTTGAAGCTGATTGACCTGTCCAAGACATACAGGACAGGTGACGCGGCCCTGAGCGCCGTGTCGCTGGAGGTTCCCAAGGGCCAGGTCGTCGGCCTGATCGGACCGTCGGGCGCCGGAAAATCCACCCTGATCCGCTGTATCAACCGGCTGGTCGAACCCAGCAGCGGCGAAGTCCGCCTTGGCGATGTCGACCTGGTGAAGCTGGGCCGGGTGGAGTTGCGCCGGCAGCGGCGCAGGATCGGGATGATCTTCCAGGAATACGCCCTGGTCGAACGGCTGACGGTGATGGAGAACGTCCTGTCCGGCCGCCTGGGCTACGTGCCGTTCTGGCGCAGCTGGCTGCGCCGCTTTGAACCCGCCGACATCCGGCGCGCCTACGAATTGCTGGACCGTGTCGGGCTGATGCAGCACGCCGACAAGCGCGCCGATGCATTGTCGGGCGGTCAACGCCAGCGGGTGGGCATCGCCCGCGCCCTGGCGCAGGATCCGGACCTGCTGCTGGTGGACGAACCCACCGCCAGCCTGGATCCCAAGACCAGCCGCCAGATCATGCGCCTGCTGACGGAGATCTGCGCCGAACGCGGGCTGCCCGCGATCGTCAACATCCACGACGTGCCGTTGGCCCAGCAATTCATGCAGCGCATCGTTGGCCTGCAATCCGGGGTCGTGGTTTTCGATGGCAGCCCCGCAAAGCTGACGGAAGACGCCCTGACCCGCATCTACGGGGCGGAGGATTGGGACGCCATGCGCCGCGGGGACGAGGAACAGGCAGAGGCGGAGCGCGACGCCGCGCAGGCGCTGGCCGGGGTCGGCGCATGACCACCGCCACCCGTTATCCCACGACCTGGCGGCGCCCGCCGCAGATCATCCAGGACCGCCGCCTGCGGCTGGCCCTGCAACTGGGGGTGCTTGTCTACCTGGTGCTGGCCGGATCGACCATCGACGTCAACTGGACCCGCGTCGCCGAAGGGATGGAACGCGGCCAGCGGTTCGTTCTGGGCTTTCTTCAGCCCGATTTCACCAGCCGCTGGAAGGACATCAGCCAGGGCCTGGTCGAAAGTCTGACGATGACGCTGACCTCTACCGTGGTAGGGGTGCTGATCGCGATCCCGGTGGGCATCGGCGCCTCGCGCAACATGGTGCCGCGCCCGATCTACCTGACCTGCCGCGCCATCGTCGCTGTCAGCCGGTCTCTTCAGGAGGTCATCGTCGCGATTTTCCTGGTGGCGATGTTCGGCTTTGGCCCCTTTGCCGGGTTTCTGACCCTGACATTCGCCACCGTAGGCTTCATCGCCAAGCTGTTGGCCGACGATATCGAGGAGATCGACGAAACCCAGGCCGAGGCGATCCGCGCCACCGGCGCCTCCTGGGTGCAGCTGCTGAACTACGCGGTGCAGCCGCAGGTGATGCCGCGCCTGCTGGGCCTGTCGCTCTACCGGCTGGACATCAATTTCCGTGAAAGCGCGGTGATCGGCATTGTCGGCGCCGGCGGCATCGGCGCGACACTGAACACCGCCATCGACCGCTATGAATATGACAGTGCCGGGGCGATCCTGCTGATCGTCATCGCCATCGTCATGGTGGCGGAATACGGCTCCGGCTATCTACGGAAGTTCCTGCAATGACCGATCTGACCACCTATCCCACGGCCTGGAGCCACCGCAGCGCGCGTCTGCGCCTGATGATCTGGACCGGATGGCTGGCGCTGGTGGCGCTGTTCGTCTGGTGCTGGCAGATCATGACGGAAAACACCATCTGGGCCTTTGTCTCGGACGCGCCGCGTCAGGCCGCCGATATCGGCGGGCGCATGATGCCGCCCGAATGGGGCTACTTGCCGGAGCTGATGAAGCCGCTCTGGGACACGTTGAACATCGCCACGCTGGGCACTGTCGGCGGGGTGCTGATGGCGGTGCCCGTGGCGCTGCTGGCGGCGCGCAACACCACACCGTCGGTGACGTTCCTGCGGCCCGTGGCGCTGTTCATCATCGTGGCCTCGCGGTCGATCAACTCGCTGATCTGGGCGCTGCTGCTGGTGGCGATCATCGGACCGGGGCTGCTGGCCGGGATCGTGGCCATCGCGCTGCGGTCGATCGGGTTCGTCGGCAAGCTTCTGTACGAGGCGATCGAGGAGACGGACCCCCGCCAGATCGAGGCGGTGAGCGCCACAGGCGCCGGCCCGGCTCAGGTGCTGATCTATGGCGTGGTGCCGCAGATCATGCCGGCCTTCTGGGGGATTTCGGTCTTCCGCTGGGACATCAACATCCGTGAAAGCACCATCCTGGGGCTGGTCGGCGCCGGGGGGCTGGGGTTGAAGCTGAATGCCTCCCTTGCCATTCTGGCCTGGGACCAGGTGGCGGTGATCCTGCTGCTGATCCTGGGCACGGTAGTGGTCAGCGAATGGGTCGCGGCCAAGGTGCGCCACGGCATCATCTGATCCGCGCGCGGGCCCGGTGACGGGCCCGCAGGCACCTCGGGGCCTCCCTGATGTCTTCCGATGGCCTCCCTGTATTGTCCCCGGCGAGGCGAGGGGGCGCTTATCCGGCATGCGGTCTTGCCGGGCGGTCGTGCGGGAGCCACGCCATCCGCCGCCCCGATCGCCGGGCTGGCCGATCGCCCCCGCGGCACCCTGCTTGCCCTTCACGACCCATGTCCCGCGCCGCCGATGTCTTGCACTGCCTGCGACCTCTCCCTGTGGTTGTTCCCGCATTCGCCCGCTGGCATCCGACCCGGCCTCCGGCTTGAGGCGCGGCGCAAGGCCGAAGAGGACGATTGCCAGGGACCAACCGGCGGCGCCGTGACCCATCAGTGGGCCGGGACAAACCGCGCCCATCATGCGCTGACCGGGCCGCGCGCCCGCGACCACCGCACCGGTAGTCCCGGCACGACAAAAGCCCCCGTCCCGCCATGGCCAGGGGACGGGGGCTTGCGTCCGGGTCGATCAGAAGATGAACGCGTCCATGTCCAGATCGGAGATCCCGACGGCCTTCAGGATCAGAATGTCGCCCTCCATGCCGCCGGCCAGATCGCCCATGTCGATGATCGTGGCCCAGCCCTGATCGTCGGCGACCTGCATGACGCTGGCGTGGTCGGTGTTCAGCGCGGAGAAATCGATCAGGTCGGTGCCGGCCTCGAAGTCATGGACGAAATCCTTGCCGGAGCCTGCTGCGAAGACAAAGGTGTCTGCCGCGCCATCCGCCGACCAATTGCCACCCCAAAGCTGATCGTTGCCTGCGCCGCCTTCGATGATGTCCGCGCCGGTGCCGCCGACGATCTTGTCCACGCCTGCGCCGCCCGACAGCTGGTCATTGCCCGTGCCGCCGTCCAGGAAATCGTTGCCTTCGCCGCCAAGGATGGCGTCATCGCCGGCCTCGCCGCGCAGCTTGTCGTTGCCGGTGCCACCGTCGATCAGGTCGTTGCCGCTGCCGGCGGACACCAGGTCATTGCCCTGATCGCCGTACAGGCTGTCCGCGCCGGTGCCGCCGTTGATATCGTCGTCGCCCGCGTTGCCGTGGATCTCGTCATTGCCTTCGCCACCGCGCAGGGTGTCGTTGCCGCCCTCGACCTGGACCAGGGCGGGTTCGCGCAGCAGCACGGCGGCATCGGCGTCGATTTCGGCAAAGGGATCGGCCGAGCGGGGGTCGACGGCGCCGTCGTTGGACCCGGTGGCCGGGGCCTCGGACATGAATTCCGAATAGGCCTGACCGGTGGTCCAGTCGACGTTGACCTTGAAGATCGCGCCGCTGATGTCGGTGGCGCCGTTCAGGTCGTGGTCGCCCTTGTTCAGCCCGTAATAAAGGTTCCCCTCGCCGTCGAAGAAGACCGCGCCATAGGCACCGTTGGCCATGCCGCTTTCCATTTCCGCGCCATAGAGCGTGCCTGTGATCGCGACTTCGGTAAAGGTCGGCTGGCCGCCCTGGGCCACGGCGCTGACGTCGATCTTCACCACCTTGCCGGTACCGCCGTTGGAGCTGGGGGAGACCACCGCCAGGAACACGCCTTCGGCGGCGTTGTAGGCCAGGTCATAGGTGCGGTCCTGGAACATGGCGCTGTCGAAATGCAGGTGCTGGATGGCCGGGTTGCCGTCGGCGTCGCGATTGTCCACATCGACGATGCTGATGCGGTTCAACGCGGAATGGAAGGTCCAGAGGTTGCCGGCATCGTCGAAATCGCCGACGTAATCGCCGTAGAAGCCGTCGCCGATGCGGTAGGTCGCGCCGGTGGCGTCGATGGCCACGATATCGGTGGTGGACACGGCATTGCCCAGGCTGTCGGTGCCGCCCGATTTCGCCACGCCGTAGATCAGGTCATCCTGCACGTTGAAGCCGGTGGCGTTGATCTTGAAGCCCGGCGCCTGGCCCACCGCCTCGTAGGTGCTGGCGGCGGTGTCGAAGACATGCAGGTGGCCGTCGATCACCTGGTAGAGCTTGGCCTGGCCGGCGGCGAAGGCCGCGACTTCCGCCGTTTCGCCGCCCACGTCCAACGTACCGGCATAGGAGACGATCGGCCCGGAAAAATCGTAGGTGGCGTCAAAGCTTTCCTCCACCGTGCGGAAGCTGATTTCGCCAGCGTCACCGGTGCTTTGCACATCGACCTCGAAGGTCTGGTAGGCGCCGGAGAACGTTTGCACCGTCTCCACGACTTCGCCGTTCCAGATGACCTCGACAGTGGCAGAGGACTTGCCAGCGGACAGATTGGCCGCCAGGTCAAAGGAAATGGTGTAGGTTTCGCCCGCAACCGTTTGCGCGGATTGGGAAATCACTTCCTGGCCGAAATCATCGGTGACGGTCCAGCCGCCCTGTTGCGCCAGCCCGTCAAAGGTGGTCGCCGTGCCGCCGTCGGCCAGCAGGTTGTCGCCCTTCAGGTCGCCGTAGATCACGTCGTCGCCGGCGCCGCCGTTGACGATGTCGGCACCCTGACCGGCCTCGGCGTAGTCGTTGCCGGCCTCCAGGTTCAGGATGTCGTCGCCCGCGCCGCCGAAGGTCTGGTCGTTGCCGGAGCCCGCGTTCAGGATGTCGTCGCCGGCGCCTGCGAACAACTGGTCGTGACCGCCGTTGCCCAGCAGAACGTCGTTGCCCGCGCCGGTGATGATCAGGTCGTCGAAGGCGCGCATCGCGGCCACGTCGGAGGCCACGACCTTGGCCGCGTCATAAACCCAGCGGTCGCCGTCATAGCTCCATTCGTCGCCGACCATGTCGCCCGCGCCCAGGTCATTGCCCGCACCGGTGGAGATCGTGTCGTTGCCGATGTGGCCGTTTGCGAAATCGACGAGGTCCGAGGCCTCGACGATGACTTCGCCGTTTTCGTTGACATAGCCGTCCAGGATCAGGTCGTCGCCGGAGGTGCCGATGAATTCAAAGGTGCGGAAGATGCTGGTCATGATGAAATCCTAACTTTCTGTCGGGGGCCGGGGGGAGCGGTCTGCCATGGTGTCCGGCGCTGAATGCGTTTCTGGAAACGTTATTGCAGACCCGGAATTGCATTTCCCGCGCACATGCGGCGACTGGCCTAATCCAAAGGGATAGGTCGGGTCATATCGGGAGGGGCCACCCCACCTGAAACGGGTGGGGTGGCCCTCCTTGCGTCGGGATTTCGCCATGTTTTCGACATGTTGTGCCATTGGCGCGGCAGCGTCGGGCCGGTGCAGGCTGTCGGCGGGCACGGGGTGAATCGCGCGCCGCTGCGTGGATCGGGGCGCGCCGCCGCAGGCGGTCCCGCAACTGCGCGTCCTGCCGCCCGCAGGCTGGCCCGCCACGCAGAAGGTCATGCGGCAAAAAGACACCGTGCCACGCAAAAACGCCGCGCGGGCCGATGGGGCACGCGCGGCGCGATGGCGGCCACAGGGCCGCGAAGGGGGGGGCGCAAAGATGCGGGGGGGCCGCGGGGGGTGGCCCGCGCGGCGCCCGGTCCCCGCCGGGGCCGTCAGGCCGCTCGGGAGGTCAGGTAGACGGCCTTGGCATTGACGAATTCATGCATCCCGAACCCGCCGTGTTCGCGGCCATAGCCGGAATTCTTCACCCCGCCAAAGGGCATGTTGGGATCGGCGGCGCCAAAGGAGTTGATGCGCACCATGCCGGTGTCGAAATGGGTGCGGGCCAGCGCCAGGGCGCGTTCCTCGTCCCTGGAGAAGATGCCGCCGCCCAGCCCGTAGCGGCTGTCATTGGCGATGCGCATCGCATCCGCATCGTCGCGGGCCCGGATCACCGCGGCCACGGGGCCGAAGATCTCGTCGTCATAGGCGGGCATGCCCGGTTTCACATCGCCCAGCACCGTGGCCGGATAGAAGGCGCCGGACCCCTCGGGTACCTGGCCGCCGCACAGGATCGTGGCACCGGCCTTCACGCTCTGCTCCACCTGGTCACGTACCGTTTCGAACTGGTCCTGCGAGCTGAGCGGCCCCAGCTCTGTCCGGTCATCGGTGGGATCGCCCATGCGGATCCGGGCCATCTGCGCTGCAAAGGCATCGACGAAACGGTCATAAACCTTCTCGGTGACGATGAACCGCTTGGCGTTCACGCAGGTTTCCCCGTTGTTGTACAGCCGCCCGATGACGGAGGTTTTCACCGCCAGCTCGATATCTGCATCCTCCAGCACCAGGTAGGCATCGTTCGAACCCAGCTCCAGCACCGATTTCTTCAGCGCGGCGGCTGCCTGCTGGCCGATATGCTGTCCGGCCGTGTCCGACCCGGTCATGGTCACGCCGCGCACCTTGTCATGGGCGATGATCCTGTCCGATGTCTCGTGGTCGATCACCACGACCTGGAACAGTTCCTCCGGCAGGCCCGCCTCGATGCACAGCTCCCGCAGGCGCAGGCCGCTGCCGGTGCAGATGGAGGCATGTTTCAGCACACAGCCATTGCCCGCCATCAGCGCGGCTGCCAGAACGCGCACGGGTTGGTATAGCGGGAAATTCCACGGCTGCACCGAATAGATCACCCCGATCGGCTGATAGGTGACGACGCCGCGCCGGCCATCGCCATGCACACGGTCCTCGTCGCCCAGGATGCGGGGGCCATTGTCGGCGGTATAGTCGAAGATCTGGGCGCAGATCTCCACCTCCTGCTTGCCGCCCGAGATCAGCTTGCCGGTTTCACGGGTCATCAGCGCGGCCAGCTCGTCAGCGTTGTCGCGCAGCTTGGCGGCGATGCTGCGCAGCACAGGGGCGCGTTCCTCATGGGTGATCTCGCGCCAGGAGAGAAAGGCGCTGTGGCTTGCTTCGACCGCGGCAAAGGCCTCCTCGGCGCTCTGGACGTCATAGGATTGCAGCGTCTCGCCGGTGGCCGGGTTGCGGGTGGTGATCTGGGTCATTCCGTACTCCTTTTCTCTTGGGCAGGGAACGGTGGGACGCGGGGCGAAGTTCCACGGCGTGCGGGCACGAAAGCGTGACGGGGACGGGGTTTCCCTGGCGGCAGCGCGGGGGCCGGGGGCATGGACGAGGGCACGGCCCGGACGTGCCGCGTGGCGCGCTCTCGCTCCGCCCTTGGTGTGGGGCGGGGCGCTGCGTTGGCGCGCAGGACAGAGGGCGGCAGCACCCGCCCCCCCCAACCACCCCGGCGCGGAGGGGCCGGAGATCAGGCGGGGGCGAGGCTGCGGGCCGGCAGGCCGCCGCCCAGCGGATCGGCAAAGGCCCAGGGGTCGCGGAGGGTCAGGCCCAGGGTTTCCCCCGGGCGGGCACGCTGCGGGGACAGGGCGATCAGGGTTTCGCCTTCGGCCTCCAGAGACAGGCGGAACCGCCCGCCCAGGTAGGTGCAGCCGCTGACGCGGGCACGCAACGGGGCGCTGTCGGACAGGGTGATCGCCTCAGGGCGCAGGCTGACATGCGTGGGATCGGCGGTGCGGCTGCGGGCCGTCACCTCCTGGCCCAGCACCGACAGGTGGATGCGGCCCGGCCCGGCAGGCCCCAGACCCCGGGCGGAGACCACGGCACCGTCACCGACGAAACCGGCGACAAAGCAATCCGCCGGCTCCCCGTAGAGC
Source organism: Pseudooceanicola aestuarii (assembly GCF_010614805.1). Classification (NCBI taxonomy): domain Bacteria; kingdom Pseudomonadati; phylum Pseudomonadota; class Alphaproteobacteria; order Rhodobacterales; family Paracoccaceae; genus Pseudooceanicola; species Pseudooceanicola aestuarii. The sequence continues at coordinate 2,718,223 of NZ_JAAFZC010000001.1, forward strand.
GTCTCGGGCGCGGCGAACTGGCGGATGCGCCCGGCCTCCATGACCGCGACCCGATCGGCGAGGGCAAGGGCCTCCCCCTGATCATGGGTGACATAGACCATGGTCGCGCCGGTGCGGCGGTGGAACATGGAAAAGACCTCCTGCATCGTGCCGCGCAGGGCGAGATCGAGGTTGGCCAGCGGCTCGTCCAGCAACACGGCGCGTGGTTCGAACACCAGGCATCGCGCCAGGGCAACCCGCTGGCGTTGCCCGCCCGACAGCTGCGCCGGCATCCGGTCGGCCAGCGCGCCCAGCCCGGTCAGGGTCAGTGCCTCCTCCACGCGGCGGGCGCGTTCGGCGCGGGGCAGGCCACGCACCTCCAGCGGGTAGGCGACATTGCCGTGCACCGATTTGTGCGGCCACAATGCATAGGACTGAAAGACGATGCCGATGCCGCGATCCTCCGGCGCGACGAAGGTGCCCGGCCCGGCGACGATATCGCCGCCCAGCCGGATTTCGCCCCCGGTGGGGATCTCGAACCCGGCGGCCAGACGCAGCAACGTGGTCTTGCCGCAGCCCGAAGGGCCCAGCAGGGCGACGAATTCACCGGCGCCGATGCGCATGTCGATCCCGTCCAGCGCGGGGGCGCCGTCGAACCGCTTGGTCAGGTTGGAAAAGCTCAGCTCTGCCACGGGATGACTCCTTTGGGGAAGCGTCGCGCGCCGGCCTGCACCAGGCCCATCAGCGCCACGATCAACAGCACGATGGACATCGCCAGCGCCGAGGCCATGACCGTTTCGCCGCTGTCTTCGAGGTTGTAGATCACGACGCCCAGCGTTTCGGTCCCCGAAGACCACAGCAGCGCCGAGACGGTCAATTCATTTACCGCTGTCAGGAACACAAGGATCGCCCCGGCGGCGGCCGAGGGCGCCGCCAGCGGCAGGACGATGGTGCGCAGGCGACGGCCAAGTCGGGCGCCCGTGCTGGCGGCGGCCTCTTCCATCGCGGGGTCCAGCTGGGCGATGGCGGATTGGATCGGCCGGAGCATCACAACCAGAAACCGCGCCAGATAGGCCAGCAGGATGATCCACAGCGTGCCATAAAGCGTCAGGTCGGTGAACGGCAGGTTCATGAAGGCCAGGATGCAGGCGATCGACAGGACCACGCCGGGCAGCGCGTAGGGCAGGTCGACAAGGGTATCCAACAGGCGGCTGGCGCGGCTGGGGCGGCGCTGCATCAGCCAGGCAAGGGGGAGACAGAGAGCCATCAGGATTGCCGCCGCCGCAGTCGCCAGCAGCAGCGAATTGCCATAGGCGCGGCGGGTGACGGGCTGCACCAGCAGCGCCTCGCGCCAACTGTCCAATGTCGCGCTGGCCCAGGTCAACGGCACTCCATAGGCCGGGATCAGAGAGGTCGCCAACAACGCCAGCAACGGCAGCGCCAATATGGCCGCGATGAAGGACCATAGCGCGATTTCCACCGGCCCGCGCGCCCGGCCCAACGACAGGGCCAGCGGTACGCCTGACAGACCGGCCAGCCCATGGCCCTGCCGTTTCAGCACGGCGCGCGCCACCAGCACGCCCACGATGGCCACCGTGCCGATCAGCAGCGACAGTACCGCGACCTCCGGCAGGACAGAGGGGCCCATGCCGACCAGCCGCTGATAGATCAGCGTCGGCAACGTGGAATACCGCGCCGGAATGCCCAGCATCGCGGGGATGCCGAAATTGCCCAGGGCGGTGACAAAGGCCATCGCCCCACCGGCCAGCAATGCGGGCATCGACAGCGGCAACACGATCTGCGCCCAGACCCGAAGGGCACCGGCGCCGGACATGCGGGCGGCCTCCACCAGGTCGGCGGGGATCATGCGCAGCCCGGCCCGCAGGGTCAGAAACACGAGAGAGGCATGTTGAATGCCCAGCAGAAGGATGATCCCGCCGGGCGAGTAGAGCGGCTGCGGACTGCCCAGCGGCGGCGCCAACCCCAGCATCTTGAGCAGGACAGAGGAGGGGCCGGTGACCTGCATCCATGCCAGCGCGGTGATCTGCGGCGGGATCATCATCGGCACCATCAGGCAGAAAACCAGCGCCGCCTTGCCCCGGATATCGGTCAGCGCGACGAGAAACGCAAAAAGCCCGCCAATCGCGATCGACAGGATCGTGCCGCCACCGGCGGTAATCAGCGAATGGGCCAATGCGGTGCGGGTGCTGTCGCGGCCCAGCACCTCCGTCAGATGGGCGCCGGTCAGCCCGCTGCCAAGGCCGATCCCTTCCAGCAGCAGGCGCAGGACCGGGCCCAGGGCAATCAGCCCCACGGGCAGCAGAAGCAGTGGCAGCAGCCGGTCACGGGACCGGCTGCCACCCGTGTTCGTCGCGCCGGCGGTCATTTGACGCCGAAGACTTCCGCGAATTTCTCCTTGTTGGCGTCGGCATTGGCCAGTGCCGACGCCGGATCGAAGGCCATCAGAGTGATCTCCTCGCGGCTGGGGAAGCCCTCGGGGCTGGCGACGCCGTTGCGGGCGGGGATATAACCCATCTCGGTCACCAGCTGTTGGCCCTCTTCGCCCAGCAGGAAGTCAACGAATTTCTGCGCCGCCTCCATCTGGTCTGTGCCGGCCATGATCGCGACCGGTTCGGTCACGTAGGAGACGCCCTCTGCCGGGAAGACGAATTCGACGGGGGAGCCGTCGGCCTTGGCGCGCAGGGCCAGGAAATCGACCAGAACACCATAGGGTTTCTCGCCCGCCGCGACGGCCTTGAACGTGCCGCCATTGCCGCCCTCGGCACGAGCCTCGTTGGCGGCCAGCGCCTCGTACCAGGGCCAACCCAATCCGTCGGTTTCGGTCAGCGTCGCCAGGTGGATCAGTGCCGCGCCGGAATAGAGCGGCGAGGGCATTGCAACCAGCCCGGCCATCTCGGGCTTGGCCAGATCGGCCCAGGAGGTGGGGGCCATCTCGGCGCCGGTATTGTAGACGATGCCGGTCGTGATCAGCTTGGTCGAGTGGTAGAACCCTTCGGCGCTGTAGAGCGCGGGGTCATAGGCCTGGGCCTCGGAGGATTGGTAGGCGGCCAGTTCGCCGGCCTGTGCCAGACCTTCCAGCGTCACGGTGTCGGCGATCAGCAGCACGTCGGCCTGGGCGGAACCGGCGGCCATTTCGGCGGTCAGCCGGGCCATCAGCTTGGTCGTGCCATCGCGCACCCAATCGACCTCGATGTCGGGATGGGCGGCCATGAAGGCATCGACGGTTTTTTGCGCATCGGCATTGGGCTGCGAGGTGTAGAGGGTCAACGTCTCGGCGGCGGCAAGGCCGGGCAGGGCGAGGGTCAGGGCAGCGGCGAGAAGGGAACGGGTCATGGCGTCTCCGATCGGGTTGGGTTGCAGGGGCAGGCCGCGCGGTGGCGACAGGCACGGGGCCTGCCCTATCGGGTCTGCGTGACAGTTTGGTGATTGTCTGGATCCTCAAGCCAGGCTGGCGCCCGGCCGATACGATCCAGCAGGAAATCCATGAATACCCGGACCTTGGCCGACAGCACGTTGGCCTTGGGATAGACCAGCCACAGCACAGACCGATCCGCCAGCGTCCAGCCCGGCAATACCCGCACCAGCCGCCCCTCCGCCAGCTCGCGATGTACGGACCACAGCGAGTTGATGGAGATCCCGGCCCCGGCCAATGTGGTGATCTTCTGGCTCATCCCGTCGTCCAGAATCATCCGCCCGCGCGGTCCGCGCGGATCGAAGAGCGCGCGCGCGCCCTCAGGGCCTGCCAGCGCGCGCGGCGCCTGATCGCGGAAGGCCAGCAGGGCATGGCGGTCCAGCTCCGCCGGGGTCCGGGGGGTACCGTGCCGGGCCAGGTAATCGGGCGCAGCGCACAGGATGCGGCTGTCCTCGGCCAGCTTGCGGCACTTGAGGTTGGTATCTTCCAGCATGGAATTGCGCAGCGCCAGGTCAAAACTGCCCTCGATCAGGTCATAGCGCACGTCGGACAGCCGCAGGTCCAGCGTCACCTCGGGGTGGCTGGCCAGGAAATCCGGCAGGATCGGCGCGATGTATTGCTGGGCAAAGGTGCTGGGCGCGGTAAAGCGCAGGGTGCCGGTGGCGGCCAGCCGGCCCTGGCCCAGGGCGGCCAGCGCCGCGTCCTCCTGGGCCAGCATTTCGCGGGCAAAGGGCAGGAATTCGGCCCCCTCCAGCGACAGCGCCACCTTGCGGGTGGAGCGGTGCAGCAGGTCTGCGCCCAGGGCGTGTTCCAGCTTGGCCAGCCGGGCGCTGGCGGCGGCGGGCGCCATGCCAAGCGCGCGGCCCGCGGCGCTGATGTTCAGCTTTTCCGCCGCAAGGACAAAGAGGCGCAGGTTGTCGGTATCCATGGTCCGTCCCGAGGGGGAAATGACCCCTTGGATCGACGATTTCCGCTCGGGGATCAAGCGGCGCGTGCCGGGGTCGGTGGAAAAGACGGGGGCCAGAAGGCACAGGCATGGGTGCAGGCGACGCGGGCTCGGTGCGCGGGGCGGGCGGCGCAAACACGCGCGACGATGGGCGGGTCGGCAAAGGTTTTGCCCTGTCGCGGGAAGCCCCTGGGCAAGAAAAACCGGGCCGCAGGGATGTCCTGCGGCCCGGTCGGTTCGGGCGGGCCCGGTCGGCGCGGGCCTTGCCCTATGGCTGCGGCGCGGGCGCTTGGCGGGATCACCCCGCCGGGGCCGCCTTGGCCTGTTGGGCGCGCCGTTCCTCGCGGGCGAAGAACAGGTAGTAGAACACCGGCGCGGCCACCAGCGTGAGGATGGAGGCAAAGGCCAGCCCCCCCATGATGGTGATCGCCATCGACAGGAAGAACGCATCGCTCAGCAGTGGCGCCATCCCGAGGATCGTGGTCACCGCCGCCAGCATCACCGGACGCAGACGGGAGGTCGAGGCCTGGATGATGGCGCGGCGCAGGGGCACGCCTTCGGCGCGGACCAGGTCGATTTCCTCGACCAGGACGATGCCGTTCTTGATCAGCATCCCCGACAGCGACAGCAGTCCCAGCAACGCGGTAAAGGTGAAGGGCGTATCGGTGCCCAGCAGGCCGACCACCACGCCATTGACCGACATCGGGACCAGCAGCCAGATGATCAGCGGCTGGCGCAGCGCGTTGAACAGCAGGACCGAGATCAGCACCATGATCAGCACCGAGATCGGGATCTGCGCGCCCAGGGCCTCCTGCGCCATGCGGGAGCTTTCGTATTCGCCGCCCCATTCCATGTCGTAGCCCACGGGCAGCTCCACCGCCTCAACCGCGGCCTGGATCTCTGCCTGGACCTGCGCCGCGGTCATGTCGGCGGGGATATCGGCCTCCAGCGTGAGGGTCGGTACCCGGTTGCGGCGATGCACCAGCGTGTTCTGAGGTTCGAACTCCAGCCCGTCCAGAAGCTGTTCCAGCGGCATGGCAGCCCCGGTGATGGAGGAAAACACCACCTGGTCCAGCAGCCCCAGGTTACTGTCCGGCGGCATCCTGGTGATGATCGGGATCTGGCGATCGCCTTCCCGGTAGACGCCGCTGGTGATGCCGTCGGTGGCCAGGCGCAGGGTCTGGGCGACCTCCTCCCGGCTGATGCCCGCGGTCTGGGCGCGTTCGGTGGCATAAAGCGGCTTGAGCACCAGCTCCTGCTCGCGCCAGTCGGTGCGCATGTCGCGCAGGTTGTCCGAGGCGCCTTCCATCACGTCGCGCATCTGCACCGACAGCTGGCGCAGCACGGTGGGATCCTGGCCCGACAGGCGCAGCTGGATCGGCGCGCCGCCGCCCGGACCGAAAACCAGCCGCTTGGTGCGGAACTCGGCCTCCGGGAACTGGCTGCGGCCGAATTCCTCCAGCGCGTTGCGCAGCGGCGGGATCTGGTCCAGCCGCTCGGTCTGGATGATCAGGTGCCCGTAGGAGGGGTTCGCCTTCTCAGCCTCGTAGGTCAGCATGAAACGCGACGCGCCTTCGCCGACGAATGCGGCGACGGATTGCACCTCCTCGCGCTTGGCCAGCCAATCCTCCATCTTGCGCAGATCGTCCGACGTGGTGTGGATGTCGGTGCCCTGCGGAAGCTTGTAGTGGACGAAGAACATCGGCGTGTTGCTGTCGGGGAAGAACGATTGCTTCATCAGGCCGAAACCCGCGAAACAGACCACCGTGATCCCCACCAGCGCGACCACCACCAGCCAGCGCAGGCGCAGCGACCAGTCCAGCACACGACCATAGACCCGGAACATCCAGCCACCATAGGCGTCGCCGTCATCGGCGCTGCCCTGGCGGAAGAAGTAATGCCCCAGCAGCGGCGTGACGGTGAGCGCCAGCACCCAGGACAGCAGCAGAGAGATCCCGATCACCGCGAACAGCGAGAACAGGAATTCCCCGGTCGCATCCGGCGACAGGCCGATCCCGGCAAAGGCCATGATGCCGATCACCGTGGCCCCCAGCAGCGGGATCTGCGCCTTGCCGGCGGCGTCATCAGCCGCCGACAGGCTGTCCTTGCCGCGCCGCATGGAGATCTGCATCCCCTCGGCCACGACGATGGCATTGTCCACCAGCATCCCCATGGCGATGATCAGCGCGCCAAGGGAGATCCGCTCCATCTCGATGGAAAAGAGCGCCATGAAGAACAGCGTGCCGACCACGGTCAGCAGCAAGGTCGCCCCCACCACGACCGAGGCCCGCCAGCCCATGAACAGGGCCAGCACGACCACGACAATGGCGACGGACATGGCCAGGTTCACCAGGAAGGCGCTGGAGGCCTCGTCGACCACCTCGTGCTGCTGGTAGATCGGGTGCAGTGTGACGCCCTCGGGGATGTTGTTGTCGATCTCGCCCAGCCGCGCCTCCGCGCGGTGCCCGACATCGACGATGTTTTCCGTCGACAGCCCGGCCACTCCGATGGAGAACGCATCCTGCCCGTTGAACCGCATCAGCAGGCCGGGATCCGCGATACGGTCCCGATGCACACGGGCCATGTCGAAGAGGTTGATCACTTCCCCCGAGGACCCGATGGACAGGGAGGCGATGGCCTCCACGCTGTCGGACCCTTCGGGGGCCTGGATAATGGTTTCGCGCCCGTCACGGGTGATGGAACCGGCATCGACCACGGAATTGGCATTGGCCAGCGCGCTTGAAATCGTTTGCGGCGGCATGTTCTGGTTGATCGCCTGGGCCATGTCCGGTTCGACAAAGATCGCCTCTTCCGGCAGGCCCTTGACCTCGACATCGGCGACGCCGTCCACGGTCAGCAACTCGCGCCGCAGGTAGGTGGCCAGCCGGTGTTTCTCCGCATCCGAGAACCCGTCAGCGGTGACGGCGTAATAGATGCCGAAAACATCGCCGAAACTGTCGTTCACATAGGGTTCGGACACCCCGTCGGGCAGGGCGCGCGCGGCGTCGGAGACGCGGTTGCGCAGCTTGGTCCAGATCGGCGGCAATTCGTCGCCGCCGAAGGTGGAATAGACCTCTACCGTGATCAGCGACGACCCCGGCTGGTTGACAGAGGTGATCTTGTCGACCTCGCCCATCTTCTGGATGGCCGATTCCAGTGGTTCGGACACCTCGGTCGCGACCTGTTCGGCGCTGGCGCCGGGATATTGCGTGGAAATCACCACCTGCTTGATGGTGAAGGACGGATCTTCAAGACGGCCCAGGGTGGCAAAGCCCCAGATCCCGCCCAGCAGGCAGCTCAGAATGATCAGCCATGTGATCAACGGCTTGCCGATGGAAAAACGTGCGATGTTCATGGAAGGGGCCTCAGTTTCCGAAACCGGCAAAGCGGCGGACGGCCTGGCCGTCTTCCAGTGCGGCGCCGCCGGCGGCGACGATCTCGGTGCCGCGGGTCAGGCCCTCGGTCACCAGCAGGCTGCCATCGGGGGCGGGCGCGACCTTGACGCTGCGCTTGGTCAGGGTGCCTTCCTCGCCGTCGCCGGGGGTGAATTCCATCACCGCCGTGGTGCCGTCGGGTTCGATGAAGACGGCGGGTTTGGGCACGCGGATGGCGTTTTCATGCGGCGCGTCCAGCGCCACGGTGACGGTGGCAGAGGCGCCGGGCAGGATCTCCACATCTTCCGGCGGGTCCATGGCCAGGGTCACGCGGAACGATTGCCCGACGCGCGTCGTTTCGGCGTTGAATTCGCGCATCTCCAGGGGAAAGACCTCGTTGAAGAAGGGGAACCGCGCCTCGATGTTCAGGTCGGCCTTTTCCTGGGTGCTGCTGCGCAGAAGCAGAACCTCGGGGATGTCGACCTCGATCCGGATTTCAGACATGTCATGCAGCCGCACCACCGGGGTGCCGGCGCTGATTGTGGTAAAGTTCGCCACCTCCCGCGCGGCGACCAGCGCGTCGAACGGGGCCGACAGGGTGGCGTGTTTCAGGGCATATTCAGCGTTGCGCACCGCGACTTCGGCCAGTTGCAACTGGGTCGTGGCGTCATCGACGCTGACCTGGCTGGTGGTCCGCCCCTCCAGCCGTTTGAGCCGGTCCAGCGTCCGCTGCGCCTGGTCGCGTTGCAGCGTCGCCTGATCCAGCGAAAGCTGGAAGGTCTCAAGATCCAGCTGGGCGACCAGGTCGCCCTCCGACAGGGTGGCGCCCTCGATCACCGGAAAGCGCACCAGCTGGCCGCCGACCTGAAAGGCCAGGTCAACGGTCTGGCGGGCCACCACCTGGCCGAAGAACTGCCGCGACACCTTGTCGGCGCTGCTGTCGGCTACCAACGTCTTGACCGGTTTCAGCGGCGTCTGGGTCCAGCCGGGCAAGGGGCTGGCCATCAGCGGCACCAGAGCGGTCACGGCGGCCAGCGCCAGTTTTCTGTTCATTCGCATTTCTTTGCTCCTTCGGGCAGGCCGCTGGCCTTGATATTGCGGGCGACCTTGCGCATCAGCGCCGCGATTGTTTCCGTTTCCTTGGCCGACAGCCCGGCGACCTCTTGAAAGATCCGGCAGGCCGAGGTCATCAGCGCGCAACGTACCTCGTGGCCTTCCCGGGTCAGGTCCAGGCGCCAGGCCCGGCGGTCGTCGGGATCACGGACGCGTGCGACCAGCCCCTTGCTCTGCAGGGTGTCGGCCAGCGCGGTGACCGCCGAGGGCAGCATCTGCATGTCCGTCGCCAGCTGCCCCATGCGGTGCTGTGTGCCCAGGAAAAACAGCATCATGCGCTCGTTCTTGGTCAGGGGGGGCTGCACCTCGATGGCTTCGACCCGTTCTTCCGTCTTCCAGAACGTCAGGAAGATGCCCATCAGGGCATACAGCTCGGCAGGGAGGCCATCGGGCAGGTCAGCCACGAAGTTGGTGGGGGCAGTCGCCATGTCGGTTTCCGGTCTCCGGATCGGGGGGGAAATGGCGATATACTTCGGAAACTGAAATATTCAATGCATGAAACTGATTATTCCACGAATTCTGCCGCAGTGCAGCGTTCAAAAGCGCACACCTATCTTGCCGCCTGTGCACAGAACCGGTGGAAAACCTGAAAATCAAGCAAGGGGAAGGGTGGAATGGCCGATCCTGGCCCCGCGCCGTGGCCCTGCGACGTGACCCTGCGCGACAGCCCCGACAGGGGGGCTGAGTGCCCCGGCCGGATGCCGCCCGTTGCCCGGCGGCCGGGCCCCGGGGTCGCCCGGCCGCTCAGAGTGTCCGGCGGCACGATCGCGCTGTCCGCCGCGCTGGCTCAGGTGCCGTCTGGCGGCGGGGGCGGGCTACTTTCGCGGACCGTAGCCGGCAAAGGCGGTGACGACCTCCGCCACCTGCGCGTCGGTCAGGATCACCGGCGCGCCGCCGGTCTGCGACAGCAGGAAGACGCGGGCGAGGTTCTCCAGTTCTTCCATCCGCCACAGGGCGCGCGCGATGCTTTCGCCGACGACGGTGGCGCCATGCCCGGCCATCAGGCAGCCGTGGCGGTCGGCCATGGCGGTGGCGACATATGCGGCCAGCTCGGAACTGCCGAACAGCGCATAAGGGGCCAGCGGGACATCCCCGCCGCCAAAGGCCGCCACCATGTAATGGCAGGCCGGAATGGCACGGTTCTGCATCGCCACGGCGGTGGCATGGGCGGGGTGGGCATGGACCGTGACATGCATGTCGGGCCGCGCGGCCATCACCGATTGGTGGAACCGCCATTCGGAGGAGGGAGTCAGATCGCCCTGCGGTTGCGCCGCGCCCTCGGTCGGCAAACGCACGATCATGTCGGGGGTCATCACGTCATAGGGCACGCCGGAGGGGGTGATCAACAGGCTGTCGGCCACCCGGACGGAGATGTTCCCCGAGGTGCCCTGATTGATGCCGCGCGCGTTCATCCAGCGACAGGCGTCGATGATCTCTTGGCGGGTGGCGGTGGTATCGGCATAGGCGGTGGTCACGCGGGATCATCCAGAAGTTGGGCAGCGATATCGGAGCTGGTGGCAAGGTGGGTGGCATAGCCGCCGCGCAGGGCGGCGCGGGTGGCGGCGACGCGATCGGCTCCGGCGGCCACCAGAAGGGCGGTGGACTTCGCCGCCATCTGGTCCAGCGTGACGCCGATCAGGCGATCCTCGTTGCCCGAGACCATGGGCTGCCCCTGCGCGTCGATCAGCCGCCCGCAGATCACGCCGGTGGCGCCGCGTGCGCGCAACGGTGCCAGGCCCGCGGCATCCAGCAGGCCGGTGCGCACGATATGGCTGTCATCAGTGCAGGTGCCGGCGGCAAAGACGACCTTGTTGCATTCGGCCACGGCGCGCAGCTGTTCGGCGACCACCGGTTCGGCTTTCAATCGGGTGCAGAGGTCGCGATCCGACAGCAGCAGCGGCACATGCAGGTTGATGCACAGCGCGCTGAAGCGCAGCGCCAGCGTGGCCGAACAGGCCTCGGCGGCGAAGCCGAGGGAGGCGGGGCGGGAGCCCAGCAATTGCACCACGGTCAGGTCATCGACAGCGACCTGCGGCGCGGCCTCCGCCAGGTTGTAGATCGTCTCGCCCCAGGCGACGCCCAGCCGGTCGCCGGGTTCCAGCAGTTCGGGCAACCAGTCGGCGGCGGCGCGGGTGACGCGTGTGACGGCGCGATCGGGATCGCCTGCGGGCACCACCAGCGCGTCGTCGAGATCAAAGGCGGCCTTCAGGCGGTTGGCCAGCGCGCTGGTTCGAAAGATCGCGGTATCCAGCGAAATCCGAACGTAGTGGCGGCGCCGCGCCTCGGCCAGATAATTCACCACCGAGGCGCGGCTGACCCCCAGCCGCTGCGCGATGTCGTTCTGGTTGAGCCCTTCGTGATAATAGCACCAGGCGGCTTCGACGATGGCCTCGTCCTGCCGCGCGGCGCGGCCGTCCGGGTCCGAGACCGGACGCCCGCGCGAGGTGGACATCGGGCTCACCCGATCACTCCGCCGCCGTCGCGCCGGCCATGTCGGGGAACAGCGCGGCCAGACCTTCAGGCGTGGCCTCGCAGACCCCGCGTTCGGTGATCAGCCCGGTCACCAGACGGTTGGGCGTGACGTCGAAGGCGGGGTTGCCGCCGGGCGTGCCCTCGGGAGAGACGCGGACACTGGCGAATTTCCCGTCCGGTCCGATGCCCTGGATATGGGTCGTCTCGGTGGCGTTGCGTTCCTCGATCGGGATCTCCGCCACGCCGTCGGTGACGGTCCAATCGATGGTGGGCGAGGGCAGGGCGACATAGAAAGGCACGCCGTTGTCCTTGGCTGCCAGCGCCTTGAGGTAGGTGCCGATCTTGTTGCAGACATCGCCGCGCCGGGTGGTGCGGTCTGTGCCCACGATCACCAGATCGACCTGCCCGTGCTGCATCAGGTGCCCGCCGGCATTGTCCACGATATAGGTGTGGGAAATGCCGTGGCTGCCCAGCTCCCACGAGGTCAGGGCGCCCTGGTTGCGCGGCCGGGTCTCGTCCACCCAGACATGCAGCGGAATGCCGGCGTCATGGGCCTGGTACATCGGGCTGGTGGCGGTGCCGAAATCGACAGTGGCCAGCCAGCCGGCGTTGCAATGGGTCAGGATGCGCACAGGTTCGCCGGCCGGTTTGGCGGCGGCGATCTTGCGGATGATCTCCAGCCCGTGCTGCCCGATGCGGCGGTTGATCTCCACATCCTCGTCGGCGATCTCGTGCGCCAGGGTCAGGGCCGTGGCGGCGCGGTCGCTCTCGGCCACCGGGCGCAGGGCGGCGCGGCAGCGGTCGAGCGCCCATTTCAGGTTGATCGCCGTGGGCCGCGTTTCGTGCAGGAAATCCCAGGCCCGGTCCAGATTGGCATCCGAAGCGTCCTGCGCCATGGCCAACGCCATGCCATAGGCCGCCGTCGCGCCGATCAGCGGTGCGCCCCGCACTCGCATCTCGACGATGGCGGTGGCGTAATCTTCCAGCGTGTCAACCTGCTGGATGCGGAACTCATGCGGCAGCCAGCGCTGGTCGATGATCTGCAACGCGCCCTTGTCCGCGTCCCACCACAGGGAACGATAGGGGGTTCCGTTGACCTTCATAGCACGTCCTTTCCGTTATGCTGGCGCGCCAGGTCCGTCAGGGCGCGCGGGCTGTCGATCTTGGCCGCGTTCAGGATCAGATCGCGCCCCATCATCAGGTTGCGCGCCTCCAGCGGGGCGCGAATGGCGGGGTCGGCGATCTCTTCGAAATCGGCGTTATGCGCGAGAGAAAGGCAGCGGCGGTGCATCTCGATCCCGCAGATGGACACCGCATCCTGCCAGATCTCGGCCAGCAGTTCGGTGCGCGCGGCGGCCGAGCTGTGGCCCTGATCCTCGAACAGGGCAGCGGGGTAGAGCATCCCTGTCCGCTCGTTGTCCCACAGGCGGGTGAATTCGGCCTCATAGGCAGCAAAGGTGCCCTCGATCACCTCAAGCAGCCAATCCTGATAGGCGGCCAGATCATCGCCGCGATGGCCCGGCTGGCTGAAATAGGCCATCAGGTAATTCGCCGTCAGCATCCCGATGTCAAAGCCCAGCGGGCCGTATTGCGCGAATTCGGGGTCGATGACGCGCACGTCATCCTCGGTCGCCATGACAGAGCCGCTGTGCAGGTCGCCATGGAGCAGCGTTTCGGTATTGGCGGAGAATTTCAGCAGCATCCGCTGCGCCCGCGCCTTCAGCGCCGGATCGTCGCGCAGGATCTTGATCACCGGGTCAAGACCGGGGGTGTGGTTGTTCAGCTCTGCCTCGAAATAGGGATCGGTGAAGACCAGCCCCTCGGTGATGGCGGGGATTTCCACATTGCCGGAGAAGAGGCCCACATCGGCCTTCTTGTCCGCGCTTTTCATCGACAGTTCCGACCCGCGAAAGCCGGTGCGGGCGCAGAACAGGCCCAGCCGTTCGGCCAGCCCGTCGACGCGTTCGCCGGCGATCAGCTTCTGGCGCAGGATGCGATGCGGGGACAGGAATTCCATCACCACCAGCGCCTGCGTCTCGTCGAAATGCCAGACCTCGGGTACGGCGCCGGGATCGCGCGCGGCCTCCCGCGTCAGGGCGTGGTATTCGTAGAAGGCGCGGTACAGCGGCAGCGGCCAGCTGTCGCCCACCAGCCGCACGTAGGGCAGGGCCTGTTTGACGATGGCAGCGCCCTGCGGCCCCTTGACGATGAACACAAGGTTCAGATTGCCGTCGCCGACCTCCTGCACGTCCCATTGCGTGGGATCGGGACCGACCTTTCCGGCCAGCAGGTCGATCCCCGCGAGCCGCGCGCCCAGCGTTTCGGCCGTCAGCGGTTCATACGCATCCTTGGCTGTCATGCGACGATTCTCCTCCGGTTTTTCGCGAACATTCCATCACGTTCTACAATAGTCAATCCAATTGACAAACGACAGTCGGGGCGGAATATAGGGCGTCGCAGCCCCTGTTTCGGGCCGCGATACCTGGAGGGGGCCCGGAGGGGGAATGACGGATACAGCCTGTAAAATCAGGGATCTGAAGAAATCGTTCGGCCAGAATCATGTTCTGCGCGGAATCGATCTGGACCTGCACCCGGGAGAGGTGACCGTCCTGATGGGGGCCAATGGCGCGGGCAAGTCCACGCTGGTCAAGGTGCTGTGCGGCTATCACGGCCGCGACGCCGGCACGATCGAGCTGGGCGGCCAGCCCTATGAGCCCGTGGATGCCGCCGATGCCATCGGCAAGGGCGTCGTGACGGTGCACCAGAACATCAACGACGGCGTGATCCCCGATCTGGACGTGGCGACCAACCTGACCCTGGACCGTCTGACAGGGTCGGGTGCACGGCTGTTCGTGCGTGACCGCGCCTTGCGCCGGGAGGCCACCCGCGTGGCCGAGGGCATGGGCCTGACCATGGATGTGCGCACCCGCGTTGCCGATCTGGACGTGGCGGATCGCCAGATGATCGCCATCGCCCGCGCCATGGCCCGCGCCCCGCGCATCCTGATCCTGGACGAGCCGACCTCCTCCCTTTCCGCGACGGAGGCGGAGCGGCTGTTCCAGCTGATTGACCGTCTGCGGGAGCAGGGGGTCGCGATCCTCTACATTTCGCACCGCATGTCCGATATCCGCCGCGTGGCGGACCGGATCGTGTGCATGCGCGACGGCGCGATCTCCGGCCTGTTTTCCGAGGCGCCGCTGGATTACGAAGGCGCGGTCTCGGCCATGCTGGGCCACCGGATGACCGATGTGGACATCGATCCGCAGCCCGGCACAACCCCGGTGTTGGAGTTGACGGGGCTGAAGCTGAAGGTCGACAGCGCGGCCATCGATCTGACCGCCCGCGATGGCGAGGTTGTGGCGATCACCGGGCTGCTGGGCAGCGGCAAGACGCGGCTGGCGGAGATCCTCTTTGGCCTGGCGCAGCCGGTGGCGGGCACCATGCAGATCGACGGAGCCGCCTATGCCCCCGGATCCGCGCGCGAGGCGGTGGGACGGGGCGTCTTCATGTCGCCCAAGGATCGCGGCTCCAACGCGGTGATCCCTGATTTCGACATTGCCGACAACATGACGCTGCCGTTTCTGGGCGCGTTCAGCCGTCTGTCCTTTCTGACCCCGCGTCGGCAGGCGCGCGTCACGGACGAGATGATCGCCCGCATCGGCATCGTCTGCCAGGGCGGCACCGACAGCATCCTGACCCTGTCTGGGGGCAACCAGCAGAAGGTGATGATCGGTCGCTGGCTGATCGAGCCGGCACGGGTGCTGTTGCTGGACGAGCCGTTCCAGGGCGTGGACATCGGCGCACGCCGCGACATCGGCCGCCATATCCGCAACTCGGCCAAGGGCCGGGCCACGATCGTCTTCGTCGCCGAAATCGACGAGGCGCTGGAAATCGCCGACCGCATCATCGTGCTGAACGAAGGCGCGATCGCCGGAGAACATATCAATCAGAACATCGACCTTGCCGCGCTGGTCTCCCAGGTTTCGGGACCGGCGGGGCAGAGCGTCGGGGCAGAGGGACGATAATGGGCAACGAACGGCTGCTGAATTTCGCCATCAAGTATGGCTTCCTGATCCTGTTGGCGGCGCTTGTCGTCTACTTCAGCCTGAACAGCAATGGCTTTGCCTCGCCACGCTCGGCGGTGTTCATCCTGCAATCCGTGGCGATCACCGGGATCCTGGCGCTTGGCGTGACCTGCACGCTGGTGGTGGACGGGTTCGACCTGTCCATCGGCGCGGTCGCGACCTCGGCCTTGATGCTGTCGGCCTATGTCATGGTGGTGCTGGAAATGTCGGCGGGCATGGCGATCCTGCTGTGCCTTCTGATGGGCGCGGCCGTGGGGCTGGTCAACGGGCTGTTGATCGTGAAGTTCCGGGTGCCCGACCTGCTGGCGACGCTGGGGATGATGTTCCTGCTGATCGGCCTGCAACGGATCCCGACGCAGGGCAATTCCATCGCCACCGGCATGTCGCTGCCCGACGGATCCAACGCCGAGGGCACGTTCTCGCCCGCGTTCCTGTGGCTGGGCCGGCACCGGATGGATTTCTTCCTGGAGAACCTGCTGCCCGTTCCGGTGGTGATCTTCCTGCTGATCGCCCTGGGCGTCTGGCTGTTCCTGGGGTTCACGCGGCAGGGGCGGCTGATGTATGCCATCGGCTCGAACGAGCGGGCGGCGGGCCTCGTGGGGGCGCCGGTCAACCGCTACAAGGTCATGGCCTACATGATCTCGGGGGTCATGGCCTCCATCGGGGGGATGCTGCTGGCCGCACGGCTGGGCCGGGGCGATATCGCCTCGGGGACCAACCTGCTGCTGGACAGCGTGGCCGCCGCGCTGATCGGCTTTGCCGTGCTGGGCGCTGCGCGGCCCAATGCCTTCGGCACCGCGACGGGCGCGCTGTTCGTGGGGATCCTGTTGCAGGGTCTGACGATGATGAACGCGCCCTATTACACGCAGGATTTCGTGAAGGGGGCGGTGCTGGTCATCGCGCTTGTCTTCACGTTCTACCTGTCCTCGCGCCGTGGCGCGACGGGCAAGTGATCTCAGGGGAACCAAGGGAGGACCCAACATGTTCAGACGCAACTTTCTGAAATTCACCGGCGCTGCCGCCATCGCGCTGTCGGCCGTTCCGGTCGCGGCTGCGGACATGCCCGCGCCGTTCGACAATGCGGGCGAGGTGAAGATCGCGCTGGTGCGCTATCTCTCCACCGGCGATTTCTTCCAATCCTACCTGTCTGGCGTGGAACAGCAGGCCGCCGCCATCGGCGTGGATCTGCGGGTGCTGGACAGCCGCCAGGATGCCGCGCTTCAGGCCGATATGGTCGATCAGGCCATCGCCCTGGGCGTGGACGGGATCATTATCCAGCACGGGCTGACCGAATCCATGAAGCCGGCCGCACAGCGCGCGGTGGATGCGGGCATCAAGGTCGTGGCCTTTGACGTCGATGTCGAAAACGACGCCATCCCCCAGGTGGAGCAATCCGACTACCTGCTGGCCAAGCTGGCGCTGGACCAGGCGATCGAGGATCATGGCAACGGCTTTACCGCCGGCTATGTCTACGTCCCCGGCATCGCGCCACTGGACCGTCGTGACGTCGCCTGGAAAGAGGTGAAGGAAGCCAACCCCGACATCACCGAAGCCGCGCAATTCGGCACGCTGGACAACCCGATCGCCAATTCGGTCGCCAACCAGGCGCGGTCCGTCCTTCAGGCCAATCCGATGATCAACGTCATGTTCGCGCCGTTCGACGAATTCGCCAAGGGCGTCAAGATTGCCGTGGACGAGGCCGGGCTGACCCAGGACATCGACATCTATTCCGCCGATGTCTCCACTGCCGACATCTCGGCCATGCGGGAGCCGGACAGCGCCTGGGTGGCCACCGTTGCCACCAACCCCTCCGTGGTGGGCGAAGTCTCCGTCCGGGCGCTGGCGCTGATGCTGGCGGGTGAAATGCCGGGCGAAAGCATCGTCGTGCCGCCGACGCTGATCACCCAGGATTTCCTGAACGAGAACGACGTCAAGAACATGGAAGAGCTGGGCGCCAAGATGCCGCAGTTCCAACATGCCGACGTCGCCATGGCCGAGTGGATGCCGCTTCCGGCACGCTAAGCTTCACGGGTCCGTCCCCACGCGGGGGCGGGCCGCTTCTGACAGGAGACGCGACACAATGCTGAACGGTATCGACGGACGGATCACCCCGACCCTTCTGCATTGTCTCGCCCGGATGGGGCATGGCGACGATCTGGTCATCGCCGATGCCAATTTTGCCGCCGACAGCACCGCGCGCCATTGCGTGGTGGACCGCCCCATCCCGCTGGCCGGGCTTGATGCGGTGCAGGCCATCGACGTCATCACCGGCCTGCTGCCCCTCGACGGGTTCGGCGATTTCGCCGCGCTGCGGATGGAAATCGACGGCGACGCGCAGGAGATGGGCGAGGTTCACCACCAGGCCTGGGCGGTCCTGCGCCCCCGCCTGCCCGAGGGCGGACAGCTGACCAATTGCCCCCGCCCCCGGTTCTACGATCACGCGAAAACCGCCTTTGCCGTGGTGCAGACGGCGGAAACCCGGCCCTTTGGCTGCTTCATCCTGAAAAAGGGGGTCGTCTTCTGATCCCCTGAACCTGCCCGGCGGCGTGCCGCGCGGGCCCGGACCAACGGCAATCCCCCGCGCCCCGACTGGCGGCGGGAAACAACGGAGTGTTGCGATGCGCAATGACAAGACGACGGAGGACGTGGCGCTCGGTATTCGGCGGCGCGTGTTCGAACACGCGATGCGGAACAACGGCGGCTATCTCAGCCAGGCCTGTTCGGCGGCTGAACAGCTGGCCTGGCTGTATCACGAGGAGCTGAAGCTGGGCGCGCCCACGCTGCCCGCCGTGCCCAAACCGTTCGAGGGTGTGCCCTCGGCCGATAATCCCGATTACCACACCGGCGCGGGCTACAACGGCCCCTTCGCCCCGGAGTTCGACAGGCTGTTCATCGCGCCCGCGCATTACGCGCTGGTCGCCTATGCCACGCTGATCGAAACCGGGCGCATGGCACCCGAGGGGCTGGAGATGTTCAACAAGGACGGCTCCAGCGTCGAGATGATCGGCGCGGAACATTCGCCGGGCATGGAGGTGCACAACGGCACCCTGGGCATCGGCCTGTCTACCGGCGCGGGCCTGGCCTATGGCCGCAAGCGGCGCGGCGAACCGGGGCGCACCTGGGTCTTCATGTCCGACGGCGAGGTCCAGGAGGGTCAGACCTGGGAGGCCGTGCAGGCCTGTGCGCATCACGGGATCGACAACCTGTATGCCATCATGGACGTCAACGATCAGCAATGTGACGGCGCCATGGATTCGGTGATGGAAGTCGGCGACATCCGCACCAAGTTCGAGAATTTCGGCGCCCGCTGCGTCGAGGTTGACGGCCATGACCTGTCCGCCATCCGCGATGCGGCCAAGGAAACGCATGAAGGCCGGCCACTGATCATCCTGGCGCGCACCTCGCCCTTCCACACGATGTCGATCCTGGAGGAGCGGTTCCCCCGGCTGCATTACGTGCGCTTCAAGTCCGAGGACGAGCGCGCGCGCTTCAACACCTCCATCGCCGCCGATCTTGGCGTCGATCCCATCGACTACGCCCATTGAGGAGCCCGCGACATGGTTGAAATGGTTTCCCGCCCCTATGCCTCGGCCTTCGAGAAATTCGCCGCCGGCAATCCCGACATCCTGTGCCTGTCGGCCGATCTGACCTCCTCCTGCGAGATCGACGGTTTCCGCGACCGGCATCCGGATCAGTTCATCTCCATGGGGATGGCCGAACAGAACATGATGAGCTTTGCCGGGGGGCTGGGTCTGGCCGGGTTCCGGCCCTTCATCCACACTTTCGGCGTGTTCATGTATCGCCGGCCCTACGATCAGCTGATGGCCTCGGTCGCCTATCCACGGCGCAAGGTACGGCTGATGGGCTTCCTGCCCGGCATCACCACCCCCGGCGGCATGACGCACCAGTCGATCGAGGATATCTCGGTCATGCGGTCGATCCCCAACATGTCCATCCTGGAAACCGGCGACGCGACCGAGGTGGAAAGCATCTGCGAAGCCGCCGACAGCATTGACGGTCCGGTCTGGTGCCGTGTGCTGCGCGGGTCCGTGCCGCGCCTGTTCGACACGCCGATCAAGGTGGGGGAGATGCGGGTGCTGTCCGAAGGGGACGACATCCTGGTCGTGACCTCGGGCATCACCACGGAGGAGGCGATGCGCGCCCGGTCCGCCCTGTCCAAGGCCGGCCTGTCCATCCGGCACATCCATCTGCACACGATCAAGCCCTTCGATCACAAGCAGCTGCTGGACCACATCGGTTCGGTCAGGGGCGGTGTCGTGACGCTGGAAAACCACGTGACCGAAGGCGGCATCGGTTCGCTGGTGGCCGAGACGATGGCCGATGCGGGCGTGGGCAAACGTCTGGTCCGGCTGGGGCTGAAGGACACCTATGCCCACGGCGGATCGCGCCCCTATCTGATGCGCTATTACGGGCTGGACGCACTGGCGCTGGTGCGTGGGATCGAGGATCTGATGGGGCAGGATTTCGGCATCTCCGAAGATGATCTGGACGCCGCCCGGGTCGAGGATGTGCATTCCCTGGTGAAGGCCGAGGCCCTGTGATGGAGGCGTCGATGGATCGCTTTTCCGTCACCTACCGGATCGTGGCGGATGACATGGCGGATGCGGAAAGCCGCGCCGCCAACATCGCGCTGGAAGACACGGTGGAAATCCCCCGCGACGTGGTGCCCAGCGGCTATGTCGAGGATGTGGTGCTGGGCCGGGTGGAGGAGGTCGTGCAGCAGGACGATCACGTCTTTCGCGCGCGCGTGGCCTATCACATCGACGCGGTGGGCCGGGAATTGCCGCAATTCCTGAACGTGGTGCTGGGCAATGCCTCCATCCTTGCCGGGGTGAAGGCGCTGTCGATCACCCCCAATGCCGATGTGCTGGATCGCTTTCCCGGTGCGCAATTCGGCGTCGCGGGGCTGCGCCGCCTGACCGGGCGGGACAGCGGCGGCTACGTCTGCCCGGTGATCAAGCCGCAGGGCTCCAGCGCAGAGACGCTGGCGCGGCTGTGTTACCTGACCGCGCGGGCGGGGGCCGACATCGTCAAGGAGGATCACGGCCTGGCCAACCAGGATGCCGCGCCCTTTGCCGAACGAGTCCGGCAATGTGCCGAGGCGGTGAACCGTGCCAATGCCGAACGCGCCGATGCAGGAGAGGCGACAAGATCGCTCTATTTCGCGAACCTTGGTGGCCATGGCGATCAGGTGCGCGAGATGGCCCTGCATGCGCAGGAGGCGGGCGCCCATGGCGTGCTGCTGATCCCCGGTCTTTACGGCTTCGATGCGATGAACCGGCTGGCGCGGGATCCCGATTTCACCCTGCCGATCATGGCCCATCCCAGCCATCTGGGCCCCTATGTGCTTTCGCCTGATCACGGCTATGCGCATGGGATGCTGTTCGGCACCCTGATGCGGCTGGCGGGGGCGGATATCTCGGTCTTTCCGAACCATGGCGGGCGCTTCGGGTTCTCCCTCGCACAATGCGAGGAGATCGTGCAGGCCTGCCGTGGTCCGGGACCGGGGGCGGCGATCCTGCCCAGCCCCGGCGGCGGGATGAGCCTGGACCGGCTGCCCGACATGATGCGTCTCTACGGTGAGGATTGCGTTTATCTTCTGGGCGGAAGCCTGCTGCGCTACGGTGACCGGATCGGCGATGCCATCCGGGAAATGCGAAGCGCGCTGGACGGCTGACGCCTGATGCCTTGACCGCAGGGGAGAGGGCCTCTGCGGTTGGGAGCCCCCCCGGCGCGGCGGTCGGCCGTGGCGGGGGGCATTTGAGGTTTTCCCGGCGCGGCGCAGGCCGCAGGTCAGGGCCTCCTGCTTTCGGGCTTTGCGCGCTCCTTGCGGCAGGGCTGCCTGTCGATCCCCGGTTCCCATGCCGATGCCCGTCCTGTCCGCCGGTGCCCATCCGCCGGCCTAGTCAGCGCTCCTTCGTTCTCGGTATGCCGGTTCGCTTCGGACATGCCCGGCAGGTCCGCGAAACATTACCCCCGATACAGCTCCGCATGGACAGCAGAACGGGCGCGGCCTGTCTGGACGCGCCCGCTGTCATGTCGTCCTGAAATGATCGCTCCGGGGTCAGCCCAGCCGCCGCTCTCCGGCCTCGATCCGCAGGGGGAACAGGTTCTCCCGCGGGGGCAGGGGGCAGACGGCATGTCTGGTGAAGGCGCAAGGCGGGTTCACCGCCCGGTTGAAATCGATCACGACGCTGTCTGCCGTCACGTCCTCGCCGAAGATGAACCGCGAATGCGCATAGGTGTCGTCCATCGAGGTCAGATCGCGGATCACGAATTGCGGGCGATCGGCACTGCCATAAGTGGGCAACAGCTGCATCTCGTGCCCGCCCACCGTCAGCGTGGCGCTGTGGGTCACCGGCACCTTGGTGGGAATGCCGATCATCGTGTCTACCGTCAGGCTGATCGGCGCGGGAAGGGGCGCCCACCGCGCGGTGAGGCGCAGTTCCGGGTTCAACGGGAAGAAGGGGATCGGCCCACGTTGTGCCGGGGCCTCTGATCCGGTGTCGCGGATGCGCAGTGACCGCAGGTCGTTCAGCGCCGTGATCTCCAGCAGGAAGCGGTCGGCGGACCAGCTGAACCCGCCGGTGGCGCGGTCCAGCTCCTGCACGGTGCCGTCGGCGGCGGTGAACCGGGCGGTCTCCAGCCCGGTCAGGTCCAGCCGGCCCAGCAGGGCGGGGCCCTCCGCCAGCCGCGCGTCGCAATCCGCACCGTTGCCGATGGTCAGGGTCTGGCCCGGCGCGATCCACCAGCGGCCCTGAAGGTTCAGCCAGCCGTCCGGGGCCGTCAGCTTGGCCATGCGGGTGGCGCGCCAGGCGTCGTGGGCGGTCTGGAAATCGGGGGAAACGCTCATGGAAACCTCATGTGGATTGAGCCGCCGGAAGGCGGGGAATGCTGGAGAGCAGCGATCGGGTATAGGCGTGCTGCGGGTCGCGCAGGATCTGCGCGGTCGGCCCTGCCTCGACGATGCGGCCCCGGTCCAGAACGACCATCCGGTCGCACAGGGCGGCGACGACGCCCATGTCGTGGGAGACAAAGACCATGGTCATGTCGCTGGCGATGCGGTCGAACAGGTTCACCACGCGCACGCGGGTGGACAGGTCCAGCGCGCTGACCGCCTCGTCCGCCAGCAGCAGGTCGGGCCGGGCGACGATGGCGCGCGCAATGGCGATCCGCTGGCGCTGCCCGCCGGAGAACTGGTGCGGATAGCGATGCAGGCTGTCGGCCTCCATGCCCACGGCGGTGATCGCCTCGGCCGCCATCTGGTGGTGATCTCCGTCGATCTTCAGCGAGCGCAGCGGTTCAGTCACGATCCGCAGAATGCGATGCGCGGGGTTGAGAGAGGAATAGGGGTCCTGGAACACCGCCTGCACCCGCCGGCGATAATCACGCATGAAACGCCGGTCGCGCGCGGCCAACGGCTGGCCGTCGAACAGGATCTCGCCCTTCTGGGGGCTGTCCAGCCCCAGCATCAGGCGCAGCAGGGTGGATTTGCCCGATCCGCTTTCGCCGATCAGCCCGACATTGGCGCCCCGCGGCACATCAAAGGTGATGTCGTCCAGCACCGGTCGCGGCCCACCGTAGGAGAAACCGACATTGCGAAGCGACATCATGGTCATTCCCCTCCCTCCAGCGCGGTGTCAAAGCGGCGCGCTGCGGTCAGCAGCTCCCGCGTGTAGGGCTGTTGCGGGGCGGTCAGCACCTGATGGGCCGGACCTTCCTCCACTGCGCGGCCATGGCGCAGCACCAGCACCCGTTCGGCCACCTGACCCACCACGGCCAGATCGTGGGAGATGAACAGAAGCGCCAGCCCCAGCTCGGCCACCAGCTGGTTGATCAGGGCCACGATCTCCGCCTGGGTGGTGACGTCCAGCGCGGTCGTCGGCTCGTCTGCGATCAGCAGTTTGGGGCGGCAGGCCAGGGCCATGGCGATGGCCACGCGCTGGCGCTGCCCGCCCGAAACCTGGTGCGGGTAGGCCGCGACCAGCCTGTCGGGATCGGGCAGGCGCACCTGTTCCATCAGCGCCCGCACCCCGGCCCGCACCGCCGACCGCCCGGCATCGGCCCCCTCGCGCCGCAGGCGGCGGCGCAGGGGCGCGGCGATCTGGCGGCCCAGCGGCATCAGCGGGTCCAGCGCGGTCAGCGGCTCCTGAAAGACGGTGGCGACGGCGGCGCCGCGCAGGCGGTTCCTCTGCCGCTCTGACGCGGTCAGGATCGGGGTGCCGTCCAGAGTGATCGCCCCTGTGGCGCGGATCGCACCGGGCAGCAGCCCCGTCACCGCCAGAGAGGTCAGAGATTTGCCCGAGCCGCTTTCCCCGATCAGGCCAAAGCGTTCGCCGGGCGCGATGGAGAGGGACAGATCGTGCACCAGCACCTTGTTGGCGGTGGCCAGGGTCAGCCCGTCGATGGTCAGCAGATCGGCCATCATGCCCCCCTTTGCGTCGGATCGAAGCGGTCGCGCAGGCTGTCGGCCATCAGGTTGACCCCGATCACCAGCGCAAACAGCGCCAGCCCCGGCAGCAGCGCGCCCCAGGGCGCGGTGTAGACGGTGCCCTGCGCCTCCTGCAACATGCGCCCCCAGGAGGCATTGGGCGGCGGCGCCCCCAGCCCGAGGTAGGAGAGCGAGGCCTCCGCCATCACGGCAAGGCCGAATTGCAGCGCCAGATTCACCGCCAGGAAGGGGGCGATATTGGGCAGCACGTGCCAGAAGACGATGGCCCCCCAGCCCGTGCCCGAGACCCGCGCGGCGGTGATGTAATCCTGGCCCAGCACACGTTTCGTCAGGATCCGCGTCACCCGGCCCACGATGGGCGACAGCCCGATCCCCAGGGCCAGGATGGCGGTGGAAAGGCTGGCCTCTTCCCGGGCGGCGACAACCAGCATGGCGATCAGCAGCGTGGGAAAGGCGATCAGGATATCGAACAGCGCGGCCAGCGCATCATCGACAAAGCGCGTGGCAAAAGCCGCAAGCAGGCCGGTGACGATGCCGATGGTGCCGCCGATGGCCACCGCGCCGCAGCCCACGACCAGCGCGATCCGCGCCCCGATCATCAGCTGGGTGAACAGATCCCGGCCCAGCCGGTCGGTGCCCGCCCAATGGCTGGCGCTTGGCGGTTCCAGCCGGCTGCCGGCCATGTCGGACAGCGCATAGGGCGTCCAGAAGAACGACAGCAGCCCCGCCAGGACGATCACGCCGACCAGGATCCGGCCCAGCCAATGCACCGGCTTGCCGCGCGGACGGCGCGGGGCAGAAGCGGGCGGGGAGGTGTCGCTCGGGGTGCTCATCGCTTGCCCTCCCGCAGGCGTGGGTCCAGCAGCCGTTGCAGGATGTCGGACAGGAAACCGGTCAGCAGCACCAGCAGGGTCGTCACGATCAGCACCCCCTGAATATTCGGATAATCCCGCTGCTGGATGCCCAGCAACAGCATCGACCCCATGCCGGGAAGGGAAAACACCTGCTCCACCACAACGGCGCCCAGGAAGGTGGTCGACAGCTCGATCGCGAAGACCGACACCACCGGCACCGCCGCGTTGCGGATACCGTGGCGCAGCAGCGCGGCGGTGTGGCTTTCGCCCAGGGCACGCGCGGTGCGCAGGAAATCGGATTTCAGAACCTCCAGCATCGCCGCCCGGACATAACGCATCAACGAGGCGGCCATGATGATGGCGATGGTCAGCACCGGCAGAACCATGCTTTCCAGCGCGCGGGCCGGATCGGCATAGCCGCGCAGGGGAAACCCGCCCGAGGGCAGCCAGCGCAGGGTCAGTGCGAATTGATAGACCAGCAGGATGCCCAGCCAGAAGACCGGCACCGCGATCCCCACCTGCGAGACCACCGACAGCAGCAGCCCCAGCCAGCCATCGGCGCGCACGGCGGCCAGGATGCCCAGCGGAATGGCGATCATCAGCGCCAGCACGAAGGCCGCCAGCGCCAGGGGCAGGGTGACGCCCAGCCGGCGCCCGATCTCGTCGATCACCGGCGCGCGGGACACAAAGGACTGGCCCAGGTCGAACCGCGCCAGATCGCCCAGGTAGCTGACGAACTGCACACCCAGCGGCTGGTCGGATCCCAGTTGCGCCTGTGCCGCCGCGATCTGTTCAGGCGTGGCGCCGACACCCACCAGCGCCGCCGCCGGATCCCCCGGCAACAGGCGCAGCAGCACGAACAGCACAACGGCCGCGATGAACAAAGACAGCGCCAGGATGACCAGACGCCGCAGGAGATAACCCAGCATGATGGAAATGCCCCGTCCTGGTGCGCGCGGCCAACCCTGTGGGTGGCCGCGCGGTCAGCCGATCAATCGGCTTTCTTGATGTCCGCGACGAAGAACTGGGAGTTCAGCCCGTTCAGCGGGTAGCCCGAGACGTTGGAAGTGGACACAACGATCTGCGGATAAAGATACAGCCACATGCTGGCCGCGTCCTCGGCAATGATGCGGTTGGCCTGGGCCAGCATCTCGGTCTGTTCCTCCATGGAGGACACATTCTCCGAATCCGCGATCAGGCGCGTGACTTCCGCGTTATCATAGCCCCAGTAGAAATCGGGGTTGCCGTAGAAGACGATATCGCGGTGGTTGACGTGCTCTTGCAGCGTCGCCTCGAAATCCTGGGCCTTGTAGATCTTGGTGTACCATTCGTTGGCGGTGATGATGTTGATCTTCACCTCCACGCCGACCTTGGCCAGTTCGTTCTGCACGAATTGCGCAACCACGGGATGCGGGTCGTAATCGGGCGTGTCCAGCGTAAAGGAGAAGCCGTCGGCATAGCCCGCATCGGCCAGCATGGTCTTGGCGCTTTCGGGGTCGTAGGCGTTCACCTCGGTCAGGTCGATGTACCAGGGATCGGTGGGCGGCACGAAAGAGCCGATGAGCGTGCCGTAATCCCCCCAGATGGCGTTCAACAGTTTCTCGTTGTCCACCGCCCGCGCCAGGGCGGAGCGGACCATGGGATCGTTGAACGGTTCGATCCGGTCGTTGTAGGCCATCAGCTCCTTGGTGGTGGAGGCGCCTTCGGAAACGGTGAAATCGGGATTGTCGGCGAACTGGCCCAGGGCGTCCGGGCTTTGGATCGAGGTAATGATATCCACCGCGCCGGTCAGCAGCGCGTTGTTCTGCGCCGTGGCATCGGTGAAATACTGGAACATCACGCCGCCGTTGCTGGGGGCGGGGCCCCAGTAGCCTTCGAACGGGACCATTGCCAGCGCGGAGCCGCGACGCCATTCCTGAAGCACATAGGGGCCGGTGCCGTCTTCGGAGGCGCTGATATCCGTGGCCGCATCGTTGACGATCCAGACGTAGGATAGGTTGTAGGGCAGCGAGATGGAGGGCGATTTCAGCGTGATCACCACGGTCCGGTCGTCCGGCGTCTCGATCGCGTCGATCACCGCCAGCGTCCGCTTGCGCGAGCTGGCGGAATTCTCGGCCGTTACCCGCTCGATCGAGGATTTGACATCGGCGGCGGTCAGCGGATCGCCGGAATGGAAGGTCACGCCGTCCTTCAGGGTGAAGGTATAGGTCAGACCATCCTCGGAGATGGTGTAATCTTCAACCAGGCGGGGTTCGACATCACCGGCGTCGGTCAGGACGAAAAGCCCCTCGTAGACATTGCCGTTGAACGCCTCGTTGATGCCCTGGCCCGCGCCGGCGGTGTTGTCCAGGTTCTGCGGCTCGTAGAGAGAGCCGATGTTCACCACCGCTTCGGGGTTGAAATCCTGGGCAAATCCGGCCGCGGCCGACAGCGCGAGGACAGATGTGGCGGCAAGGGTGACAGCGGACCTGCGGGAGGCGCCGCGCAGCGGGGAAGCAATGGGTGTCATCGGAAAATCCCTGTTCGGTTTCTTGGACTGCACCGCACCCGCGCACCCGCGCAGGCACACGGCCCTCGGGCCCGGTTCGCGCCGGCCAATACGGCGGGGCAGGGAACCCGAGGATCAGGTGCGACGCAAGGTTAGTCTCATGTCGGCCGCGCCTGCACAAGATCAAACCGGGTACGCGGCATGTCGGTCATCCTCAGGATCGCCGGCTGGCCATGGGATGGGGCGGCAGCCTAATTGTCGTAATACCGGTTGCCATATTGCGAATAGGCGCCATAGCGGCCGCCATAGCCGTAACGCTTCATGCCCTTGGCGTCGATCTGCGCCAGCACGGTGCCCGCGACCCGCAAGTTGACGGAACTCAGCGCGCGCAGCCCGTCAGTGACCTGGTTGCGACTGGTCCGGTCCCATGCGACGGAATAGATGATCGCATCGACATGCTGGCCGATGACCCGGGCATCAGGCACCACCAGGACGGGCGGGGTGTCGATGATGATGTAGTCGTAATGCTTCCGCAGGAACTCAAGGAACTCGCGGAACCTGTCGGAGGCAAAGAGATCGGCGGCGTTCACATTCGACTTCTGCCCCAGCAGGACATCGGCGCCCAGCTCATCGGATCGCTGGATGGCGTCGCGGAAATCCACATCACCGCTGAGCACGGAAATGAAACCGGCTGTGGCCTCGGTGGTGAAATATTCGTTCAAGGTACGGCGGCGCACGTCCCCTTCGAAAAGCAGGACTTTCTTGCCCAGACCCGAAAGGTTCTGCGCCAGGCTGACCGCCTGTGTCGTCTTGCCCTCACCCGGGACGGAGGACGTTGACATGATGACCTGCGGCGGATTGTCGAGATCCGACAGCAGGATGGACGTTCGCAGGTTGCGCACCGCCTCCGCTGCGGCGGAGGTCGGCTTGGTCCGCAGGTAGTTGATCAGGTTGCGCCGGGCCTTCAGCGCGATCTTGGGCACCTGGCCCAGCACGGGGTAGCCGGTTGCGGCCTCCAGCTCGTCCGTGCTGCGGAAGCCCCGGCGCGTCATCTCGTACAGCAGTACGATCCCGGCACCGATCATCAGTCCGAGAACCCCGGACATGGCAAGGACCCTGCCGGTGCGCGGCGCAACCTTCCGGCCATTGACGGATTCCGACAGAACCCGCGCATCGGCGCCCTGGATGCCCTGCTGAACGGTGGTTTCCTTCAGCCGGGTCAGGAAGGTCTCGTAGAGGACCGTGGTGGCCTGAAGATCCCGCTCCAGCTGCTGCAACTCGGTCAGCTTGTCGGATTGACGGGCGAAATCCTCTTGCAGGCGGTCGACGGCACCGGCCAACGCCTCGGCCTGGCTGCTGGCGCGTTGCAGGTCGATTTCGGCGCGGTCGACGATCTGGTCGTAGCGTTGCAGGAAGGCGGAGCCTTCGGTCAGCACGGCGTCACCCTGGGCGCGTTCGGCGATGCGGCGCAGCCCGATATCATCGGCGGCCTCCAGCATCGCCTCCAGATCATTGGCCGCGCGGGCAGAGCGCAGGCTGTCCAGCCGCGCTTCGCTTCGGGCGCGTTCGGCCACCTGGTTGGACGCCCGTTGCCGCGCTTCGCTCAGCTGTAGGTTGCGAGCGGTCAGACCCGAGGGATCGACGAATTCCGACGAGCCGCGCATCTGGCTGATCGCCTCTTCCTTGTCCTTCAGCTCCTGTTCCAGCTGGACGACCCGATCGGAGAGCCAACTGGCCGCCTGTTCGGTCTTGCGGAATTTCACGTCGACCTGATCTTCGATATAGAGTTCCGCCAAGGTGTTGGCGATCAACACCGATTTCTGCGGCGACCAACTTTCGACCCGGATGGTGAAAACATAGGTGTTGCGCTGGACGCTGGGCGTCACGGCCTGTCGAACCCTGGCCACGGTATTGTTGAAGATATTCAGTTCGCTCGGCGCATCTTCCGAAGTGACCGGCACTCCCACAAGGCGTTTGGTGGCAGCGATGATCTTACCCAAAGAGATCGCCGGCTCTGGCCGCAGCGAAGGATTGAATTCCGGATCCATGGTCAGGTCCAGCGCGCGCACCAGCTTGGCGATCAGGCC
This sequence comes from Pseudooceanicola aestuarii, assembly GCF_010614805.1. NCBI lineage: Bacteria > Pseudomonadati > Pseudomonadota > Alphaproteobacteria > Rhodobacterales > Paracoccaceae > Pseudooceanicola > Pseudooceanicola aestuarii. The sequence continues at coordinate 2,747,527 of NZ_JAAFZC010000001.1, forward strand.
ACGGGAGGTGATCACCTCCAGCTCCGTGTTCATGCTTTCCGTCTCGGCGGAGACGCCGGAGACGACGCTTTGCAGATCCACGATCTGATCGCCCCGGGCTTCCAGCATCAATGTGGTGGAGGTGGCGTATTTCGGCACTGCCAGAACGACCGCATAAGTTGCGCCAACTGTCAGAGCGGCCAGCATCGCCAAGAGGATAAGAAGCTTGCCGCGCCACAACGTCCGGACGATTTCCAGAAGATCGATCTCGTCATCTTCGATACGTTCGTGGGCGCCACCCATGCCGGGCCGGACATCATCTTTCACGCGCATGACCACCGTACTTGTCTGTTCACGATCTGGGACATTTCACACTGGACCGATCAAGGCAAGTCGCGGATCCGAACTGGCCGAAAGGTCACTTTCCGCGACCCATCACAACCGTGACGCAAGTGCGCCACAGGATCCACATCTCCATCCGGGAACCGGAGTTACGGATGTAGAACACATCCGCCGCAACCTTGCGACGGGTTGCCGCGATGCCCTGTACGTAGCCGACTTCGGTCTGGGCCAGACCGGTGATGCCGGGAACCGCATCATGGCGGCGCCGGTAGCCGGGGATCTTGTCGAGGTAGACCATAGCGTGATCATAGCTGTCCGGGCGTGGCCCGATAAAGGACATCTGCCCTATCAGAATGTTGATGATCTGCGGCAGTTCATCCAGCCGGGTCTTGCGAAGCAGGCTGCCCAGCCGGGTGATCCGGTCGACCTCAAGCGGATCATCGGCGCTGCGCCGGATCTCGGCGACATCGGTCATGGTGCGAAACTTGTAGATCACGAAGGGCTCGCAACGATGGCCCATGCGGATCTGAAGAAAGAGTAGCCTTCCGGGATTGAACATCGGGTTGAGGGCCAGAAGGCAAAGCGACACCAGAGCCAGCAGAGGCAGAAGCAGCAGCGACAGCGCAATATCCGCCGCGCGTTTCACTACGCCCGGACGGGCCGCCACGGCAGGCACAGGCGCGCGGGCCAGCCGGGGCAAGGCATCCTTGGCGCAAGTCTGTTCCGCCGCCCGCGCCTCGGACCGCCAGCGCGTACTGATTTGGGTCATACCGGATATCCCCGAGCATCTGTGTCATGACCATGTCGACTGGCAGCGTGACGACACTTAAAGTATTCCTAGGAGAGAGCGCTTTGTGAGTAAAGTATGAAAATCGGTTGCAATCCCCATGTTTCAGATGCGTCATTACCGGTGGGTTTGGCAACGGCACAGTCCTGAATTAGGCGATATCTTGCCAATGTGACCTCCGGGGCGCCCAAGATTGCGGCGGGCCGGGAATTTGGAGCACAGTAGTGGGAAATTGCAAAACTCTCGCGACCCGGTCATCGAAATGTCACATTCACGATTTCCTGGAAAACACGCTGGTGACGCTGGTGTTTTCAACTGTTCGGTCGGTCTCTCCAGGTCGGGCCACGAAAGATCACGGACAGCCGTACCGTGATCCATTCATATTGGCCGGCCCATTTTCGGAGAATGTGTTTCGATACATTCGGAAATTCATTCCTCCGATGGGTAGACCGATTTTCGGAAATGATATGTGGCGGAATCTGGAAAGGAATTCCAGATTCCGCCACCGGACTCTTCTGCGCAATTGGAGCTACTTTGCCATATGGCTTCGCCCCCGGCGGTCTTATGCGCCGGGGGGAGAGCGCCGCTCAGGGGCGCAACATGATCTTGCCGCTGCGACCGGGGGTCAGGGCGGAGGTGAGCGCCTGGGTTACGTCGGACAGAGGGAATGTGCCGCCGTCTGTCAGCTCCATCTCGCCGGTGGCGACCAGCGTTACCAGTTCGGTCAGCAGGCGCTTGCGGTCCTCGGCGGCCATGTCGGCGGACACGCGAGACCCCCAGAACCCCTTGACCGAGATATGCTTCATGATCAGGTCGCCGGAGGACAAGGTCATCGGGGCGCCCGTTGCGGTGCCGAAGACGACCAGTTCGCCGTCGCGGCCCAGCAGGCTGACCAGGTCACCGGAGATCGCGCCGCCGACAGAATCGATGGCGGAGGTGGCGCCAGCCTCACCCAGAATGGCGCGCGCGGCGTCCAGCCAATCAGGCTCCGAGGTGGAAAGGACATTGTCCATGCCCAGCCCTTCCAGCTCCGCCACCGCATCAGGGCGCCGCACCAGGTTCAACAGGTTGATTCCGCGGGATTTGGCGAGAATTGCCATGATTTTCCCCACAGCTCCGTTGGCCGCGGTCTGAATGATCCAGTCGCCTTTGCGCGCCTGCAACGTTTCCAGCAGCGAGATCGCGCTGAAGGGCATGGCAATCAGCTGGGCGCCGGCCACGTCTGAGATCGCATCGGGCAGCGGCAGGAGGCCGTCGGCAGGGGCGGTGAAGAACTCCGCCCAGGTGCCGTGCACACCGGCGACGGAAACGCGTTTGCCAACCAGGGTGGCGTCGGCTGCGGGGCCCACGGCCTCGACGATGCCCAGGGCCTCGGACCCGGCGATGGCACCGGGCAGGGGCGGTTTGTAGCCGTAATTGCCGCGAATTGTCCAAAGATCATGATTGTGGATCGGTGACAGCACCATGCGCACCAGCGCCTCGTTCGGGCCGGGGGTCGGGCGATCTGTGTCGCGCAGGGTCAGAACATCGGTTGGTTCGCCGAATTTGTCGTGCAGGGCGGATTTCATGATTTGTTTCCTTTTTCATGTGAGAATCGGTGCCGCAACGATGACAAGGAGAGTGCTTCGTCACGACATCATGGTCAGGGCGATTGGCGGATCAGGGGCAAAACGTTTGCCGCGTCTCCTTCAGGGCGTTGTGCAGCGCCTGGTCGTTCCGTGCCAGTTTCGACAGGATCGCAGCCCCCAGCCACCGGGCGTACAGCATCTGGGCGGCGGTCTCGGGATCGTCCACCTGACGGAGGGAGCCGTCATCGGCCCCTTCGCGCAGAAGGGCTGCGATACGATGAACCAACTGGCCGACGCCGTCGTCAAGGATGCGGCGCATCCCGTCAGAGAGGTCCGCGACCTCGGCGCCCAGCTTGACCACCAGGCATTGGCTGGCGATGCCTCCGTCCTCGGCCGTGATCCAGGCGGACCAGAACCGCAGAAGCCGATCCCCGGCACTCTCCGGGCTGTCGGCGAGGGCATCGAAACGTTCGAGGTAGTCAGCGACATAATCGCTGAGCATAGCCAGGCCGAAAGCCTCCTTGGAGGTGAAGTAATAGTAGAAGGAGCCCTTGGGCACGCCGCTTTCGGACAGGATCCGGGACAGGCCCAGGCTGCCGAACCCGTGGGTAATCACCAGGGATCGCCCTGCGGACAGGATGCGGCGGCGGGTGAGATCTGATTTGGCCGGTTCGTTCATGTAGCTGGAGGTAGGTACCTTTAGACCGATCGTCTAGGTTTCGCGCCTCAGACAGCGCGCACGGCCGGCGCGGGATCTGTGCGCAGGCGCGCGAAGATGGGAAAAGATCTTGGTGCGCGCTTCCCTGACGCGGGATGGCGCCGTGGTGAGGTGCGATCAGGCAGGTGGCGGGAACGGAGAGAGAGGAGGCCGAGGCGCGGGACGAAGGACCGGGAGGCACGGCCGGGACGATGCACCCGGAGGGAGGGGGGAGGAATAGCCGCGACGGCGGGTTGTGACTGCCGGCTTGAGCGCGGCCGTCGCGTTATCTTGCCGCAACATCAATGCGCATGATCCGTTGCCGGCCCAGCCCGGTCAGGCCCGACCCAGTATTGCAGCAGGGGCAGGGGGCAGGCCCGGCGGCGGATGAAACGCAAAGCAGATGAAACGAATGGAAAGAAGGGATGGGCCCGAGGCTCGGCCACCAACAGGGGCGGTTGGCCGCTATTCGGGGTCGGGGAAGAATTCGCTGGTGATCTTCTTCAATTGCACAAAGGACAGCGGCTTCTCCACGGCGTAATTCGCCCCCGCACGCTCTAGCTGCAAGCATTCGGTCCCCATGGCGGAGGCGGTGACGCCCACGATGGGCACCTCGCCATCGGCCGCCCGGATGCGGGTGATGAGCTCCGAGCCCAGCAGGCCGGGTAAAAGCTGGTCGACCAGGATCAGATCGGGCGGGTCGGCGCGCCAGGCCTCCAGGGCCTCCGTCCCGGAGGTGGCCCAGACCGTCTTGCCCACCAGACGGTTCAGCCGCGTGGCGGTGATTTCGCCGACGATCTGGTTGTCTTCCACCAGCAGGATCGTGCGGTCGGGATAGGGTTTCGAATGTCCGTCCATCGGGTCCTCCTGCGGGTAGGTGCGGTATTTTTCCGCCTGTGCCAGCTGCGCCGGGTGAGTGGCGACAAAGGTGCAGCCGCCGCCTTGCTCGGACGGGGCGCTGGCGGTTTTCAATACCACGTCGCCGCCCATCATGCGCAAGGCCTTGCGCGCGGTGAACAGGCCCAGGCCCGGCTGTTCGGTGCCCCGGCCGGTGCCCAGCGTGTCGAAAGGCGCGAACAGCCCCGGCGCGCGGTCGGCGGGGATGCCGGTGCCATTGTCGCGCAGCTCCCATGTGACGCTACAGGCGGTGCCGCTGCTGCGGGTGAGAAAGGCGCTCAGCACCACTTCGGTGGCCTTGGAATGCACGATCGCATTGTGCAGCAGCTTCGACAACGCGACATAGGCCCGCGCGTAGTCGGAGCGGATCAGCGTGTCGGTGCGCGGCGACAGGGACAGGCGCAGGGTGATGCCGTTGGCGCGGGCGGCGGCGCGGAATGTGTCGTCCAGGTGCAGGGCCAGTTCGCGCAGGGTGAAATCGGGTTGGCCGCCCTGCATCTCCTGCGGACCACCTTGCAGGCGCAGATCGTCGAGGATCGACAGGATGCGGCGCAGGCTTTGCCCGAAGGTGTCGGCGACGTCGGACCAGGGGGTGCCGTCCTCAAGCTCTTCGGCCAGCATGTCGAGGACGGAGGCAGGCGTGCGCAATTCATGCGACGCGACGGACAGAAGGCGTTCCTCGCGCAGCAGGGTGCCGGTCAGCAGGGTTTCCAAACGGTCCGCGCGGGACTTCTGCACGGCGAGTTCCGCGATCTGTTGCAGGCCGATCCAGGCGCCCTGGCTGCTCCGCTCAAGGATGATCAGCCGGTGCGGGGTGGCGGGCGCATCCTGCGCCCCCGACAGCAGGCCGCCGCGCAAGGGCAGCTCCAGCGGCGCGTCTGGAGCAGGATCGGCGGCGTCGCCGTGCAGCCGATCCAGCAGGTCAAGCAATTGCGCCGATGGCGTCTCGGCGAAAAGCTGGGCAAAGCTGACCTGCCGTCCGCCGGCGGGCAGGCAGACCCGTCGCTGGGCCACGTCGACATGGACCAGCCGTCCGCCGGTCAGCGCGGCGCCGTCGGACCCGGTGTCCAAATCGTCCAGCCGGTCGCGCAGGTGGGCAAGGCGCGCTGCGTCACGGTAGATATCGGCCCCGGTGCGGGCCTGATCCTCCAGCAGGATCAACACGATAGCAATGCCGGCCAGCAAGAGCGTCGGGCCGGGGGGCAGGACCGGGACCGCCCCGGCCAGAGCTGGCGACAGCCCCGCGATCCCCGCCAGCGCGGTGGCGGCGGGCCAGGCGCCACGCAGCCCCAGGCCCAGCAGGATCAGCCCTCCGGCAAGCGGCAACAACAGTGCACCCGGAAAATTCGGCCACCCGCCCGAAAGGAGCGTGACCGCCAGGATCGCCAGCACTGCGATCGCCAGCAGCCATCCGGGCCGGGGCAGGGTGGCCGTCTGGGCGCGCAATCCCAATCTCAGCAACAATTGGGCCAATCCGATCAGCACCACCGCCCGCGCCACACCGCCCGGCGATCCCGGCAACGGCGCGTCGATCCAGCGGGCGAGGGTCAGCAGAACCGCCAGCTGGGCCGCCATCTCCGCCGCCGGTGCCAGGCCCGACACCGGACGCCGCGCCCGGCCGGGGAGAGAGGCGGCGATCGTCCGCGCGCCCTCTGCCGCCAGCGCAAGGGTCAGCGCCGCCAGGGGCATCAGCGGCAGGGGGCTTTGCAATCCCGCGCCCAGCAGCGCCGCCGTTCCGGCCGCGCCCGCAATCAGGATCTGCACCAGGCGCGGCAGCCGTGACCAGAGGCCGCCGCGCCAGCCCAACGACAGCCCGGCGGCAAGGATCAGCGTCAGGGCCGGGGCCTCTGCGGGAATGAGAGGCAGCGCCCGGCCAGCGCCGAACCAGCCGCCCGCCGCACAGAACCACAGCAGGCAGATCGCCGAGGCAACGCTGCGGGCGGGCACGGCTGACCCCGGCGATCCGGGGCCTGTCCGCTGGGGGGCGCCAATGCGGTCCATGTCAGAAAGAATTCAGGATGCGATACATCGCCGGTGTCAGCAGCAACAGGAGCAGCGGCGGCACGGTCAGCACCATGGTGCCCAGCGTCATCTTGGTGGGCAGCATGTTGGCCTGTTCCTCCACCCGGCGATACCGGCGATCGCGTTGATCGGCGGAATAGACGCGGAACGTCTCGGCCACCGGGGTGCCCATGGCAGAGGCTTGCAGCACCACGGCGGCAAAGGATTTCAGATCGGCATTGTCGGTGGACCAGGCCAGCCGGTCGAAGGCGGCGCGCCGATCTTCGCCGGCTTTCAGCGCCTCGGCGGTGGCGGCGAAACGTTCGGCCAGGTCCGGGTGAATGCCATGCATCGCGCGCGCTACCCGCACCAGCGCCTGATCCAGCGATTGCCCGGCCTCCACGCAGACCAGCATCAGGTCCAGCGCATCGGGCAGGGCGCGGGCGATCCGGTCGATGTAACGGTCGGCGGCATTGCGCACCAGAATCGACGGCAGAATGAAGCCGATCACCGCCACCAGCAGAATCACCACCCCCTGGCGCGTCGGTGACAGGCGCAGCTGTACCCAGTCCAGCGTCATCACCACGGCGCAGATCAGGGCCAGGAGCAGGGCCAGCACCAGCTTGGCCAGGGCCAGATAGAACAGGGCGTTGGGCCCGTCCAGCCCGGCCTGCATCAGCATCTTGCGTTGTGCCGCGCGGGCCTCTTCGGAGCGCGATTGCATCAGCCCGCCCACCAGGTCGCGCCAGCGCGACGGCCCCGGCGTTGCATGGCGCAGACCGGCCTGCCGGGCGACTACCGGCCCGGCCAGGATCCGGCGCAAGGCCAGCCACAGCCCCACCATCAGGCAGGCCATGCCGATGGCGGTGGTCAATGACAGGAGGGCGGGCATGGTGCTGTCCAGGGGCGACATGGCGACGATCTCAGTGTTTCAGGCGGACGAGGCGGCGCATGAACACCAGGTTGGCGAGCAATAGCGCGCCGACCAACGTGATCATGGGCAGAAAAATCGGGGTGCCGTAAACCTCATCGAAATAATTGGGGTTCAACATCAGCAGGCAGAGGCCGGCGAGACCGGGAAAGACCGACAGGAAATTGCCGGACCACTTGGCCTCGGACGTGATGGCGCTGACCTTGCGATCCAGCTGCTGGCGGCTGCGGCAGATTCGGGACAGCCGCTCGATCACCTGGGCGAGGTTGCCGCCGCTGTTGTTCTGGATGGCCACGGCGGTGGCGAGAAACAGAAGATCATGGTTGGCGCAGCGCGCGGCCAGGTCATGCAGGGCGGTCACGACGTCCTGACCATAGCTGATCGCATGGGCCGTCTCGCCGAACTCGCGGGAGATGGGGCCATCCCCGGCTTCCGCGACCATGGCCAGGGCCTTGTTGATGGGCGATCCGACGCGAAGGGCGCGCACGATGCTTTCCAGCGCATCGGGCACGTCCTCCGCGATGGTGGTCAGTTCACGCTGGCGCCGGACATGGTGCAGGATGCGAAAGATCGCCAGTCCCAGCCCGGCCCCGGCCAGGGCCGTCACCCCGACCGGCAGGTCGATAACCACGGCGAGGGTCACGGCGATCGCCGTCCCCCCGCACAGCAGAAGGAGCGCATCACGACGTTTCAGCAGTCGCGGCACCTCCCGGAGGTCCTGCCACCGGACCAGGCCCGTGCCGCCGTTCAATTGGCTGAGAAACCGCAGGGCCGGGCGCCGGTGCCGCAGGCCGCCACCCGCCGCGCGGGCCGTGGCGGCGCTGCCGGGCCCTTCGCGGGGGGGAGGGATGGGCGTGCTATCCGCCGTGGTCCGCCCGGCCTTGCTGGTCTGTGGCCGGGGCAGGCCGGCCGCGGCATAACGTTCCAGGATGCGCCGCCGCCGATCTGCCGCGCCCTGCCGCAGGTGCAGGACCAGCGCATAGACCATGCAGCCCGCGCCCAGGCACATCAACAGCGGCAGGGCGGCCAGCGGGCCCATTCAGACCGGCCCCCCATAGATATCGGCGGGCAATTCGCTGCCCCAGCGGCGGAACCGGTCGGAATAATGCGACCGCACGCCACTGGGTGCGAATTGCCCCTCTACCCGGCCATCGGGGTCGACGCCCTGGTGTTCGAAGGCAAACAGCTCCTGCATGGAGATGATATCGCCTTCGCAGCCGGTGACCTCGGTAATGGAGACCAGCCGCCGCGTGCCGTCCTGCAATCGGCTGACCTGCACGATCAGGTTGACGGCGGAGGCGATCTGCCGCCGCAGTGCCGGCAGCGGAATGTCGATCCCGGCCAGCGCCACCATGTTCTCCAGCCGGCTGGCGGCATCGCGGGCAGAGTTGGAGTGAACGGTGGTCATCGACCCGTCGTGCCCGGTGTTCATCGCCTGCAACATGTCGATCACCTCGTCGCCACGGGTCTCCCCGACAATGATCCGGTCGGGGCGCATCCGCAGCGCGTTGCGCAGGCAGTCGCGCTGCGTGACCTCGCCCTTGCCCTCGATATTGGGCGGGCGGCTTTCCATGCGGCCGACGTGGTCCTGTTGCAGCTGCAATTCCGCCGTATCCTCGACCGTCAGGATGCGCTCGCGCGGGCTGATATGGGCGGACAGGGCGTTCAGCAGGGTCGTTTTCCCCGAGCCGGTGCCGCCGGAAATCACGATGTTCAAGCGGCAGGCCACCGCCGCCCGCAGGTAGCGCGCCATGTTGTCCGACAGCGCGCCAAAGGCCACCAGCTGGTCCAGGGTCAGGCTGTCGCGGCGGAACTTTCGGATCGACACCAGCGTGCCGTCCACCGCCACCGGTGCGATCATGGCGTTGATGCGCGAGCCGTCTGGCAGGCGCGCATCGACATAGGGGTTCATCTCGTCGACCCGCCGCCCGACAAGCGAGACGATCTTGCTCAGGATGCGGCGCAGATGGGCCTCGTCGGTGAACTGGATGTCGGTCTTGCGCAGCACGCCGTCCTTCTCGACATAGATCTTTTCGGGGCCGTTGATCAGGATGTCGGAGATCGTGTCGTCCTTGATCAACAGATCCAGCGGCCCAAAGCCCATGACCTCGTAGTAGAGATGGTCGACGATCTCGTCCCGGTCGCTGCGCGACAGGACGATGGATTGGCTGGGCGCGATTTCCTTGACGATATCGGCGATTTCCTGGCGGATATCGGCCTCGGAGGCGTTTTGCAGCGCTGACAGGTTGAGCGTGCGCAACAAGGTTTCGTGCACCTCGCGCCGAACCTGGGTCAGCGTCTCCCGGCGCCGGGCGTTGCCCGCGTTGGCGGGTGGCTCCGCCGGGGCGGAGGGGGCTGCCTGCGCGGGGGCGGCGCCGGCCGGTGCCGCCTGAGGGGGCGGCCCCGCATTCTCTGCGCGCGCGGGCGGGGCAGCGGCGTCATGCGGCGCGGGCTGACCTGTCAGCTGGGCGCGGGACTGGCGGAACTTGTCAAACATGGGCGGGTTGTGCCGTGCTGCGGCGCGCGGCGTCGATCAGTTGGCGCAGGTCGCGCGACAGCGGGTTGCGCGGGGCCTGGCGGGTCACCGGTGCGCCCAGATCGCCGCAGCGGGCGACCTCGGCTCCGCCGTCGGACAGGACCAGCGACAGCGTTGTGCCCAGACCAGTCTCGAACACCTCGCGGCGGTCTTGCCAATCCGTGTCACGCTCGCGGGGGGCGCGATTCAGGATGTAATGCACCGGTGGGCCGGTCACGCCGCTCTCGGCCAGAAGCTGGCGCAGGGCCCTGGCGTTGCGCGCCGCGCTGATTTGCAGGGTGGCGACGGCCAGGACCGCCTCAGCCGTGCTGAAAACCTCGCCGGTCCAGTCGGTTACCGTGTGCGGCATGTCGACGATCACATGGGTCGCGGCGGTGCGGGCCAGCCGCAGCAAGTGCCGCATCTCCGGCCCCGACAAGGCGTCGGGAGGCAGGATCTGGTCCGGCGCGGGCAGTACGATCAGGTTCGGACCGCACGGGGTCAGGCATTGTTCGAAACATTCGTCATCCAGCGCGCCCGGATTCAGGTAGGCATCGGTGACGCGGTGGTTTTCCGCCAGGTCGAGATAGGCCGCGACGGTGCCGAATTGGGGGTTGGCGTCGATCAGGCAGGTGGTTTCGTGCGGGCGGGCCTCGGCCAGTTGAACCGCCAGGTTGACGGCCAGCGTCGTGGCGCCGACCCCGCCCGAAAGTCCCTGCACCGCGATCAGGCTGTCGGGGCGGGCCAGCACATCGGCCAGGCGTGCGCCCTGCGGCGCGGCGGCGGGGGCGGGCGCACGTCCGGGTTTCAGCCGCGAGACCAGCGCCCGGATCGGCGCGGCGCGGCGCCGGGTGCGGTCCGGATCGGCGCGGTCACCGCCGGTGGCCGGCGCGTCGGCCGGTGCCTGCGCCGCCATCACCAGCGCCGGCAACCCGGCCAGCGCCTGGGGGGGGAGAACCTTGCAGCCGGGGGGCAGGGACAACGCGCCGGCGGTGACCGGATCGGCCAGCAGCACCAGCAGGCGGGCACGGGCGGCCAGGCGGGTCAGCGTGTCCTCGGCCTCGGGGCGCATCTGCGCGTCGGTGGGGGCCAGCGCGGCAAGGGCCAGGTCGTATTCGGGCAGGTCCGCGCCCGTGGGCTGATCGTCCCCGATCCCGATATCCTCGCGGCGGTGCGGGGGCAGCAGGGCCAGGGCCTCCGCCAGAAGCAGCGTTGTTTCGACCCCGTCGGCCAGGGTGCAGACCCGCAGCGCCGGGTCGGTCAGCATGGCACTTCCACGGTGGACTTCCGGTCCGACCGCACGACGGTCAGCTGGCAGGTGCCGGAAATCGGCCGGGCCGGCAAGGCTTGAAGGAATTCGCGCAGGGTGTCGGTGCCCTCGCGCCCTTCCAGCTGGGGGGCGTCGGGGCTGTCGGAGCGCAGGTCGGGAGCAAGGTCGGGCGCGGCCACGTCTGCGCGCCGGAGCGAGGGCGGCGAGGGCAGGCCCAGCGGTGCCTCCGCCGGTGCGGTCCGGGTGGTCACACGCTGCCATTGGCGCGGCGCCTGGAGATGAGGCATCGCGTCGATCTGTGTGCGGGTGGCCTGAATCGTCGGGGCGTTCAGGTCCAGCGGCTGGTTGGACGGCGCGATGAAGATGTCGCCCTCCTGCTGCGCGGCGACCAGCCGGGCCATGGTTTCCGACGGGGCGGTCACGACCAGCGCCACGGGCTGAGCCGTGGCGCTGCCCGCGCCGTCCACGGGATCGGGGGCCTCGCCTGACCTCTCCGGCCGGGACAGCCCGGCGACGCGGATCGCGGTTGCGATCACGCGGGTCTCCGCCGCCTCCTGCGGGCCCCGCCAGAACACGTCGATCCGGTCGCCCGGGGTCAGCGACGGCGCGAAATCGGCCAGGTTATGCGGGGCGAGAGCCAGCGCGCTTTGGCCGAAGGGGACCATCACCTCGCCCCAGTTGCGATCCGCCGCGATACTGAGGTCAGAGGCCAGCAGGAACGCCCCGGCGGTCAGCGCACGGGTGGCGCGGGGCGCGGTGCCGTCCAGCAGATCCAGATTGCGGATGACGCTGGCGGGCAGGTATTCGGCGGCGATCGTTTCCATCCGGAAAAGATCCGGGGTCAGGGGCGCGCCCGGGGCCACATCAGCCACCAGCACGGGCACATCAGGGGCCTGGCCATAGGCGTCCAGCCGGGTCTGGGCCTGTTGCAACCGCCCGTTCATATTGGACAAAAGCGCATAGGTCCCTGCGCCCGACAGCGCGGTCAATACCAGGCCGGTGGCCAGAAAAGTGATCACATTGCGGCGCATGGCACCTCTCTCAGCTGGCCGGGCACGACATCGTGCGGGTGATCCGTCAGGGGGGGACAGCGGGCCTTGCTGTGTCTCAGCTCAAATCGTCCGCGGCGGAAGTTGCCGCCCTGGAAATCAGCTCCCGGACAGCATCAATAAGACTGCCCTCACCGTCCTCCAGCAGAATGGCCCCGACGGTTGTCGCCAGAATTACAACTGCGGACGTCAATACGACCCATTCCACTGTCACCACGCCGTCTTCCCGGCGACAAAAATTTACTAGTCTTTTGATAGACGAGCTAATCTTATGATTGCAACTACTCATATGGTATAGGTCGAAATCGACGCAAAATCCTTGACGACAGATAGAGGGGCAAGAAAGAATCAGGGAGAACACCCGCCCTTCATGGCCCGATCCGCTGACACCGGGGAGAGAGACCCGGTGCCGGAGGGATCAGAAAAATGGTGCCGCGAGCGATATTAGGGTGAACGCGCTCGCGGCACCTCAGTTAGACGCGTGATGCCCTTGGGACAGCAACACCACGTGCCTCACAGTAATGAGCGTTATTGTCCAAGGCGGCCCTGAACGCTTGTTCAAGACGTGCCCGATTGCAGGGGGACTTAAGAGTGGCGTCACACGCCATCATACGCTCAGCAGTAAAGTCATCGCCGCCGACATCACTTGAAATCATGATGATCGGCAAACCGGGTGCGGCCCGGCGCAGGTAGAGTGCGATGTCGATCGTGGCTTCGAGATCGCCGTAGAATTCCGCGTCGATGATGACCAGGTCACAGGCATCCGCATGCCGTTCGATCCAGTCCAACGGGGGTTCGGCATCCGTCAGCGCCACGAGATTGCCGCCCAGGCGCGCCACGCATTCACGGTAACGGGCCAGTTCGGTGTCGGCAGGCCCGCAGTACAGGGCGAGCCCGTTCCGAAAGATGCGATCCTGCGCGAGTTCGGCCGCCAAGGCGTCGACCCGCGCGATTTCCGCATCTTGCAGAGGGGGGAAAGCTGGGGTTGCCGAAGCGGGGACCCCAGGGGCCGGCGTCATGACCTTTGCGGAATTCAGGCCGAAGCTCCGTTCGAAAATGGACATTTCGTTTCCTTCACACTCGGGCCGCCACGCCGGATGGCCGCTTCTGTGAGATATTGATACATCCCAAAGTATGGGTGGTCAATATAAAGATTCCAGCGGTTTTCGTGGAGTGAGGGCTCCGTGCGGAACCCTCAGGGAGCAATCACAAAATTACTCTGTATAACAATGCTTTATGACCATTCGTTCTGCATGATTTGCGACCTGTACTGCCCTCTGGGCTAGGAGGTTTCGGCAAATTCCTGCGCCATTTCGGTGGCTCCGTTGACAGGTTCAGGCTGATTCTCTATCCGATGACTTGCTATATATCCTAAAGTATGGGCTATGCCTGCATGCCGCGCCGGTGTTGAAAGGAGGCGGAGATGACGCTTGCGATCTGCCTGGCTGGTCTGCTGGGCCTGATCCTCTGGGGGTTTCTGCTGGCCGTCAGCCTGCCGCTGCATATCGCCGCCCTTGCCAGTGCGGCGGCGATTTGCGGTCTGCTGCTGCTGGCTGGGGTGTTGCACCTGCGCCGTCGTCGGCGCAACGCGCGCAGGATCCGGCGTCTTTGATCCGGGGGCGGCCCGCCTGCCCATCAAAGGCGCACGGGCTGTGCGGCGGTCACCCGGCAGGGGTCAGGCGATACCCAGATCCTTGGCCGTGACCACGGCCTGGGTGCGGTTCTTCACGCCCAGCTTGGTGCAGATGGCGCGCACATGCATCTTGATCGTCGGTTCCGCGAGGCTGAGAGCGGAGGCGATGTCACGATTGGAATGCCCTTCCGCCAAATAGCCCAGAACTTCCATTTCCTTGACCGACAGGGTGGTATCGTTCTGCGGTTTCTCGTCGGCCCGGCGGAAGGTCAGTTCGCGCGGGATGTATTGATCGCCCGCCGCCATGAAACGGATGGCGTTGGCCAGCGTCCGCAAGGGCGTCGTTTTCAGCACGATGCCGGAGGCCCCGGCCTCCACGATTTCCTCGACGATGCGCAGGGGCGGATTGCCGGTGAAAATGGCGACGGGCTTGCCCTTGTTGGCGGCCATCATCTTGGGCAGGCCGGTCATGCCGTTCATTCCGGGCATGTTGAGATCAAGCAGAACCAAGTCAAACCCGCCGGCCAACGCGACCTCGTCCAGCGCCTCGCCCAGTGTCTTGGCGGTCGTTACCTCCATATCCGGCTGGCCGGACAGGTGCATGTCGATCATCTCGAGAAGCATCTCGTGATCATCCGCGACAAGGACGCGCAGGGAGTTCAGGGAAGGGGCGGCGTTGGTCATTCGATGTCCCGTTATTCTTCTGGCATTTTACATGCAGCCCAAATGCTGGTTGTTGATCTGGATCAATGCTGAACGGAGGCAAACAAATAAGGTTCCCCGTTTGGCGACCCTTCGCGAATCCGGGCGGAAACAGGAGACGTCCTGCCGCGCCCGGGCCTTTGACGGGATGGAGGGTCCGACGCTAATTGGCGTCCGGCCCGCCCCGCGGAACCACGGTTGTTACTCTTGTATACCGGCATTCTCGCCACCTAGGGCACAATTTCTAGTGGTTGTGACGGCATCTCGCAATATTTTTAGGGATATTCTTACCGCATCGCTGTTTTCCGGACACACTTTCGTGATCGCTTGCAGCCGCCGAAACCCTTGTTCGATTTGTGTCAGGCCGGTCATCCCCGCCGATCCCAGGGCTGCGTGCAGATCCGCCCGGCCCTCGGGCGTCAGGCCGGCCTGCTCGATTCGGCCAACCAGCGATTCGGCCTCCTCCAATGCGCCGGTGACATAGCGCCGGGTCATATCGGCGCCCATTTCTTCGTGCAGGTGGCGATGGGCCTCGCCCAGGGGGGCGGCCGGGCGCGGTGCAGGGACCGGGGGGGTGGCCAGAAGCCCCGCAAGGCGGCGCCGCAATTCCGCCGGGGGCATCGGTTTGCGCAGCAATTCGGTGATGCCCACGGCACGGCAGGCCGCATCCCAATCACCGCTGGTATTCGCACTGAGCCCGACCAGCCGCGGCGTTGCGGCGCGGTCCTGCGGGGCGGGCAGGTGACTGACCAGGCTGATCCCGTCCAGATCGGGCAGGTTCATGTCGATCAGCGCGATATCATGGTCAGAGCCGCGCAGCGCCGCCAGCCCGGCGCGCCCGGTGGCCGCCAGATCGACCCGCGCGCCTGCCGTCGTCAGGGTGCTGCGCAGCAAGGCTCCGACGGTGGCGTTGTCCTCGATGATCAGGATGCGGCGCCCGGCCAGCAGGTCGGGGGCGGTGTCCTCGGGACGGGGCAGGGTGTGGGGATCGTCGGGCAGGGTCTGCGGCAAGGGCAGGATGAAACTGGCGGTGAAGGTCGTGCCGCCGCCGGGCGTGTCGCGAAAGCTCAGCTCTCCTTCCATCGCGGTGACCGCCTCGCGGACCACGAAAGTGCCGATGCCGGTGCCCTTCGCGGCCGCGCCGTCCTCGGACCCGGTGTCGAACAGATTGAGGAAGCGCGCCCGATCGCCCGCGTCGATGCCGGCGCCATTGTCCTGCACCTCCAGGGTAAACCGCCGACGCTCGCCGGGCAGGGGCGCGCCGTGCAGAGAGATGCGGATATCGCCGTTATGGGTGAACTTGATGGCATTTCCCAACAGGTTCAGAAGGATGGGATTGACCAGCCGGGTCTGGCCGATGACCTGGGTGGGCCGCACCTCGCCCTGGTAATGCAGGCGGTTGCCATTGGCGGCGGCCAGCGGGCGCAGGCGTTCGGTCGTGTCGCGAAAGATCTGGTCCGGCGCCAGCAAGGTGGCCTGCTGGTGGGCCTCGCCATGATCCATCCGGGCCAGTTGCAGGCATTGATCCACCTGTTCCAGCGCGATCCGCGCGGCGCGCAGGATGGTGTCGCGCAGCGCCGGGGCCTCTGTCGTCGGAGCGGTGGCCAGCAGGTCGCTGGCCGCCATGATGCCCTGCAACTCGGTCTTCAGGTCGTGGGCGATGGTGGCAAAAAGGTTGACGCGGTTGACGCGCTCAGCGCGCGGTTCCAGCAGGTAGAGCGTTTTGCCCCCGGTGGTGTCCAGGCGCGACAGATGGGCGGCCAGCCGCTGGTCTGCCATGTGCAGAGTCAGGCGCAGGGCTTCGGGCGCGTCGGGGCAGGCGGCGCGCAGCTCGGACCAGGGTCGGTCGGCGGCGATTTTCGTGGCTCTGGGCAGCAGGTCCAGCCCCGGCGCAGATCCGGTCAGGGCCATGCCGGTCTCGTCCAGAACCAGGACGGGATCGCCCCGCCGACTGAGCAGCCGGGTCAAAAGCGTCATGCGCGTGGCGCTGCGGGGGCCGCCGGTGTCGGGGTCGCTGTCGTGTCGTGCCATCTGGCGGGCTCGCTTTCCTGTTCCATTCTCTGTGCGCCCGACCGGTCAGGCGGTGCGGCATTCGGCAGCAGGGCTATCATCTAAGGCCGCCCAGCGGGAGGTCCATCCGAATCACCGTCCTTTGATAGCAGTCCGGACCCGGCTTGCGGTGCTGTTCAGCCGTTTCTGCCCAGAGGTGAAATTTCGGAACTCGTGAACAATCCCCGAGCGATGCGGTGAATGTTGCCTGATCGACGACAGGTATAACAATCACTGCACACCTCTTTCTTTTCAAAAACAACAGCTTGCAAGAAAGATTTCGATTTTTCACCGGTCTTGCGCCGGCGCAATTGACTTGATTCACGTAAGATACTTGAATATCGAAAGTATGTATCGAATGTAGATTATGCCCCGCTGAAAGTTTTCCCGCTGCGCGACGCGACGGGGCCGCGACCGGAAGCGAGCAGGAACACTTGTTGGAGGACAGCACAAATGAGCGTTACGGAAATCATTGCCGAGGAACCCTCGGTCTTTCGGATCGAGGCCATGCAGGACGACGTTCTGCAATATGTGAAGCAAGGCGATAACCTTGTCGTGCGACTGAAGAACGGGGATGAATACCGCATCACCGATTTCTTCGTCACCGGGCCCGAGGGGGAGGTAAGTTCTCTGGTTCTGGCCGATGGCGGCCCTAGCGGTGTGACCGGGCAGACATCGATGGCGGGAACCGTCGCGGGTGAAGAGGCTGCCTTTGCCGTAGACGATGAGATGCTGGGCATTCTGGGTGTCGGCGGCGCCGGTGCCGTTGCGGCTGCCCTGGGTGGCGGCGGTTCGGATGACGACCCGACCGATCCCACGGACCCGACCGATCCCACGGACCCGACCGACCCCACGGATCCGACCGATCCTACGGATCCGACTGATCCGACGGACCCGACCGACCCCACGGATCCGACCGATCCCACGGACCCGACCGACCCAACTGACCCGACCGATCCCACGGATCCGACCGACCCCACGGATCCGACCGATCCCACGGACCCGACCGACCCCACGGATCCGACCGATCCTACGGACCCGACTGATCCGACGGACCCGACCGACCCCACGGATCCGACTGATCCGACGGACCCGACCGATCCCACGGATCCGACCGATCCTACTGACCCGACTGATCCGACGGACCCGACCGACCCCACGGACCCGACCGATCCTACGGACCCGACCGATCCCACGGATCCGACCGATCCCACGGATCCGACCGATCCCACGGACCCGACCGATCCCACGGACCCGACGGACCCGACCGATCCCACGGACCCGACCGATCCTACGGACCCGACCGACCCTACTGACCCGACCGATCCCACGGATCCGACCGATCCGACGGACCCGACCGACCCCACGGATCCGACCGATCCCACGGACCCGACGGACCCGACCGATCCCACGGACCCGACCGATCCTACGGACCCGACCGACCCTACTGACCCGACCGATCCCACGGATCCGACCGATCCCACGGATCCAACCGATCCCACGGATCCGACCACTCCTTCGGAGCCCGAAGACTCCAGCCTGACCAACGAGACCCTGAACGGGGCCGAAGGCGCAGGTGGCACGGCCGAAAGCGGTGCCGGGGCAGCGCTCGACAGCCTGAATGACGGCGATATCGGGGGTGCGGTCGATGATCTGCTGGCGACTGTCGACGGCATTCTGAACGGCGAGGGCGGTCTGCTCGACGGTGTCGAAACCGGGGTGGAAGAGCTTCTGGACGGTGTCAGCACCGGCATCGAGGATTTCACCGAATCCGCCGGAAATGGCGAGGTTCTGACCGGGACCGGCCAGCTGCTGGGCGGTGTCGTGGATGGTGCGCTGGTCAGCGACGGCGCGAATGCCGACGGCCTGGCGGGCCAGCTTGACGGTGGCCTGTCCACCGGGGGCGCCTCTCTGGCCGAAGGGCTTGAGGACGGGTTTGCCGCTCTGGAACAGGGTGATCTGGGCGGTGCCCTGGATGACCTTCTGGGCGGCGCGACCGACGCGGTCCTGGGCAGTGGTGCCATCGTCGAAGGTGCGTTGGACGGGGTCGACGACCTGCTGGAAGGTGCGCTGGACGGTGTTGACGGCGCGCTCGATGAGCTGGGCCAGGGCGATGTCCTGGGCGCTGTGGAAGATCTGGTTGACGGGGCGCTCGAAGGATTGCTGGGCGTCGAAGGTACCAGCAGTGTCGACGGCGAAAACGCCCTGCTCGGCGGTTTGCTCGGCGGTGATGGCGGCCTGCTCTCCGGTCTGCTTGGTGACGACGGTCTGCTGGGCGGCGTCCTCGGTGGCGAGGATGGCCTGCTGGGCGGCGTGACTGGCGACGACGGCCTTCTCGGTGGTCTGCTTGGTGACGACGGTCTGCTGGGCGGTGTTCTCGGGGGCGAGGACGGCCTGCTGGGCGGCGTGACTGGCGACGACGGCCTTCTCGGTGGTCTGACCGGTGACGACGGTCTGCTGGGCGGCGTCCTCGGGGGCGAGGATGGCCTGCTGGGCGGCGTGACTGGCGACGACGGCCTTCTCGGTGGTCTGCTTGGTGACGACGGTCTGCTGGGCGGTGTTCTCGGGGGCGAGG